>JAJSZB010000168.1:0-13871 GCA_050613715.1 Streptomyces sp. IBSBF 3018
GGGGAGGCCCGCCGCACGCACCCGGCGGGCCTCCCCACCCCGCCGGCCGCCGGCAATCGATTGGCGCCGCGCCGCGCGATCCGGCAGCATGCGCGCCCATGAGCCTGCGCCACCACGAGATCGCCGAAGCCCGGCACCGCGTCATGAACCCGATCACCGAGGAGAAGCTGCGGCTGCTCGGTGAGATCTGCCGGCCCCGCGAGGGCGGCCGCCACCTGGACCTGGCCTGCGGCAAGGGGGAGATGCTCGCGAGCTGGGCCGCGCGGTACGGCAGCGGCGGCGTCGGCGTGGACGTCAGTGAGGTGTTCCTGGCCGCGGCCAGGGCGCGGGCCGAGGAGCTCGGCGTGGCCGACAGGATCGCGTTCGAGCGCGGCGACGCCGGTGCGTACGAGGCCGAACCGCGCGCGTACGACATCGTGTCGTGCGTCGGCGCGACCTGGATCGGGCAGGGCCTGGCCGGCACGATCGACCTGCTGCGGCCCGCGCTGCGCCCCGGCGGCCTGATGCTGATCGGCGAACCGTACTGGAACGAGCCCGCGCCCGAGGAGGCGTTGGAGGCGCTGGGCATGGAGCCCGACGACCACGCCTCGCTGGCCGGCACGCTGGACCGGTTCGAGGCGGCCGGCATGGAACTCGTGGAGATGGTGCTCGCCGACGGCGACAGCTGGGACCGCTACGCCGCCGCGCAGTGGCTCACCGTCTCCGACTGGCTGCGCGACCACCCCGGGCACCCGGACGCGGCGGACATGCGGGAGTTCGCCGACCACGCCCGCCGCACCCACCTGACGTACACGCGGCGCTACCTGGGCTGGGGCGTGTTCGTGCTGCGGGCCGCCTGAGCCGCCCGGCGTGACCGCCCGAGCCGCCCGGCGGACCGCCTGAGCCGCCCGGCGCTCCGGATCAAGGGGCCCGGCGGTCCGGACCGATGCGCCGGGCCGCCGTCGCGCCCGCGCGCGGCCCCCGCCCCGGCCCTCACCAAAAGTTGACGTATGTTCATCTTCCGGCTCTGCCGTACCGGCGGTAACCTCCGCGCACCGGCACCCGGAAGGAGCAGACATGCCGCTGCGGACTCCCCCACGACCGACCGGCACGCGCACCAGACCCCTCAGCAGGCGCACCAGACCGTTCAGAGGCGCGTTCCGGAGGTTCCACCGGCTCGGCCGCCTGCGCACGGCCACCGCCGCCGCGCTGCTCGCGCTCGGCGCGACCCTGATCGCACCCCTGCCGATGGCCGCGCACGCCGCCGACCCCACCACCGACTACTGCGGCGGGCAGTGCGCGGACATCCTCCCGCCCGGCGAGAACGGCAACGCGACCCTCGCCGACATCCTGGCGAACAAGGTGTTCGGCACCCGCCCCGCGCACACCATGGACCAGCTCGGCCCCTACTCCTCGCTGGCCGACGGCTATCCGGGCCTGACCGACGCGAGCATCACCAACTTCTTCAACTCCTCCTCCTTCGGCGTCCCTTCCGACCAGGTGGCCTCGACGACGAGCCCGCGCTCCGACGTCACGATCACCCGGGACAAGAAGACCGGCATCCCCCACATCAAGGGCACCACCCGCTCGGGCACCGAGTTCGGCGCCGGATACGCCGCGGCGCAGGACCGGTTGTGGCTGATGGACCTCTTCCGGCACGTCGGACGCGGCGAGTTGTCGTCGTTCGCCGGCGGCGCGGCGGCCAACCGCGGCCTGGAGCAGGAGTTCTGGCGGCAGGCGCCGTACACCGAGGACGACCTCCAGTCGCAGGTCGACTGGCTCTCCCAGCAGGGCGGCTCGCGCGGCCAGCAGGCGCTCGCCGACGCGCAGTCCTACATCGACGGCATCAACGCCTACATCACGGCGGCCAAGAGCGGCCGTTACTTCCCCGGCGAGTACGTGCTGACCGGGCACGTCGACGCGATCACCAACGCGGGCACCATCGAACCCTTCAAGCTCACCGACCTGATCGCGCTCGCCTCGGTGATCGGCGCGCTGTTCGGCACCGGCGGCGGGGGAGAGGTGCAGTCCGCGCTGTCGCTGGCGGCGGCGCAGCAGAAGTACGGCGTCGACAAGGGCACCCAGGTCTGGGAGTCCTTCCGCGAACGCGACGACCCCGAGGCCGTGTCCACCGTGCACGACGGCCACAGCTTCCCGTACGCGGGCAAGCCGGCCAGTCCGCAGGGCGAGGCGCTGCCCGACCCCGGCTCGGTGGTGCCCGAGCCGCTGGTCTACGACGCGACCGGCGGCGCCACCCAGTCCACCACCAAGAGCCCCGGCGTGCTGCCGTCCAACCTGTTCTCCGCGCCGCGCAAGGGCATGTCCAACGCCCTCGTGGTCAGCGGCGCGCACACCGCCAGCGGGCACCCGGTCGCCGTGTTCGGCCCGCAGACCGGCTACTTCGCCCCACAGTTGCTGATGCTCCAGGAGTTGCAGGGCCCCGGCATCAGCGCGCGCGGCGCCTCCTTCGCGGGCCTGGGCATGTACGTCGAGCTGGGCCGCGGTCAGGACTACGCGTGGAGCGCCACCTCGGCCTCCCAGGACGTCACCGACACCTACGCGGTCGAGCTGTGCCAGGACGCCACGCACTACGTCTTCCACGGCAGTTGCGTGCCGATGGAGAAGCTGGAGCGGACCAACTCCTGGCAGCCCACCACCGCGGACTCCACGCCGGCCGGCTCGTACCGGATGCAGGTGTGGCGCACCGCCTACGGCCCGGTCGAGTACCGCGCCACGGTCGGCGGGAAGCCCGTCGCCTACACGCAGTTGCGCAGTTCCTACCGGCACGAGGCCGACTCGATCCTGGGCTTCCAGGAGCTGAACGACCCGGCGTTCGTGCACGACGCGGCGTCCTTCCAGCAGGCCGCGCAGGACATCAACTACACGTTCAACTGGTTCTACGCCGACTCCCGGCAGACCGCCTACTACAACAGCGGCACCAACCCGGTGCGCGCCACGGGCGTCGACGCCTCCTTCCCGGTGTGGGCGCAGGCCGCCTACGACTGGCGCGGCTGGGACCCGACGTACAACACCGCGGACTACACACCGCCTTCGCAGCACCCGCAGTCCGTCGACCAGGACTACTACGTCAGTTGGAACAACAAGCAGGCGCCCGGCTACACCGCGGCCGGCTTCGGCGACGGCTCGGTGCACCGCGCCGACCTGCTGAACGACCGGGTCAAGGCGCTGGTCCAGCAGGGCGGTGTGACCCGCTCGGCGCTGGCCAAGGCGATGGAGGACGCGGCGCTGACCGACCTGCGCGGCGAGGACCTGCTACCCGAGCTGCTGCAGATCATCGGCACCGCGCCGGTCACCGACTCCCAGGAGGCCACCGCCGTCCAGCAGTTGACGGCCTGGAGCCAGGCCGGCGCCAAGCGGCACGAGACGTCGCCCGGCTCCCACGCGTACGCGAACGCGGACGCGATCCGGGTGATGGACGCGTGGTGGCCGCTGCTGATCCAGGGCGAGTTCGAGCCCGGCCTCGGCAGCGACCTCTACACCGCGCTGACGGCGAACCTGACCGTCGACGAGTCGCCCTCGGCCGGCCACGGCCCGACCGGCTCGCACGCCGGCAGCTCCTTCCAGTACGGCTGGTGGTCCTACGCGGACAAGGACCTGCGCAAGGTGCTGGGGCAGCCGGTGCAGGGCGCGCTCGCGCAGACGTACTGCGGCGGCGGCCAGCTGTCGGCCTGCCGCGACGTGCTGCTGTCCACGCTGAAGCAGGCCGCGGCGGTCCCGGCGAGCACCGTCTACCCCGGTGACGACGGCGGCTGCTCGGCCGGCGACCAGTGGTGCGCCGACTCGATCGTCCAGCGCCCGCTGGGCGGCGTCACCGACGACCGGATCAGCTGGCAGAACCGCCCGACCTTCCAGCAGGTCGTGGAGTTCCCCTCGCACCGCTGAGTGCGACGCGGGGGCCGGGCGCACGCGCGCCCGGCCCCCGCGGCCGTCCGGGGGACGCGGCGACCGCGACCGGCGAACGCTCTTCCCGTCTCGTGACCGACCGCTTAGTATGCGAGCGGAGGCCGTGCCGCCCCTCCGGGCCGCGGCCCGGAGGATCGCCGAGTCGAAGGAGACAGGCCGTGGCCGTGGAAGCGCTGCGCGACGCCCGGGTGGTCGTCACGGGAGCCGGCGGGGGGATCGGGGCGGCGCTCGCCCGCGCGTTCGCCGCCGAGGGCGCCCGGGTCGCGGTCAACGACCTCGACGCGGACGCCGCCCGCAGGACCGCCGACGAGATCGGCGCCACCGTCGTGCCCGGCGACGCCTCGGCCGTCGTGCCCGCCGCCCGCACCGCGCTCGGCGGACGGATCGACGTCTTCTGCGCCAACGCCGGGGTCGGCACCGGGGGCGGCCCCGAGGCCGACGACGCGGCCTGGGAACTGGCCTGGGACGTCAACGTCATGGCCCATGTGCGGGCCGCCCGCGCGCTGCTGCCGGAGTGGCTGGAGCGCGGCGAGGGCCGCTTCGTGTCCACCGTCTCGGCCGCCGGGCTGCTGACGATGATCGGCGCGGCGCCGTACTCGGTGACCAAGCACGGCGCACTGGCCTTCGCCGAGTGGCTGTCGCTGACCTACCGGCACCGCGGCGTCCACGTCCACGCGGTCTGCCCGCAGGGCGTGCGCACCGCGATGCTCGACTCCACCGGACCGGCCGGCGACCTGGTGCTCAAGCCCACGGCGATCGAGCCGGAGGACGTCGCGCGCGCGGTCCTCGACGGCATCGCCGCCGAGCGCTTCCTGATCCTGCCGCACCCGGAGGTGGCGGGTTACTACGCGGCACGCGCGGCCGAGCCCGAGCGCTGGCTCGGCGGCATGAACAAGCTGCAGCGCGGCTACGAGTCCCTCCAGGCGCAGGCGCAGGCGCAGGCGCAGGCGCAGGCGCAGGCGCAGGCGCAGGGCGCGGGCGACACCCCGGCCGCACCCGCGCCCGCACCCCCACCCGCGCCCGCACCCGCGCCCGCGTCCCCCGCACGCACCACGGAAGGTCCCCGCGCATGACCGCCTACGCCGACCGCCCCTGGCTCAAGCACTTCACCGCCGAGCAGCGGCAGGACACCGCGTACCCGCCGTCCGTGCTGCACGCCTTCCTCGCGCACGCCGAGCGCGCCCCCGGCCACCCCGCGCTGCGCTACTTCGACGGCGTCGTCAGCTACGGCGAGCTGGACGCGCTCTCCGACGGCCTGGCCCGGCACCTGCGCGCGGCCGGCTTCGCGGCCGGCGACCGGCTCGCCGTCATGCTGCAGAACACGCCCCAGTTCGCCGTCGCCGTGCTCGCCGCGTGGAAGGCGGGCGGCGCGGTGGTCCCGGTCAACCCGATGTACAAGGAGCAGGAGCTGGCGTACATCCTCGCCGACTCCGGCGCCGCGGGCGTCGTCTGCTCCGAGCGCGCCTGGGACGCCTACGTGCGCGGCGCGGCGGCCGGCGCCGGCGTCGCGATCGCACTGACCGCGAGCGAGTACGACCTGCAGACCCGCGACGACGCCCGGGTGCTGAGCGGCGGGCGGCTGCCCGCCGCCGACGCCGCGGACCTGCTCGCCGCCGCCCGCGCCGCCGCCGGCCCCCGCCCCGACGTGCCGCTGCCGGCCGCCGCCGACACCGCGCTGGTCAGCTACACCTCAGGGACCAGCGGCCGCCCCAAGGGCGCGCTCAACACCCACGGCAACATCTCCTTCAACGCCCACCGCCAGGTGCGCATCCAGGGCTTCGACGAGGACGCGGTGTACTTCGCGCTCGCGCCGCTGTTCCACATCACCGGCATGGTCTGCCAGCTCGCCGCGGCGCTGGTGGGCGGCCACACGGTGGCGCTGGCGTACCGCTTCGAGCCCGGCGTGGTCCTCGACGCCTTCCGCGAGCACCGGCCGGTGTACACCGTCGGCCCGTCCACCGCGTTCATGGCGCTGCTCGCCCGGCCGGACGCGACCGCCGCGGACTTCGCGTCGTTCCGGCTGATCTCCTCCGGCGGCGCGCCGCTGCCGCCCGCGGTGGTCGAGGCGTTCCGCGAGCGCAGCGGCGGGCTGTACCTGGCCAACGGCTACGGCCTCACCGAGTGCACCGCGCCCTGCGCGAGCGTCCCGCCCGGCCTGGAGGCGCCGGTCGACCCCGCGTCGGGGACGCTCGCGGTCGGGGTGCCCGGGCCCGGCACGATGGTCAGGATCCTGGACGAGACGGGCGCCGAGGCGCCGTTCGGCGACACCGGCGAGATCGCGGTGAGCGGACCGATGGTCGTCCCCGGCTACTGGAACCGGCCGCAGGAGTCCGAGGCCGCCATCCCCGGCGGCGAACTGCTCACCGGCGACATCGGCTTCATGGACGAGGACGGCTGGCTCTACGTCGTCGACCGCAAGAAGGACATGATCAACGCGTCCGGCTTCAAGGTGTGGCCGCGCGAGGTCGAGGACGTCCTGTACACCCACCCCGCGGTGCGCGAGGCCGCGGTCGTGGGGGTGCCGGACGCCTACCGCGGCGAGAGCGTGAAGGCGTACGTCAGCCTGCGCCCGGGCGCGCGGGCCGACGCCGCGGAACTGGTCGCGTACTGCAAGGAGCGGCTGGCGGCGTTCAAGTACCCGCGCGAGGTCGAGGTGCTCGGCGAGCTGCCGAAGACCGCCACCGGCAAGATCCTGCGGCGCGAGCTGAAGGCGCTCGGCCGATGACGGCCGGGTGCGGCGGACCGGCCGGATAGGGTCCTTACCGGGGGTACGGTCCGCGGCGCGGCCGCACCGGAACCGTACCGGCCGGGAACGGGCGCCCGGCAGGCTGAGAGAGGACGACAGGGCATGGCACGCAGGCCGAAGGGCGACGGCGAGGACACCGGTACGCGTACGGCACCGGGTGCGGGGGCGGGCACGGGCGCGCGGACGGCTTCCGGCTCGGGCACGGCTTCCGGCTCGGGCACGGCTTCCGGCCCGGGCACGGCATCGGGCACGCGCGCGCGGACGGTTCCCGGTTCGGGCACGGCATCGGGCACGGGCTCCGCGTCCGGCCCGGGTCCCGCGGTTCCCGAGCGGCTGCTCGCCGAGGCCACCCGGCTCTTCGCCGAACGCGGCTACGACCGCACCTCGGTGCAGGAGATCGTGGAGGCGGCCGGCGTCACCAAGGGCGCGCTCTACCACTACTTCGGCTCCAAGGACGACCTGCTGCACGAGATCTACGCCCGCGTCCTGCGGTTGCAGACCGAGCGGCTGAACGCGATCGCGGCCGGCCCCGGCGACGTCCGCGCCCGGCTCGCCGAGGCCGCCGCCGACGTCGTCGTGACCAGCATCCAGAACCTGGACGACACCAAGATCTTCTTCCGCTCGATCCACCAGCTGAGCCCGGAGAAGCAGAAGGCCGTGCGCGCCGAGCGCCGCCGCTACCACGAGACGTTCCGCTCGCTGGTCGAGGAGGGCCAGCGCGACGGGCACTTCCGCCCCGAGCCGCGGCCGGACCTGGTCGTCGACTACTTCTTCGGCTCCGTGCACCACCTGGGCACCTGGTACCACGCGGACGGCCCGCTGACCGCGCGGCAGGTGGCCACCGAGTTCTCCGACCTGCTGCTGCACTCGCTGCGGCGGCCCTGACCCCCTGGAGAGTCCCACGTGAAGGCATGGCGCGTGCACGAGACCGGCGAGCCGCGTACGGTGATGCGCCTCGACGAGGTGCCGGTCCCCGAGCCCGGCCCCGGCCAGGTGCGCCTGCGGGTGCGGGCGGCGAACGTGAACTTCCCCGACGCCATGCTCTGCCGCGGGCAGTACCAGATCCGCCCGCCGCTGCCGTTCACGCCGGGCGTCGAGATGTGCGGTGAGGTCGACGCCCTCGGCGAGGGCGTGACCGGGATCGAGGCGGGCGCCCGCGTGATCAGCCCGGCCGCGCTGCCCGGCGGCGCCTTCGCGCAGTACGCGGTGGTGCCGGCGGAGGGAGTGCTGCCCGCTCCCGAGGCGCTGGACGACGCGCAGGCCGCCGCGCTGCACATCGGCTACCAGACCGGCTGGTTCGGGCTGCACCGGCGCGCCGCGCTGCGGCCGGGCGAGACGCTCCTGGTGCACGCGGCGTCCGGCGGCGTCGGCAGCGCGGCCGTGCAGCTCGGCAAGGCGGCGGGCGCCACCGTGATCGGCGTGGTCGGCGGCGCCGACAAGGCGAAGACCGCCCGCGAGCTGGGCGCGGACCTCGTGGTCGACCGCCGCACGGAGGACTTCGTGGCCGTGGTCAAGGAGGCGACCGGGGGCCGCGGCGCCAACGTCGTCTACGACCCGGTCGGCGGCGACGCGTACGCCCGCTCCACCAAGTGCATCGCCTTCGAGGGCCGCATCGTGGTGGTCGGCTTCACCTCGGGCACCGTCCCGGCGCCCGGCCTCAACCACGCGCTGGTGAAGAACTACTCGATCCACGGCCTGCACTGGGGCCTGTACAACACCCACGACCCGGTCGCCGTACGGCACGCCCACGACGAGCTGACCCGGCTGGCCGCGGACGGGGAGGTGCGCCCGCTGGTCAGCGAGCGCGTCCCGCTGGACGGCGCGGCCGACGCCGTCCAGCGCGTGGCGGACGGCGCGACCGTGGGCCGCCTGGTCGTCCTCCCCTGAGGGACGCGGCCTCGGGCGGTACCGCCCGAGATCTCAGCGGTACCGCTCGCGACCCGGAGCGGTACCGCTCAAGACCTCCGCGGTACCGCCTTCGGACCCTCAGCGGTACCGCTTGAGCTCGCGCCGGGCGAGCGAGCGCTTGTGGACCTCGTCGGGGCCGTCCGCCAGGCGCAGCGTCCTCGCGGCGGCCCACAGATGGGCGAGCGGGAAGTCCTGGCCGACGCCGCCCGCGCCGTGGACCTGGATGGCCCGGTCGACGATCCGCTGGACGGCCGCCGGCGTCGCGATCTTGATGGCCTGGATCTCGGTGTGCGCGCCCTGGTTGCCGACGGTGTCCATCAGCCAGGCCGTCTTGAGCACCAGCAGCCTCAACTGCTCGATCTCCACCCGGGCTTCGGCGATCCACTCCTGCACCACGCCCTGCGCGGCGAGCGGCTTGCCGAAGGCGACCCGGCCGGCCGCGCGCCGGCACATCAGCTCAACTGCCCGCTCGGCCATGCCGATCAGCCGCATGCAGTGGTGGATGCGGCCCGGCCCCAGGCGGGCCTGCGCGATGGCGAAGCCGCCGCCCTCCTCGCCGATCAGGTTCTCGGCCGGCACCCGCACATCGCGGAAGACCACCTCGGCGTGGCCGCCGTGGTCGCCGTCGTCGTAGCCGAACACCCGCATGCCGCGCCGCACTTCCAGGCCCGGAGTGTCGCGCGGCACCAGGATCTGGCTCTGCTGGCGGTGCCGCTCGGCGTCCGGGTCGGTCTTGCCCATCACGATGAAGATCGCGCACTTGGGGTTCATCGCCCCGGAGATGTACCACTTGCGGCCGTTGATGACGTACGAGTCGCCGTCGCGCTCGATCCGCGTCTCGATGTTCGTGGCGTCCGAGGAGGCGACGTCCGGCTCGGTCATCGCGAACGCGGACCTGATCTCCCCGGCCAGCAGCGGCTCCAGCCACTCCTTGCGCTGCGCGGGGGTGCCGAACTCGGCCAGCACCTCCATGTTCCCGGTGTCCGGGGCCGCGCAGTTGAGTGCCGGGGGCGCCAGGTGCGGGCTGCGGCCGGTGAGTTCGGCCAGCGGCGCGTACTGGAGGTTGGTCAGCCCGGCGCCGTGCTCGCCGGGGAGGAAGAGGTTCCACAGGCCCTGGGCGCGGGCGGTGGCCTTGAGGTCCTCCACCACCGGGGGCGCCGACCAGCGCGCCTCGCCGGCCGCCTGCTCGCGCTGCTCGTCGAAGACCGGTTCCGCGGGGTAGACGTGCTCCTCCAGGAACGCGCCGAGGCGCTCGCGCAGCTCCTCGGTCCTGGCGTCGTAACCGAAGTCCATGGGTCAGCCCTTCCGGTGCTGGAGTGTGTGCAGTCCGCGGTCGATGAACAGGGGCACCACGGAGCCGATCCGGTCGAAGCCGCGGCCGACCGTCTGCCCGAGCGTCCAGCGGTAGTGGATGCCTTCGAGGATCACGGCGAGCTTGAAGAAGGCGAAGGCGGTGTACCAGCCGATCGCCGACACGTCCCGGCCGGAGCGGGCGGCGTAGCGCTCCACCGTCTCGGCGGAGGTCGGGTGCCCGGGGGCGCCGGCCGCGGTGGGGACCGGGAAGCCGGGGATGTCCTGCTGCTCGCCGTACATCACCAGCAGCCCGAGGTCGGTGAGCGGGTCGCCGAGGGTGGACATCTCCCAGTCCAGTACGGCGGTCAACCGGTCGTCGGCGTCCACGAGCACGTTGTCCAGGCGGTAGTCGCCGTGCACGACCGCAGGCGGCGGCGAGACCGGCATCCGGCGGCCGAGCGCGGCGTGCAGCTCGTCGATGCCCGGCAGCTCGCGGCTGCGGGAGGCGTCGAGCTGCTTGCCCCAGCGGCGCAGCTGGCGGTCGAGGAAGCCCTCGGGGCGGCCGAAGCCGGCCAGCCCCACCGCCGCGGGGTCCACCGCGTGCAGGTCCACGAGGGTGTCGACCAGGTTCAGCGCGATCTTCCGGGTCCGCTCGGCGCCCAGCTCGCGCAGCTGCGCCTCGGTGCGGTACGGCGTGCCCGGCACGAACTCCATCACGTAGAACGGCGCGCCCAGCACCTCGGGGTCCTCGCACAGCAGTACCGTGCCCGGCACCGGGACCGGGGTCGGGGCGAGGGCGGACATCACCCGGTGCTCGCGGGCCATGTCGTGCGCGGTGGCGAGCACGTGGCCGAGCGGCGGGCGGCGCACCACCCAGGCGCCGGAGCCGTCGCTGACGCGGTAGGTGAGGTTGGAGCGGCCGCCCTCGATGAGCCGGGCGTCGAGCGGGCCGGCCACCAGGCCGGGGCGTTCCCGGTCCAGGAGGGCGCGCAGCCGGTCGAGGTCGAGCCCGGGGGGAGTGTCCGTATCCGTCATGGCGAAATCGTACCGACTGGTCGGTATGCAGTCCAGGTTCCGTGCGGCGCCCCGCGTGGCGCGTGCGTCACATCCGTGGTGGGGCGGTGCCGCGCCCGCGCCGGAGTGGCGTCGAGCCCGCGCCGGGCGGCGCCGGGGAGGCCACGTTGACGTCCGGTGCCGCACCCGCCTACGCTCTGGACTTATGGGTGAACGTAATTCACATATGCAGACAGCGGCTCCGGGGGCCCGTCCCGTCGGCGCCGATGCGGCCGGCACCACCGTCGCCGAGGTGCGGCTGACCCCCATCCTGATCGCCGATCCGCCGCTGCTCAACACCCAGGGCGTCCACCAGCCGTACACCCCGCGCCTCATCATCGAGGTCGTCACCGCCGACGGGACCACCGGGATCGGCGAGACGTACGGCGACACGCGCTACCTCGACCTCGCCGCGCCGCTGGCCAAGGCGCTGCCCGGCCGGTCGATCAGCGACCTGAACGGCCTGTTCACCCTCGCCGAGCAGGTCTGCGGCGACCCCGCGGACGTCTCCGACTCGGTCGACGTGGGCGGCCTGCGCGGCGTCCAGACCGCGGACAAGCTGCGGCTGTCGGTCATCTCCGGCTTCGAGGTGGCGTGCCTCGACGCGCTCGGCAAGACCCTCGGGCTGCCCGTGCACGCGCTGCTGGGCGGCAAGGTCCGCGACCGCGTCGACTACAGCGCCTACCTCTTCTACCGCTTCGCCGCCCACCCGCAGGGCCAGGGCGAGGCCGACGACTGGGGCGAGGCGCTCGACCCGGCCGGCGTCGTCGCGCAGGCGCGGCGCTTCGCCGAGCGGTACGGCTTCGGCTCGTTCAAGCTCAAGGGCGGCGTCTTCCCGCCCGACCAGGAGATCGCCGCGGTCCGCGCGCTCGCCGAGGCGTTCCCCGGCCGCCCGCTGCGGCTGGACCCCAACGGCGCCTGGTCCGTGGAGACCTCCCTGGAGGTCGCCCGCGAACTCGCCGACGTGCTGGAGTACCTGGAGGACCCGGCCAGCGGCACCGACCGGATGGCCCGGGTCGCGGCCGGCACCGACCTGGCGCTCGCCACCAACATGTGCGTCACGACCTTCCCCGAGATCCGCGAGGCGTTCACCCGCGGCGCGGTCCAGGTGGTGCTCTCCGACCACCACTACTGGGGCGGCCTGCGCAACACCCAGCAGCTCGCGGCGGTCTGCCGCACCTTCGGCGTCGGCCTGTCCATGCACTCCAACACCCACCTGGGCATCAGCCTCGCCGCGATGACCCACGTCGCCGCGACCGTGCCCAACCTCGACTACGCCTGCGACTCGCACTACCCCTGGCAGACCGAGGACGTCATCACCGAGCGGCACGTCTTCACCGGCGGCGCGCTGACCGTGAGCGACCGCCCCGGCCTCGGCGTCGACCTCGACCGCGACGCGCTCGACCGGCTGCACCGGCGCTGGCTCGACGACGACGGCACGATGCGCGACCGCGACGACGCGGCGGCCATGCGCAAGGCGGACCCGGGGTGGACCACGCCGGCGGTGCCGCGCTGGTGAACCACCCCGGCGACCGCCGGCTAGATGATCACCGACAGCAGCATCACGAAGCCCAGCGCCACCACCGAGATCACCGTCTCCATCGCCGACCAGGTCTTCAGGGTCTGCGGGACGTCCATCCCGAAGTACTCCTTGACCAGCCAGAAGCCGGCGTCGTTGACGTGTGAGAAGAACAGCGAGCCGGCGCCGACGGCCAGCACCATCAGCGAGGTGTGCGACGTCGACATGCCGTCGGCGAGCGGTCCGACCAGGCCGGCCGCGGAGATGATCGCCACCGTCGCCGATCCGGTCGCGATCCGGATCAGCACCGCGATCAGCCAGCCGAGCAGCAGCGCCGAGATGTTCCAGTCCTTCGACCAGTCCAGGATGGTCTGCCCCACGCCGCAGTCGACCAGAGTCTGCTTGAAGCCGCCGCCCGCGCCGACGATGAGCATGACGCCGGCGATCGGCGCGAGCGAGGCGTCGACCGTCGCCGCCATCCGCTCCTTGTCGAAGCCGGCCGCCCGGCCGAGCGTGAACATCGCCACGATCACCGCGGCCAGCAGCGCGATCAGCGGCGTGCCGATGACGTCGAAGACCCGGTACGTCAGGCTGCTCTGGTCGTCCACGAACACGTCGGCGAGCGCCTTGGCCAGCATCATCACGACGGGCAGCAGCATGGTGCCCGCGGTGGCCACGAAGCTCGGCCGCCTGTCCAGCTCGTCCGAGGCGCGGGTCGGCGTCATCCGCTCCGGCGGCGACACGTCGACCCAGCCGGAGGCGACCCGCCCGAACAGCGGCCCGGCGATCGCCAGCGTCGGCAGCGCGACCAGCACGCCGAGCGCGAGCGTGGTCCCCATGTCGGCGTGGATCGCGTCGATCGCCGCCAGCGGGCCGGGGTGCGGCGGCACCAGGCCGTGCATGATCGACAGGCCGGCGAGCGCGGGTATGCCGATCCTGATCAGCGACTGACCGCTGCGCCTGGCCACGAGCAGCACCACCGGGATCAGGATCACCAGGCCGATCTCGAAGAACATCGGCAGCCCGACCAGGCCGGCGATCAGCGCCATCGCCCACGGCAGCCGCTTCTCGCTGGTCCGCGCCAGGATCGTGTCGACGATCTGGTCCGCGCCGCCGGAGTCGGCGAGCAGCTTGCCGAGGATCGAGCCCAGCGCGATCAGGGTGCCGACGCTCGCCACCGTCGTGCCGAGTCCGGTGGTGAAGCTGGTGACGGTCTTGGCCAGCGGCGCGCCCGCGACCGAGCCGAGCACCCCGGAGCCGATGGTCAGCGCCAGGAAGGCGTGCAGCTTGAACCGGGTGATCAGCACGACGATGACGGCGATCCCGGCGAGGGCGGACAGGGCGAGCCGGGTGTTCCCGGCGTCGGTGATCGGCGGCGGGGTGGCGGCGGCCAGCAGCTCGACGCTGAGTGCGGACACGGAGGACTCCAGAGGGTGCTGGGGGAGGGTG
>JAJSZB010000169.1:0-13860 GCA_050613715.1 Streptomyces sp. IBSBF 3018
CCACCACACGCCCCCACCCCACACAATCGCGCTCACATCACAGCGGCCGTCCGGGCCTCCCCCGGACGGCCGCTGTTGCTCGTCTGCGCGGACGGGGTGACACTTGAGAGAAATTGTTGGCACGCAGTGTCTTTACGACTGGCACGCAGTGCCATACGGTAGTCGTCGTCCGGACCGGCGGGGTGCGGTCACCACCGCTCCCCGTGTGTCCCGAGGGCCCCGCGCCCCGGTCCGGACGCCTGCGTCACAGGCACCGGCGCGCCACCAGCGCGCCTCCTTCACCGCTCCACCCGCCACGTCTTCCGCCGAACCGACGACGGCACCCGCCCCACCCATACCGACCCCTGCGCCCGACCGCGCGACCGCGACGCGACAGCCGTCGCGCCCCGCGCCGGAGCGCACCGCCGGAGGCGAGTCACATGAAGGAAATCCTGGACGCGGTCCTGGCGCCGGACACCACGGCCGCCGACTTCGCGGCGCTGCCGCTGCCGGAGTCCTACCGCGCGGTGACCGTGCACAAGGACGAGGCCGAGATGTTCGCGGGCATCCCCAGCCGCGACAAGGACCCCCGCAAGTCGCTCCACGTCGAGCAGGTGCCGGTGCCCGAACTCGGCCCCGGCGAGGCGCTGGTGGCGGTCATGGCCAGCTCGGTCAACTACAACTCCGTGTGGACGTCGATCTTCGAGCCGGTGTCGACCTTCGCGTTCCTGGAGCGCTACGGCCGGCTCTCCCCGCTGGCCAAGCGGCACGACCTGCCGTACCACGTCATCGGCTCCGACCTGGCAGGCGTGGTGCTGCGCACCGGCCCCGGCGTCAACGCCTGGCAGCCCGGGGACGCGGTGGTCGCGCACTGCCTGTCGGTGGAGCTGGAGTCCGCCGACGGCCACAACGACACCATGCTCGACCCCGAGCAGCGGATCTGGGGCTTCGAGACCAACTTCGGCGGCCTCGCCGAGGTCGCCCTGGTCAAGTCCAACCAGCTGATGCCCAAGCCGCGCCACCTCACCTGGGAGGAGGCCGCCGCCCCCGGCCTGGTCAACTCCACCGCGTATCGGCAGCTGGTCTCCGCCAACGGCGCGGACATGAAGCAGGGCGACAACGTGCTGATCTGGGGCGCCAGCGGCGGCCTCGGCTCCTACGCCACGCAGTTCGCGCTGGCCGGCGGCGCCAACCCGGTCTGCGTGGTCTCCAGCCCCGAGAAGGCCGAGCTGTGCCGGGCGATGGGCGCCGAGGCGATCATCGACCGCACCGCTGAGGACTACCGGTTCTGGCGCGACGAGCACACCCAGGACCCCAAGGAGTGGAAGCGGTTCGGGGCGCGCATCCGCGAGCTGACCGGCGGCGAGGACGTGGACATCGTCTTCGAGCACCCCGGCCGGGAGACCTTCGGCGCCTCGGTCTACGTCACCCGCAAGGGAGGCACCGTGGTGACCTGCGCCTCCACCTCCGGCTACGTCCACCAGTACGACAACCGCTACCTGTGGATGAGCCTGAAGCGCATCGTCGGCTCGCACTTCGCCAACTACCGCGAGGCGTGGGAGGCCAACCGCCTGGTCGCCAAGGGCAAGATCCATCCGACGCTGTCCCGTACGTACCCGCTGGAGCAGACCGGGCAGGCCGCGTACGACGTGCACCGCAACCGCCACCAGGGCAAGGTCGGCGTCCTCGCGCTGGCCCCCCGCGAGGGCCTCGGCGTCACCGACCCGGCCCTGCGCGAGCGGTGCCTGCCGGCCATCAACCGTTTCCGGAACGTGTGATGACGGCCTCCCAGAAGCAGCTGCCGCGGACCAAGGACCGGCCGTGGCTGATGCGGACGTACGCCGGGCACTCGACCGCCGAGGCGTCCAACGAGCTGTACCGGCGCAACCTCGCCAAGGGCCAGACCGGGCTGTCGGTCGCCTTCGACCTGCCGACGCAGACCGGCTACGACCCGGACCACGTGCTGGCCCGCGGCGAGGTGGGCCGGGTGGGCGTGCCGGTGACGCACCTCGGCGACATGCGGCGGCTGTTCCAGGACATCCCGCTGGAGCGGATGAACACCTCGATGACCATCAACGCCACCGCCATGTGGCTGCTGGCGCTGTACCAGGTGGTCGCCGAGGAGCAGGGCGCCGACGTGTCCGCCCTCCAGGGCACCACGCAGAACGACATCGTCAAGGAGTACCTCTCCCGCGGCACCCACGTCTTCCCGCCGGGCCCCTCGCTGCGGCTGACCACCGACATGATCGCGTACACCGTCGCGCGGATGCCGAAGTGGAACCCGATCAACATCTGCAGCTACCACCTCCAGGAGGCCGGGGCCACGCCGGTGCAGGAGATCGCGTACGCGATGTCCACGGCGATCGCGGTGCTGGACGCGGTGTTCGCCTCCGGGCAGGTGCCGCGCGAGCGCCGGGGCGAGGTGGTTGGCCGGATCTCGTTCTTCGTCAACGCCGGGGTGCGCTTCGTCGAGGAGATGTGCAAGATGCGGGCGTTCGGCCGCATCTGGGAGACCGTCACCCGCGAGCGCTACGGCATCCAGGACCCGCGCCACCGCCGCTTCCGCTACGGCGTCCAGGTCAACTCGCTCGGCCTGACCGAGGCGCAGCCGGAGAACAACGTGCAGCGCATCGTGCTGGAGATGCTCGCGGTGACGCTGTCCAAGGACGCCCGGGCCCGCGCGGTGCAGCTGCCGGCGTGGAACGAGGCGCTGGGCCTGCCGCGGCCCTGGGACCAGCAGTGGAGCCTGCGCATCCAGCAGGTGCTGGCGCACGAGAGCGATCTGCTGGAGTACGACGACCTGTTCGCCGGCTCGCACGTGGTGGAGGCGAAGGTCGCCGAGCTGGTGGAGCGGGCGACCGCGGAGATCGAGCACATCCAGGAGCTGGGCGGCGCGATGGCCGCGGTGGAGTCCGGCTATCTGAAGGCGCAGCTGGTGTCCTCGCACGCCGAGCGGCGGGCCAGGATCGAGTCCGGCGAGGAGAAGATCGTCGGGGTCAACGTGCACGAGCAGACCGAGCCCAACCCGCTCACCGCCGACCTGGACACCGCGATCATGACGGTGGACCCGGCCAACGAGGCGCGCGTGGTCGCCGCGCTGCACCGCTGGCGGGCGGAGCGGGACCGGCCGCGGGCGGACAAGGCGCTGGGCGCGCTGCGGGCTGCGGCGGCCGGCGGGGAGAACCTGATGGAGGCCACGCTGGAGTGCGCGCGGGCCGGGGTGACCACCGGCGAGTGGTCGGGCGCGCTGCGCGAGGTCTTCGGCGAGTTCCGGGCGCCGACCGGGGTCACGTCGGCGCCGGTGGCGGTCGCCGCCGAGACCGGCGGCGAACTGGCGCGGGTGCGCGAGCGGGTCGCGGCGACCGCGGCGGAGCTCGGCGGCGGCCGGCTGCGGCTGCTGGTCGGCAAGCCGGGCCTGGACGGGCACTCCAACGGCGCCGAGCAGATCGCGGTGCGCGCCCGCGACGCCGGCTTCGAGGTGGTCTACCAGGGCATCAGGCTGACCCCCGAGCAGATCGTCTCGGCGGCGGTCGCCGAGGACGTGCACTGCGTGGGACTGTCGATCCTGTCCGGCTCGCACGCCGCGCTGGTGCCGGACGTGCTGGAGCGGCTGCGCCGGGCCGGGGCGGACGACGTGCCGGTGGTCGTCGGCGGGATCATCCCCGCGGCGGACGCGAAGGAGCTGCGCGCGGCGGGCGTGGCGGCCGTGTTCACCCCGAAGGACTTCGGTATCACCGGGATCATCGGCCGGATCGTGGACGAGATTCGGCTCGCCAACAAGCTGGAGGTATGACGTGCAGTTCGGCCGCACCTACGAGGAGTTCGAGATCGGTGCGATCTACAAGCACTGGCCGGGCAAGACGGTCACCGAGTACGACGACCATCTCTTCTGCCTCCTGACCATGAACCACCACCCGCTGCACCTGGACGCCAACTACGCGGAGCGGACGACCGACTTCGGCCGCAACGTGGTGGTCGGCAACTACGTCTACTCGCTGCTGCTCGGCATGTCGGTGCCGGACGTGTCGGGCAAGGCGATCGCCAACCTGGAGGTCGAGTCGCTGCGGCACGTCGCGCCGACCTTCCACGGCGACACGATCTACGGCGAGACGACCGTGCTGGACAAGCGGCCGTCCTCGTCGAAGGACGACCGGGGCATCGTGCACGTCGAGACCCGCGGCTACAAGCAGGACGGCACCCTGGTGTGCGTCTTCCGCCGCAAGGTGATGGTGCCGACCGCGACGTACGTCAAGGAGCGCGGCGGGGAGCACCCCGGCCGCCCTGAGCCGACGACCGGCGCGCCCGCCGGCCGGGGGGGGAACTGACATGGCCGACCGCCTGGCGCGCACCGAGGGGCTGACCGAGGTCCAGCAGGAGATCCTGGCGACCGTGCGCTCCTTCGTCGACAAGGAGATCCTGCCGGTCGCCACCGAGCTGGAGCACCGCGACGAGTACCCGACGCAGATCGTCGAGGGGCTGAAGGACCTCGGCGTCTTCGGCCTGATGATCCCCGAGGAGTACGGCGGCCTCGGCGAGTCGCTGCTGACCTACGCGCTGGCCGTGGAGGAGATCGCCCGCGGCTGGATGAGCGTGTCGGGCATCATCAACACCCACTTCATCGTCGCGTACATGCTCAAGCAGCACGGCACGCAGGAGCAGAAGGACCACTTCCTGCCGCGGATGGCCACCGGCGAGGTTCGCGGCGCGTTCTCGATGTCGGAGCCGGGCCTCGGCTCGGACGTCTCGGCGATCCGCACCCGGGCGGTGCGCAAGGGCGACGCGTACGTCATCGACGGCCAGAAGATGTGGCTGACCAACGGCGGCTCCTCGAACCTGGTGGCGGTGCTGTGCCGGACCGACGAGGGGCAGCCGCAGGACGCCCCCGCGCACCGGTCGATGTCCACGTTCCTGATCGAGAAGGAGCCGGGCTTCGGCGCGAACCCCGCGGTTCCCGGGCTGACCGTGCCCGGCAAGATCGAGAAGATGGGCTACAAGGGCGTCGACACCACCGAACTGGTCCTGGACGGCGTGCAGGTCCCCGCCGACCGGGTGCTCGGCGGGACCACCGGGCGCGGTTTCTACCAGATGATGGACGGCGTCGAGGTCGGCCGGGTGAACGTCGCGGCCCGCGGCTGCGGGGTGGCGCGGCGCGCCTTCGAACTGGGCATCGGTTACGCACAGCAGCGGCAGACCTTCGGCAAGCCCATCGCGCAGCACCAGGCGATCCAGTTCAAGCTGGCCGAGATGGCCACCAAGGTGGAGGCGGCCCACCAGATGATGGTCAGCGCCGCGCGCAAGAAGGACTCCGGCGAGCGCAACGACCTGGAGGCCGGCATGGCGAAGTACCTGGCCTCGGAGTTCTGCAAGGAGGTGGTCGAGGACGCCTTCCGCATCCACGGCGGCTACGGCTTCTCCAAGGAGTACGAGATCGAGCGGCTCTACCGCGAGGCGCCGATGCTGCTGATCGGCGAGGGAACCGCCGAGATCCAGAAAATGATCATCGGACGCAGGCTGCTGGAGGAATATCGCCTCCAGGACTGAATGTCACGTTTCGCCCCGATATGCCAGGTGATTTTTCGAGGCGAACGTCACACTCCGTCATGGTCGCAGGCATCGGAACCGGCCATCGACTCGCCCGTGAGCTTGCCGAGTTGCCCGTCCCAGCCGATACCATCGACCAAAGCCGCCGTCCCCTGAAGCATCTCGCGGCACCCTCCGCTACGAAGGTCATCCATGCCCCACAGCAATTCCTCTGCACGTCGCGACAGGCTTGCCGGTGTGCGCCTGGCGCGCGGAGCGTCGCCGTGGCTCCTGCCGACCGTCGCCACCGCGGCGGTGAGCCTGGCCAAGGCACGTCGCTCCGGGCGCTGGGCGGCGGTGGCCGTGCCGGCCACCGCGCTCACGGCCGGCATGCTGTGGTTCTTCCGCGACCCCGAGCGGGAGATCGCGGAGGGCAGGGTGATCTCCCCGGCGGACGGCGTGGTGCAGAGCGTGATGCCGTGGAAGGACGGGCGCACCCGCGTGGCGATCTTCATGAGCCCGCTGAACGTGCACGTCAACCGCGCCCCGCTGGCCGGCACGATCACCTCCGTCGAGCACGTCCCCGGCGGCTTCGTGCCGGCCTTCAACAAGGAGAGCGAGCACAACGAGCGGGTGGTGTGGCACTTCGACACCGAGATCGGCGACGTCGAGGTGGTCCAGATCGCCGGCGCGGTGGCCCGCCGGATCGTGCCGTACGTGCCGCGTGGCTGCAAGGTCGAGCAGGGCGACCGGATCGGGCTGATCCGGTTCGGCTCGCGCGTCGACGTCTACCTGCCGGAGGGCATCGAGCCCGCGGTCGAGGTCGGGCAGACCACCACGGCTGGGGTGACACGCCTTGACCGTGCTTGAGCCGGACACGACGCACCCCAACCAGGGCGGCCGGTCGAACTGGGTCAGCGAGCTGGAGGAGGAGGTCTCCGACCTCCCGCTGTCCACCCGTCTGTCCATCGCCGACGCGCTCACCCTCGGCAACGCGATCTGCGGCTTCATGGCCGTGTACTTCACCACCACCGGCGTGCTGGTGCCGCACCTGATGGGCGACGGCGACGGCGCGATGTCCAAGAACAGCGCGGCCAACGCGGTCACGCTGATGCTGATGGCGTCGGTCTTCGACCTGTTCGACGGCCTGGTGGCGCGCAAGCTGCGCAGTTCGGCGATGGGCGCGGAGCTGGACAACCTCTCCGACCTGATCAGCTTCGGCCTCGCGCCGGCCTACTTCGTGATCGTCTGGGGCATCGTGACCCAGGACGCGCACGGCAAGATCGCCGCGGTGGCCGCGGTGCTCGTGGTGCTCGCGGTGGTGCTCCGGCTGGCCCGGTTCTCCTGCACCACGCTGCGCGACGGCGTCTTCCAGGGCATGCCCAGCCCCTTCGGCGCGATGACCGTGGTGTCGCTGGTCCTGCTGGAGCTGCCGTTCCTGCCGACCGTGCTGGCGATCCTGGGCGTCGCCTGGCTCATGGTGAGCCGGGTGGAGTACCCCAAGCCGCGCGGGCGGCTGGCGCTGGTCACCTTCTGCTGGACGCTGGTCAGCATGGGCTGCCTGGCCGCGTGGTCGCTGGGCGTCCCCGGCGGTCACCAGCTCCTCCAGGCGGGCTGCGCGCTCCAGTGCGCCGCCGCGGCGACGATCCCCTGCTTCGCCACGACGCGGCGGGTCAGCACCTTCCGCGCCGCGCGCCGCGAGGGCCGCGCGACGGCGCGCTGAGGCGCTGCCTCTTCCCTCTCCTCCTTCTCCTTCGCGATGCCGGGGCCGGGCCTGTCGGGCCCGGCCCCGGTCACGTCTGCCGGGCGTAGGCCGCGAGGCGGTCGGCGAGCGCCGCGACGAGGTCGCGGAGTTCGGCGGGGCGTTCGACGACGAAGGGCCGGTCCAGCGAGGCGAGGACCGGCGGCAGCCAGTCGAGGCGTTCCACCCGCAGCTCGACGCGCAACCAGCGGTCGCAGTCCTGCCCGTCGCCGCCGTCCAATTCCTCCAGGACCGCGACGCTCGCCGGGAGGCGGGCGCGGATCCGGTCGGCCGTGGCGTGGACGCGCAGGGTCACCCGGTGCCGGTAGTCGGCCGTGGCGAACCCGGTCAGCAGGCGCTGCGCCGGATCGGGCCCCTCGGGCGCCTCGAACGAGCCGGGCAGGGTCCGCGCGTCGGCGACGCGGTCCAGCCGGAAGGTCCGGTCCTCGCCGATGACGGCGTCCGCACCCGTGACGTACCACCGGCCCGCGTGCGCGACGACGCCGTACGGGTGCAGGGTGCGTTCGCTGCGCCGGCCGTCGCGGTCGGTGTAGCGGATCGAGACGGGCCGGCGGTGGCGCACCGCGTCGGTGACGGTGAGCAGGACCCCGGCGTCCGGGGTGGCCGTCTCGTCCGGCCGGTCGGTGAAGGCCAGGGACTCCAGGAGTGCGTCGAGCCGGCGGGCCAGGTGCGCGGGCAGGACGCGTCTGATCTTCGCCGACGCCGTCTCGCTCGCCGTGTGCTGCGTGGCCGGTCCGGCCCGGCGGCCGGCGACCAGGCCGAGCAGGACCGCCAGCGCCTCGTCCTCGTCGAGCATGAGCGGGGGCAGGCGGTAGCCGGGGGCGAGCCGGTAGCCGCCGTAGCGGCCGCGTACCGACTCCACCGGCACGCCCAGGTCGAGCAGCTGGTCCACGTACCGCCGGACGGTCCGGCCCTCGACGCCGAGCCGGTCGGCGAGTTCGGCGACCGTCCGGGTGCCGCCCGACTGCAGCAGCTCCAGCAGGGTCAGCACGCGGCCGGTGGGACGGGACATGCGCGCAGCCTAACGCGAATACCGGACCGATTCTGTCCCCTATCTCCCCTAGCCTGCGGAGCAAGGGTGCGCGAACGTGCGCACACCGACACGTGAGCACAGGTACGACGCGTGCGGAACCGCACGCTTCAGCACAGCCGAGGAGACTCCCATGGACTTCGTATCGATCCGCATCATCACCGGCGACGTGGCGCGCCTGGTCGCGTTCTACGAGCGGGCGACCGGCGCGCGGGCGGCGTGGGCCACCGAGGACTTCGCCGAGTTGAGGATCGGCGGCGCCACCCTCGCGATCGCCGGCACTCGCACGGTCCCGCTGTTCGCGCCCGGCTCCGCCCACCCGGCGGAGAATCACAGCGTGATCACCGAGTTCCTGGTGGACGACGTGGACCGCGTCCACCAGGACCTGTCCGCCGTCGTCACCGACGTCGTCGCCGGTCCCACCACGATGCCGTGGGGCAACCGCTCCCTCCTGGTGCGCGACCCGGACGGCAACCTGGTCAACTTCTTCACCCCGGTCACCGCGCAGGCGGTCGAGAAGTTCGCCCGCTGAGCGTCAGGCCAGGTGGGCGCGGGCCAGGGTGGCGGCGACCTCGGTGAGGAGAGGCCCGGCGCCGGGGATGGAGCGGGCCGGGTCGGGTTCGAGGGCGGAGAGCGGATAGGCGGCGCCGATGCCCGCCGCGGCGAGTTCGGCGGCGGACAGCGCCAGGCGGCCGCAGACCGCGACGACGGGGACGCCGCGGGCACGGGCCGCCGCCGCGACGCCGACGGGGGCCTTGCCGTGCAGGGTCTGCGCGTCGAGGGAACCCTCGCCGGTGATCACCAGGTCGGCCCGCGCGAGCGCGGCCTCGAATCCGAGCACGTCGAGCATCACCTCGATCCCGGAGCGGAATCGCGCGCCGAGTCCGACCAGGGCGCCGTAGCCGATGCCGCCGGCCGCTCCCGCGCCGGGCGTCCGCGCGGCGTCCTCGTCACGGAGCACCTCGGCGTAACGGGTCAGCGCGGCGTCCAGCGCGGCCACGTCCGCCGGCGACGCGCCCTTCTGCGGGCCGTAGACCGCCGCCGCGCCCGTGGGACCGAGCAGCGGGTTGTCCACGTCGCCGGCGAGGACGACCTCGGCCTGCGCAAGGCGGGGGTCGAGGCCGGACAGGTCCGCCGAGGCCAGCCCCGCGAGCGGCCCGCCGCCGGGCGCGACCGGCGCGCCCTGCGCGTCCAGCAGCCGGGCGCCGAGCGCCGACAGCATGCCCGCGCCGCCGTCCGTGGTGGCGCTGCCGCCGACGCCGAGCACGATTGTGCGCGCGCCCGCGTCCAGCGCGGCCCGCAGCAGTTCGCCCGTCCCGTAGGTGGTCGCGCTCAGCGGCGCGAACACGCCCGGCGGCAGCAGCCGCAGCCCCGACGCCTCGGCCATCTCGACCACCGCGGTCGTGCCGCGCAGCGCGTAGGCGGCGTCCACGGGCTCGCCGAGCGGGCCGGTCACGCGGACCGTGCGGCGCTCGAAGCCGCCCGCGACGGCCGCCTCGACCGTGCCGTCGCCGCCGTCCGCGACCGGCAGCGCGGTGACGGACACGGCCGGCACGACGGTCCGCAGTCCCGCGGCGACGTGCGCGGCGACCTCGGCCGCGGTCAGCGATCCCTTGAACTTGTCCGCGGCGATCAGCACCCGCGGCACCCGCCCCGCCCGCTCGGCAGGCGATGCCGCGGGCCCGGTTGACGATGCCGAGAGCCCGGCCGACCCCGACGGCTCCGCCGAGCCGGACGGCTCCGCCGGCCCCGCCGTGTCCGATTCCTGATGTGCTTCCGTTGCAGCGTCCGACACGCAATCTCTCCCGATGACGATCCCGAACGTCGCGCCGTCCGCGACCTTATCCCGCCACCGGTTCACCCGTCACGGCCCGCCGGCCGTAGGTTGGGCGGCATGACCACCGACTTCGCCACCTACATCGCAGGGCTTCCCAAGATCATCGCAGGCGCGAACACGCTGTTCCGCTCCGCCGACGGCCGGGTGCTCCTGGTCGAGCCGAACTACCGCGACGACGGCACGTGGACGTTGCCGGGCGGGACGATCGAGTCGGACGCGGGCGAGTCGCCGCGGGAGGCCGCGCGCCGCGAGACGCTGGAGGAGATCGGGCTCGACCTCGCGCCGGGGGCGCTGCTCGCCGTCGACTGGATCACCGGGCCCGGGCGGCCCGCGCTGACCCGCTACCTCTACGACGGCGGGGTCCTGACGCCCGCGCAGCTCGACGCGATCCGGTTGCAGGAGGAGGAGCTGGACTCGTGGGAGCTGGTGGCCGTCGACGCCCTCGACGGCTACCTCCACCCCGTCGCCGCGCGCGGCGTCCGCGCCGCCCTGGCCGCGCTGGCCTCGGGCTCCGGCACCGCGGAGCTGGTCAACGGCCTGGCCGCGGGCTAGCGGCGGCCGGCGCGGCGGCCCGGCGGCCGCGGGAGCCGGAACGTCACGCCTTCGGGATGTCGAAGAAGTACGTGAGGCCGCCGGCCAGCCGGATGTCGCCCTTGACCTTGAGCTTGCGGGTGAAGAAGAGCGTGGGCCCCGAGGCGTTGCCGGAGACCAGCTTGAGGAACTCCGGCGCGCCCATCGTGAGGCTGAGCTGCGGCGTGCGGTCGGTGCGCTCCGGGGTGACCGTGCACGCGCCGCCCGCGATGTGGGTCTCGTAGACGTCGCCGGTCTCGCCGTCCGCCTCGGTGATCCGCCAGCGGATCAGCGCGTCGCGGTTGCCGGCGGCCTCGGGCTTGAAGAGGGTGTGCATCCGCCCGAACACCTCGTCCAGGACCCGCCGGCGCTGCGGCCCGCGCATGAACTCCTCGATCCGCCGGGCGCTCAGCCCTTTGACGATCCGCGCGAACTCCTTCGGCTCCACCGAGGCGAAGTCCAGCGTCTCCAGGTCCAGATCGTCCACCGCGGCCATGGCACAACCGTCCTTACTCCGAAGTAAGTTTACTGACGAGTAAGCCTAGGACCCCCGCCCGCCCCCTGACAAGCGCGGGATCCCGGGGACGGTACGGTGCCGCGCATGGACGGGGAATCGCTAGTACGGGAGATGGCCGCGGCGCTGGCCGAGGTGGACGGCATCGTGGGGGTGCTGCTCGGCGGGAGCAGGGCGCGCGGCGCGCACACCCCGGACTCCGACTGGGACCTCGGCGTCTACTACCGCGGCGCGGTCGACACCGCGGGCCTCGCCGCGCTGGCCGCGCGCTTCACCGGCGGGCCGGTCGAGGTGGCGGGGCCCGGCGGCTGGGGGCCGTGGGTGGACGGCGGCGCGTGGCTGGACGCCGGCGGGGTCCGCGTCGACTGGGTGCTGCGCGACGCCGACCGGGTCGCCCGGGTCTGGGCGCAGTGCCGCGAGGGGCGGTACGAGATCGGCGTCCAGCCCGGCCACCCGCTCGGCTTCTGGTCGCCCTGCTACCCGGGTGAGGTGGCGCTCGGGCGCGTGCTGGCCGACCCGGTCGGCGAGTTGACCGCGCTCAAGGCCGAGACGGCGGTGTACCCGCGGCCGCTGCGCGCCGCCCTGGTCGCGGCGGCGTGGGAGGCCGACTTCTGCGTCACGGTCGCGCGCAAGGCCGCGCCGCGCGGGGACACCGCCTACGTCGCGCTGTGCCTCGCGCGGGCGTTCGGCGTCCTCGCCCAGTCGCTGCACGCCCATGCGCGCACCTGGTGCCTCAACGAGAAGGGCGCGGTCGCCGCTGCCGGCGCGCTCCCGGCCGCGCCCCGGGACTTCGCCGGCCGGGTGGCCGCGGTCCTCGGCCGGCTCGGGTCGGCCCCGCGGGAGCTGGCGGCCGCCCTGGACGCCGCCGGGGATCTCGTCGCGGAGACCCGCGCCCGGCTGGAAGCGCCGGACGCACCGGACTCACCGGACTCACCGGACTCACCGGACGCGTCCTAGCCTTCCCGCGACGCGCGGGCGGTGTTGAGGCGGGCGGCCTGGCGGGTCAGGTGGGCGCGCTCGGGGACGGTGTGCGCAGCGGCCGCGGCCTCGGCGTAGAGGCGGGCGGCGAGCGCGAGGTCGCCGTCGCGTTCGTGCAGGTAGGCGGCCGCCGCGGTGTACCGGGGCAGCGACGGGTCGAGCCCGGCCAGCACCGCGAGGCCCGCGCGGGGGCCGTCCGCCTCGCCGACGGCCACCGCGCGGTTGAGCCGCACCACCGGGCTGTCGGTGAAACGCAGCAGTTCGTCGTACCACTCGACGATCTGCACCCAGTCGGTCTCCGCCGCGGCGGGCGCGTCCGCGTGCAGGGCCGCGACGGCCGCCTGGGCCTGGAACTCGCCGAGCCGGTCACGGGCCAGGGCCGCCTGGAGGATGCCGACACCCTCGGCGATGGCGCGGGTGTCCCACAGCGTGCGGTCCTGCTCGGCGAGCGGCACCAGGCTGCCGTCGGGCGCCGTCCTGCCCGCGCGGCGGGCGTGGTGCAGCAGCATCAGGGCGAGCAGCCCGGACACCTCGGGGTGGTCGACCGCCGCCGCGAGCTGCCGGGTGAGCCGGATCGCCTCCGCGGCCAGGTCGATGTCGCCGGAGTAGCCCTCGTTGAAGACCAGGTAGAGCACGCGCAGCACGGTCGCCACGTCGCCGGGCCGGTCGAGGCGCACGCCGGAGACCGTGCGCTTGGCCCGGCTGATGCGCTGGGCCATGGTCGCCTCGGGCACCAGGTAGGCGCGGGCGATCTGCCGGGTGGTGAGGCCGCCGACGGCGCGCAGGGTGAGCGCGACCGCCGACGACGGGCTGAGCGAGGGGTGGGCGCACAGGAAGTACAGCTGGAGCGTGTCGTCGGCGGTCGGCGCGGGCCCGGGCGCCGGCTCCTCCTCCACGAGGTCCTCGCGACGGCGGCGGGCCGCGTCGGCCCGCGCCTGGTCGAGGAACCGGCGCCAGGCGACGGTGACCAGCCAGCCCTTGGGGTCCCGCGGCGGGTCTGCCGGCCACACCCGGACCGCCTCGACCAGGGCGTCCTGCACCGCGTCTTCGGCCGCCGCGAAGTCGGCTCCGCGGCGGACGAGGATCGCGAGCACGCCGGGCGTGAGGCTGCGCAGCAGCGGCCCGTCGACCGGTTCCATCGACGCCGTCACTCCGTGGTCGTCTCCAGCTCGGCCATGCACGGCCGCAGCTCCAGCCACTCGTGGATCGGCCGGCCGCCGGCCCCCGGCGCCGCCGACAGCTCGGCGGCCAGCTCCAGCGCCCGCTCGTAGGAGTCGACGTCGATCACCATCCACCCGGCGATCAGGTCCTTGGTCTCGGCGAACGGCCCGTCGGTGACCGGCGGCCGCCCCTCACCGTCGTAGCGGACCCAGGTGCCCTCGGGCGCGAGCGCCTGCTCGCCGACGAACTCGCCGGTCCCCTCCAGCTTGGCGGCGAAGTCGCGCATGTACTGGATGTGCGCCGTGACCTCCTGCGGCGTCCACTGGTCCATCGGCACGTTGTTCACATGCTCCGGAGCGCCGCGGTAGTGCTTCAGCAGCAGGTACTTGGCCATGGTGGTTGCCTCCTCGGTGCGGTGCGGCCACCCATTGTGGTCGCGTTCCACCCCGGGGACGGAGCACGCGCCGCGTTCTCGACATCCGCCCGGAACTTTCCCCGAAGTTTTTTCC
>JAJSZB010000016.1:0-40211 GCA_050613715.1 Streptomyces sp. IBSBF 3018
ACCTCCCACCACGACCGCGCCGCCCACGACGCCCGCCACCACCGCGCCGCCCACCAGCAGCGCCCCCGCCGCACCGGGCACGACCTCGCCCGCGTCCGGCGACCTCGCGGAGACCGGCAGTTCCAACGCCACGCCGATGATCGCGGGAATCGCCGCGGCCGCGGTGGTCGTGGGCGCCGGCGCATTGGTGATCACGCGCAAGAGGCGTTCCTCGTCGCACCGCTGATCCCCATTCACCGGCTGACCGTGTTTCACCGCCTTCACCCGGTGATCCGCTGATCCGGTGATCGCTGTGATCGGATGATCACCGCGACCGGGTGATCGCCGAAAGGCGGATGATCACCGTCAGCGGATGATCGCGGCGTTCCATGTGAATTCCGCCGCCCGGTGCGTGAATTCCCCGCCGGCCCCCGTGGCCGGCGGGGAATTCGCGTTCGTGCGGGGCGTACCGCGCGATCACCGGGCCGCCGCCGGAGAGGACGGCCCGGTGGCTTTAGGATCGGGGGATGGATCTTCGACGGCCGCGGCTGCCGCGGTCCCGGCGTGCCCGGTGGGTCGCGGCGGTCGGCGCGCTCGCCGTGCTGCTCGCCGGCGGAGGAGCGGCGGCCGCCGCCGCGGCCTCCGGCGGCGGGCCCGCGGTGCACCGCAGCGACGCGATGCTGACCGGTGCGGGCGGAGTCCGCCTGGACACCTCGTACTTCACCGCGGGCGGCGCCGGGCGCAGACCCGCGGTGCTGCTCGCGCACGGCTTCGGCGGCAGCAAGGACGACGTGCGCGGCCAGGCGGAGTCGCTGGCCCGGCACGGCTACGCGGTGCTGACCTGGTCCGCCCGCGGCTTCGGCCGCTCCGGCGGCGCGATCGCGCTCAACGCCCCGGACGCCGAGGTCGCCGACGTCAGCCGGCTCGTCGACTGGCTGGCCGCCCGGCCCGAGGTGCGGCTGGACGCGCCGGGCGACCCGCGGGTCGGCATCACCGGCGTCTCCTACGGTGGCGCGGTCTCGCTGCTGGCCGCCGGCCACGACCGCAGGATCGACGCGATCGCGCCCCGCGAGACGTACTGGAACCTCAGCGACGCGCTCTTCCCGGACGGCGTCTACAAGAAGCTGTGGGCCGGCGTCTTCTTCTCCTCCGGCTCCCTGCCGTCGTCCGCGGACACCCCGGCGGGCCTCCCGTCCGACGATCCCTCCGGCACCCCCTCCGGCACCCCGGCGGACACCGCGCGGCCCGCGTCCCCGCAGCCGGCGTCCCCGCGGCCCGCGCCGACCGGCGCCCCCGGCGCCCAGGGGCCCGTCGCCGCACCGCTGTGCGGGCGCTTCACCCCGGACGTCTGCGCGCTGTACCAGCGCGTCGCGCAGGCCGGGCGGCCGGACGCCGCGGCCGTCGCGAAGCTCACCGCCCTGAGCCCGTCCGCGCTCGCCGGCCGGATCAAGGTCCCCGCGCTGATCGTGCAGGGCCAGAGCGACTCGCTGTTCACCCTCGCCCAGTCCGACGCGATGGCGACGTCGATCCGGGCGGCCGGCGCGCCGGTGTCCGTCGACTGGATCTCCGGCGGACACGACGGCGGCGACACCGAGGACGCCAGGATCGACCGCAGGGTGAACGCCTGGTTCGACCGCTACCTCAAGGGCGACACCGCCGCGCACACCGGCCCGGCCTTCCGCGTCACCCGCACCGGCGGCCTGGACTCCACCGACGGCACCGCGGTGCTGCGCGGCGCCAGCGGCGACGCCTACCCCGGTCTCGACGGCTCCCGGCGGCGCAACATCGCGCTGGCCGGGCCCGCGCAGCCGGTCGCCAACCCGGCCGGCGGCGCGCCGCCGGCGATCTCCTCGGTGCCGGGCCTGGGCGCGCTGAGCGGGCTGTCCTCCCTGTCCGCGCTGTCGTCGGCGGGCGCCGGCCTGTCGCTGGACTTCCCCGGGCAGTTCGCGCGGTTCACCTCCGCGAAGCTCTCCCAGGCGGTCACCGTCACCGGCGCGCCCTCGGTCACCGTGAAGGTCGCCACCGACGCGCCGGACGCGGTGCTGTTCGCCAAGCTCTACGACGTCGGGCCGGACGGCGGGCAGACGCTGCCCGCCTCGCTCGCCACCCCGCTGCGGATCGCCGGCTCGCCGCAGGGGACGACCGTACGGGTGCGCCTGCCCGCCGTCGACCACCGGTTCGCCGCGGGGCACCGGCTCGCGCTGGTGCTGGCGAGCACCGACATGGGCTACGCGTCACCGGCCGCACCCGCCGCGTACACCGTCTCCCTGGCCTCGCCCGACCTCACGCTGCCCACCGACCCGCACCTGGCCGCCGACGCGGCGCCGCTGCCCGGATGGGTGTGGGTGCTGCCGCCGGTGGCGCTCGTGATCGCCGCGGCCCTGCTGCTCACCGGCCGCCGCCGGGTCCGCCCCCGGCCCGCCGACCCCGCGCTGGCCGAGGTGCCGCTGACCATCACCGGCCTGAGCAAGCGGTACGCGGGCGCGTCCGGCCGCTACGCGGTGCGCGAGCTGTCCTTCCGCGTCGAGGCCGGGCAGGTGCTCGGCCTGCTCGGGCCGAACGGCGCGGGCAAGACCACCACGCTGCGCATGCTGATGGGCCTGATCCGCCCCGACGAGGGGGAGATCCGGGTCTTCGGCGAGACGGTGCGGCCGGGCGCGCCGGTGCTCTCGCGCGTCGGCGCGTTCGTGGAGGGCGCCGGCTTCCTGCCGCACCTGACCGGCCGCGCCAACCTCGACCTGTACTGGCAGGCCACCGGACGCCCGGAGGCCGACGCGCACCTGGCCGAGGCGCTGGAGATCGCCGGGCTCGGCGACGCGCTGGAGCGCGCGGTGCGCACGTACTCGCAGGGCATGCGGCAGCGCCTGGCCATCGCCCAGGCCATGCTGGGCCTGCCCGACCTGCTGATCCTCGACGAGCCGACCAACGGCCTGGACCCGCCGCAGATCCGCGAGATGCGCGAGGTGATGATCCGTTACGCCGGGACCGGCCGCACGGTGATCGTCTCCAGCCATCTGCTGTCCGAGGTCGAGCAGACCTGCTCGCACCTGGTGGTGATGGACCGCGGCAAGCTGGTGACCGCGGGGCCGGTCGCGGAGATCGTCGGGTCCGCGGACACCGTCCTGATCGGCGTCGAGGGCGAGCTGCCGCAGAGCCTGGTGGACGAGGTGGCCGCGCTGCCCGGTGTGGCGACCGCGGTCCGCGAGGAGGACGGCCTGCTGGCCGTGCTCGACGGCATGACCGCCCCGCAGCTGGTGGCCGAACTCGTCCGGCGGGAGGTGGCGGTCACCCAGGTGGGCCCGCACCGCCGGCTGGAGGACGCCTTCCTGACCCTGATCGGAGGCCCGGCATGAGCGCCGCGCCCGCACCCGCGCCGGTCCCCGCGCCCACGCCCGGCGAGGGGAACACTCCCGGCGGCACACCGGCCGGCGCGACCGGCAGCACGCCCGGCGGCACGTCCCAAGGCAGCCCGGCTCCCAGCAGCCCGGCTCCCGGCGGCGGCCCGGCCATCGCGCCGCGCGATCCGCTCGGCCGCGGCGGCACCGCGCCCGGCTACCGGCCCGGCCGCACGCTGCGGCTGCGGGTCGAGGCGCGCCGCCAGGTGCGCAGGCGGCGCACGCTGATCGTCTTCGCGCTGCTGGTCGCGCTGCCGTTCATCCTGATCGCCGCGTTCGCGATCGGCGGCACCCCGGACGGCAGCGGCCGCAACGGCCCGACGCTGATCGACACCGCCACCGCCTCCGGCGCGAACTTCGCCGCGACCTGCCTGTTCGTCTCGGCCGGCTTCGTGCTGGTGGTGCCGGTCGCGCTGTTCTGCGGCGACACGGTGGCCTCGGAGGCAGGCTGGTCCAGCCTGCGCTACCTGCTGGCCGCGCCGGTGCCGCGGGTACGGCTGCTGGCGGTCAAGCTCACCGTGGCGCTGGGCTTCAGCGCGGCCGCCATCGTGCTGCTGCCGGCGGTCGCGCTGGCGGCGGGCACGGTCGCGTACGGCTGGGGCGACCTGGAGCTGCCGGCCGGCGGGGCGCTGCCCGCCGGGAGCGCGCTGCCGCGCGTCGCGGTCGTGGTGGCGTACATCTTCGTCGGCCAACTGGTCACCGCGGCGCTGGCGTTCTGGCTGTCCACGGTCACCGACGCGCCGCTGGGCGCGGTCGGCGGCGCGGTGGGGCTGACCATCGTCGGCAACGTGCTGGACGCGGTGACCGCGCTCGGCTCGTGGCGGGACGTGCTGCCCGCGCACTGGCAGTTCGCCTGGGCGGACGCGATCCAGCCGACCATGGAGTGGACCGGCATGCTCCAGGGCCTGTCGGTCTCCGTCTCGTACGCGCTGGTGCTCGGCGCGCTCGCCTTCCGGGGCTTCCGCACCAAGGACATCGTGTCCTGACGCCGAGTCCTGACGCCGTGTCGCCTTCCGTGCGGCGACCCGCACGGGGGCGGCGGCGCGTCCAGTCCTGTCATGCTCATGATTGCGTAAAGGATTGCGCCGTTCGGGTAAAGCGCAGCCCTGCAAACGGCGTATTCGCTTGTTCAGCCGATGATCCGGAGATGTGATCGCGTCAACCGCCCTGTGCGGTCGTACGGCACGCCGCGCGAGATCACGCGCGGCGACGCCGTACGGCACACGTGGAGATCGTCGACACAAGGAGCGTCCATGCACAGACTTCGTCCGCGGCCGCGCGCCGTGGCCGCCGCGGCCGGCGTCACCGCCCTCACCGCCGCCGCTCTGATCGCAGCTCCGTCGGCGGGGCCGGCGCTCGCCGCGCCCGCCCGGTCGGCGCCCGCGACCGCGCCGGCCGTCAAGGCGGTGCCCGCGGTCACCGGCCACCGGCTGGTGCACGGCGTCAGCAGCCCGCTGAGCGACGCCCAGTGCCAGGCCAAGTGGGGCATCAACTGCTACACGCCGCTGCAGTACCGGCAGGCGTACGACCTCAAGCCGCTGTACCGTGCCGGGGTGACCGGCAAGGGCCGCACCATCGTGATCGTGGACTCGTTCGGCTCGCCGACGATCCAGCACGACCTGGACGTCTACAGCGCCCAGTTCGGCATCCCCAGCAGCAGGGTGCAGGTCGTCAAGTGGGGCGACGTGCCGCCGTTCGACCCGACCAACCCCGACCACACCGGGTGGGCCGGGGAGTCCACGCTCGACGTCGAGATGGCGCACGCCGTCGCGCCGGACGCGCACATCGTGCTGGTGGAGACCGGCGTCGCCGAGACCGAGGGCGTCACCGGCCTGCCGGAGATGATGGACGCGGAGAAGGCGCTGATCGACCACGGCGTCGGCGATGTCATCACGCAGAGCTTCGGCGCCACGGAGAACACCTTCCCCGGCTTCGACCAGGGCGACTTCTCCAGCATCCAGAAGCTCCGGTACGCGTTCGAGGACGCGCAGCGGCACGGCGTGACGGTGCTGGCGTCCTCCGGGGACGGCGGCGCCACCGACGCCACCGAGGACGGCAGCGGCAACTACCCGTACCCGGTGAACTCCTGGCCGTCCGCCGACCCGCTGGTCACCTCGATCGGCGGCACCCAGCTGCACCTGGACGACGCGGGCGACCGCACCGCCCCGGACAGCGTGTACAACGACTACGGCGCGGGCGGCGGCGGCCAGTCGCACGTCTTCACCCGGCCCTCGTACCAGAACGGCGTCAGGAACGTCGTCGGCGACCGGCGCGGCACCCCGGACATCTCGATGGCCGCGGCCGTGGACGGCGGCGCGTGGGTGTACTCCAGCTACGACCCGACCGCGGTCGGCTGGGACGTGTACGGCGGCACCAGCGAGGCCAGCCCGCTGTTCTCCGGGATCGTCGCGCTGGCCGACCAGTTCGGCGGCCACCGGGTCGGCGACATCCACCAGGCGCTCTACGCCCTGGCCAAGGGCGGCGCCAAGTTCGGCGGCGTGGTCGACGTCGCCGACGGCACGAACAACTCCTACGACGGCGTCACCGGCTACACCGCCGTCAAGGGGTACGACATGGCGACCGGCGTGGGCACGCCGGACGCCGCGCGCATCGTGCCCGCGCTGGCCCTCACCAGCTGGGGGCGCTGAGCCGGGCCGGCCGATCCCGTCCGATCCCGTCCGCTCCCGTCCGAGCCCGTCCGATCCCGTCCGGGCCCGGGCGGCTCCGGGCGTGTTCGAGCAGGTCATGAGGGTCACCGCCGCGTCCGCCGCGGCGCGGCGGTGACCCGTGGGGGCCGGGGGCGGTACTCCGTGGGGGCCAAGTACCGTGCGCGGATTATCTGTTAGGAGTCTTGACAGTTCGGTGGTCTGGACCAAGAGTATTGGTCCAGACCAGCACTCTCCCGTGCTGACGCCCCCACCGTCGAAGGGAGCGCGGTCCATGACCGGACCCGTTCGCAGATCCCTCCCGATATCCCGCCGTGCGCGGGGCTGGGCCCGCCCGCGCGCCGTGCTCACCGGACTGGCCACCGTCGCGGCCTCCGCCGGACTGGCGCTGACCGGAGCCGGCTCCGCGCACGCCGCCACCCCGCTGCCCGCCCATGTGTTCGCCCCGTACTTCGAGGCGTACAACGGCGACAGCCTGTCCGGGCTCGCCTCCGCCTCGGGCAACAAGTACCTCACCATGGCCTTCGTCCAGACCGCCTCGGCCGGCTCCTGCACCGCGTACTGGAACGGCGACAGCGGCATGCCGATCGCCCAGGCGAACTTCGGCGCGGACATCGACGCCATCCAGGCCGGCGGCGGCGACGTCGTCCCGTCCTTCGGCGGCTACGCGGCCGACAACTCCGGCACCGACATCGCCGACAGCTGCACGGACGTGGGCTCCATCGCCGCGGCCTACGAGAAGGTCATCACCACCTACGACGTCAGCCGCATCGACCTGGACATCGAGGACAACTCGCTGACCAAGTCCGCCGCGCTGGACCGCAGGAACAAGGCCGTCAAGCAGGTCCAGGACTGGGCGGCGGCCAACGGCCGCACCGTGCAGTTCTCGTACACCTTCCCGACCACCACCCACGGCCTGGTGGACGGCACCCTCGGCGACGGCTCGGCGCTGCCCATCCTGCGCAACGCCATCTCCAACGGCGTGAAGCTCGACGTCGTGAACCTGATGACGTTCGACTACTACGACGGCGCCACGCACAACATGGCCACCGACACCGAGACCGCCGCGCAGGGCCTGCACGACCAGCTGGCGCAGCTCTACCCGTCGAAGACCGACGCACAGCTGTGGGGCATGGTCGGCGTCACCGAGATGCCCGGCATCGACGACTACGGCGCGGCCGAGACCTTCACCACCGCCAACGCCACCACCGTCTACAACTGGGCGGTCGGCAAGGGCATCAACACCCTCTCCTTCTGGGCGCTGCAGCGCGACAACGGCAACTGCCCCGGCCAGGGCGGCTCCGACTCCTGCTCCGGCACCACCCAGAGCACCTGGCAGTTCAGCCACACCTTCGAGCCGTTCACCAGCGCCGGCACCACTACGCCGCCGGCCAACGACTTCTCGGTGTCGCTCTCCCCGGCCTCGGCCACCGTCGCCGCGGGCGGCTCCACCACCTCCACCGTGCACACCGCGGTGACCAGCGGCTCGGCGCAGTCGGTGGCCCTGACCGTCAGCGGCGCGCCGGCGGGCGTCACCGCCTCGGTCAGCCCCGGGTCGGTCAGCGCGGGCGGCAGCGCCACCCTGTCGGTGGCCACCACCTCCGCGGCCGCCTCGGGCACGTACGCGCTGACCGTGAAGGGCGCCGCCGGCTCCACCGCGCACACGGCGACCTTCACCGTCACCGTCACCGGCGGCTCCTCGGCGTGCACCGCGCAGCCCTGGCAGTCCTCCGCGGTCTACGTGGGCGGCGACACCGTCTCCTACGGCGGCCACACCTGGAAGGCCAAGTGGTGGACCACCGGGGAGACCCCCGGCACCACCGGCCAGTGGGGCGTCTGGCAGGACCTCGGTCCCTGCTGACGACGCCCCGGGCGCCAGGTCCCGGCGGCCGGGCCCCGGATTCGGGGTCCGGCCGCTGATCCTCTAGAGTCTGCTCGGACGTCTACGCGAATGTAGTCGTCGCGGGCGCCGGGATGTGCACCGGCAGAGCAGGGGACGGGACCACACAACCCATGAGTGTCATCGGCGTCGGCCAGGCCGTCGTTCTCGGCATCGTCGAAGGGCTGACCGAGTTCCTGCCGGTCTCCTCGACCGGACATCTGAAGATGGCCGAAGGTCTGATGAACATCCCGGTGGACGACGACGCGGTCGTCGGCTTCACCGCGGTGATCCAGGTCGGCGCGATCGCCGCGGTGTTCGTCTACTTCTTCAAGGACATCACCCGGTTCGTCGGCGCGTGGCTGCGCGGCCTGACGAACAGCAGGGAGCGCGACAACCACGACTACAAGTTCACCTGGTGGGTGATCTACGCGACGATCCCCATCGTCATCGTCGGCCTCGCGGCCAAGCCGCTCATCGACGGACCGCTCGGCTCGCTGTGGGTGGTCGCCCTGTCGCTGATCGGCGGCAGCGTCGTCATGTGGTGCGCCGAGCAGATGGCGCGCTTCAAGCGCGGCGAGGACGAGGTCACCGTCAAGGACGCGATGCTGGTGGGGACCTCGCAGATCCTGGCGCTGCTGTTCCCCGGCTTCTCCCGGTCCGGCGCCACCATCTCCACCGCGCTGGTGCGCGACCTGGACCGCACCGCCGCCACCCGGCTGTCGTTCTTCCTCGGCCTGCCCGCGCTCACCGGCGCCGGGCTGTACGAGCTGAAGGACGCCACCAGCGGGGGCGTCAGCATGCCCGCGCTCGCCGTCGGCACGCTGGTGTCGTTCGTGGTCGCCTATGCCTCGATCGCCTGGCTGCTGCGGTTCGTGGCCCGGCACTCCTTCAACTCCTTCGTGATCTACCGGATCGTGGTCGGCTTCGTGCTGATCGGCCTGCTGGCCACCAACGTCCTGGACGCCTGACCCGCTCCCACCTGCGGACTCCGCCGCCTCAGGGGCCCGTCGCGCACACGCGCGACGGGCCCCGCGCGCATAGTTCACGACTTATTTTTTGATGTGTATTGACTCCTCGTGAGCCCGGCCCCTAGCGTCCACTGCGCATCGCGACCCCCACAACGCGACGAGGAGACACCTGTGCCCCAGGTACCCAACGCTCCGCAACCCCCCGGCCGTCCGCGGCGCCGCAGGAGAACCGCCGTGCTGGCCGCCGCGCTCCTGCTGCCGGCCTCCGCGGGCCTCGCCCTGGTCACCGCCCGGGACGCCGGCGCCGCCACGGTCCCCACCGCCCCGACGACGGTCGTCGGCGCCGGCAGCGGCAAGTGCGTGGACGCCCGCGCCGCCGCCACCGCAAACGGCACCGCCGTGCAGCAGTACACGTGCAACGGCAGCTCGGCGCAGTCCTGGCAGTTCACCGCCACCGACAGCGGCTACTACCGGATCGGCGTCGCCGCCGCGCCCGACCAGGTCTGGGACGAGACCGACGTGTCCACCGCCGACGGCGCGCCCACCCAGCTGTGGCTGTACGGCGGCGGCGCCAACCAGCAGTGGCTGCCGGTCGCCGAGTCCACCGGCGCCTTCCACTTCGTCAACCGCAACAGCGGCAAGTGCCTGGACGTGCCCGGCGCCTCCACCGCCGACAGCGTCCAGCTCCAGCAGTACACCTGCAACGGCACCGCCGCGCAGTCCTTCGACCTCAGCGGCGGCGGCAGCACCCCGCCCACCAACCCGCCCGGCACCCCGGACTTCGGCCCCAACGTCACCGTCTTCGACCCGTCGATGTCGGCCTCCGCCATCCAGTCGAAGATCACCGCCGTCTACAACGCCCAGGCGGGCAACGAGTTCGGCACCCAACGCAACGCGCTGCTGTTCACCCCCGGCACGTACGACGTGGACATCCCGGTCGGCTACTACACCCAGGTCGCGGGACTCGGCCTGTCACCCGACCAGGTGTCCATCACCGGCGGCGGGGTCCACGTCGCCGGCCACACCAGCGACGGCAACGCCACCCAGAACTTCTGGCGCGACGTGGAGAACATGTCGCTGAGCCCCAGCTCCGGCAGCACCATGTGGGCGGTCTCCCAGGCCGACCCGTTCCGCCGGATGGACGTGCACGGCGGCATGCTGCTGTACGACAACACGCACGGCACCTCCGGCAACTGGTCCAGCGGCGGCTACATCGGCGACTCCCGCGTCACCGGCCAGATCAGCTCCGGCACCCAGCAGCAGTTCCTCACCAAGAACTCCTCGATGGGCAGCTGGAACGGCTCCAACTGGAACATGGTCTTCGTCGGCGACACCGGGGCCCCCGGCACCTCCTTCCCCAACCCGCCGGACACCACGGTCGCGCAGAGCCCGGTCTCCAAGGAGAAGCCGTTCCTCTACGTCGACTCCGCGGGCAACTGGCAGGTCTTCGCCCCCGCGCTGCGCACCGGCGTCCAGGGCCCCGACTGGGTCAACGGCACCGCGCCCGGCACGTCCGTGCCGATCGACCGCTTCTACATCGCCAAGCCCGGCGACACCGCGGCGACCATGAACGCGGCGCTGGCCGCGGGGAAGAACCTCCTGGTCACCCCCGGCGTCTACCACCTGTCCGCACCGCTGGACGTGACCCGGCCCGACACCATCGTGCTGGGCATGGGACTGGCCACGCTGGTCCCCGACAACGGCGTCACCGCGGTCACCACCGCCGACGTCGACGGCATCGACATCGCCGGCCTGCTGATCAGCGCCAACACCACCAACTCCGCGACCCTGATGCAGATCGGCCCCAGCGGCTCCACGGCGAGCCACGCCGCCGACCCGACGGTGCTGCAGGACGTGTTCTTCCGCGTCGGCGGCGACATCGCGGGCAAGGCGACCACCACCCTGGTGATCAACAGCGCCGACGTGGTCGGCGACGACCTGTGGCTGTGGCGCGGCGACCACTCCAACGGCGTCGGCTGGTCCACCAACCCGGCCGCGCAGGGCCTGGTCGTCAACGGCGCGAACGCCACGCTCTACGGCCTCGCGGTCGAGCACTACGAGAAGTACCAGACCACCTGGAACGCCAACGGCGGCCGGGTGTACTTCTACCAGAGCGAGACCCCCTACGACGTCCCTGACCAGGCCAGCTGGACCACCAGCGGCGGCGACCTGGGCTACGCGTCGTACAAGGTCGCCAACTCGGTTACCACCCACGAGGCGTGGGGCGTCGGCGTCTACGCCTACCTCAGGGACCACCCGAACCTGGTCCTCGGCCACGCCATCGAGACGCCCACCACGGCCGGCGTGAAGTTCCACGACATGGTCACCACCGTGCTGGGCGGCGCCGGCAACATCAACCACATCGTGGACGGCAGCGGCGCGGCGGTCACCGCGAGCCACACGCACGAGACGCTGACCTCGTACCCGTAGGCACCGCGGAGGACGGCCTGCGAAGGGCCCCCGGGCCGGCGGAGAGCCGGCCCGGGGGCCCGGGTGTCGCGGTGCTGCGGTGGTGCTGTGTCGCTGTGATGCGGTGTCGCGCGGGTCCTACTGGTCGTCCGCGTCGGCCGACGGCACGTACGCGCCGGGCACGTCGTTCGGCGCGAGGATCGTGCTGTCACCCGGGTACGGCTTGGTCCAGTTGTGCGTCTCGTACCAGGTGTAGCGGTTCATCTGCTCGGGGTTGGCGAAGTCGGGCACCGCCTTGTTCCCGGTCAGCCGCTGGTGGGACTTCCAGCTCTGCCACTGCGCGGCCACCTGCTTCTCCGCGGCCGGCACGAAGACCGTGGTCGGCGCGGGCGCCGCCTTCGGGTCCTGCGCCGCCGGGGTGTCCGCGCCGCACGGCGGCAGCGTGGACAGGCCCAGGGTCAGCGAGGTGCGGTTGGGCACCGAGGTGAACGGCGTGTAGTCCGGGCGCTTGGTGAACGCGCCGTACATCGGCGTGGCCGCGCTGTCCTTCTGGTTCATCGGGTGGATGCCGAGGATCTGCTCGATGGTGCGGACCATCGTGATCTGCGAGTAGTACCGGTTGTCCACGGCGCCGTGCTGCGCGTACGGGCTGATCACCTGGACCGGCGCGCGGTGGCCGTCGATGTGGTCCAGGCCGGCCTGCGAGTCGTCCTCGACGACGAAGATCGCCGAGTCCTTCCAGTACTTGCTGTGCGAGATCTCGTCGACCACCTTGCCGACCGCGAGGTCGTTGTCCGCGACCTGCGCGGCGGCGTTCGCCGGACCGCCGGTGTGGTCGTTGGAGAACCAGAACATGTTCAGGTTCGCCGGACCGTTCTTCTCGAAGTCCTGCTTCCACACCTGGTACTTGTAGACGTCCGGCACATTCAGGTCGAACTGCGGGAAGCCCTGCACCGACACGTCGTTGAGCGACGGGATCGCCGAACCCGTGGCGATCGGGTACTGCGTCGGCGCGCCGGTGGCGTCCATGGTCTTGGCGTCGCAGTACAGGTTCTGCCACGTCGCGCCGGCCGGCTTGCTCTCGATCGACTGGAACTCGCCGAAGTCCTTGACCGACTGGCCCGCCGCCTGCGCACCGGTCCAGATGAAGCCGGACTTCTGGTGGCCCAGCACGTCGTTCTCGGTGTCGTAGCTGCGGGTGTACTCGCCGGCCGAGGACTCGGTGTACTCCGGGTTGTCCGACTGCATCAGCCAGTTGTGGCCCTCGGCGGAGTTCGTGCCGACGTCGTAGAAGTTGTCGTACAGCCCGAACTGCTCGGCCAGCGCGTGCTGGTTGGGCGTGACGTTCTCGCCGAACTGGGTCAGCGCCGGGTCGCCGTCGCCCTGCGGGATGTCGCCGAAGACCTGGTCGTAGGTGCGGTTCTCCTTGACCAGCAGGAACACGTGTTTGATCGTCGACGGGTCGCCGATCCTGGCCGGCACCGGCACGGCCTTGGCCTTGTGGCCCCTGGCCAGCTTGACGTCGCCGCTGGTCCAGCCGTTCTGCGCGAAGACCTTCGCGGTGTACGACCTGACCACCTTGTCGCTGGGCAGCGTGAACTGCGTCAGGCTGGAGGTGGTGTCGTGGGTGGCGTGCCCCGAGGCGTCGGGGCGGCGGGCGTCCACGCCGCGGGTGTTGGAGACGACGACCTGCTTGCCCACGGTGGTGATCTCCGCGGGGAAGTAGTCCGTCGGCAGCAGGCCCACGTAGGAGACCGGCTGCTGGGCGCCGCTGTACCGGTAGACCGCCACCGCGTTGGCGCGGCCCAGCGTCACCAGCAGGCGGCCGTCGTCGGTGAGCGTCACCGCGTTCGGCTCGTAGCCGACCGAGGCCTCCGGCCACGGCTGGGTGGAGATGGTCTGCACGACCTTGCCGCGGGCGGTGCTGATGACCGACACGTTGTTGTCGGAGGTGTTGGTGACGAACACTGTGCCGTTCTTGGCGTACACCGCGGTCGGGTGCAGCCCGACGTCGATGGTGCCGACCGCCGCGGCGGGGTTCGCCACGTCGATCACGCTGACCGTGCCGGTGGTGGAGGCGCCGGTCTTCGGGTTGGCCGGCACGTCGGTGCCGTAGGAGTTGATGGTGGTCTCGCCGGGCTTCGCCTGGCGGCCGCCCTCGTTGCTGACGTAGAGCTTGCCGCCGACCAGGGCCAGGCCGCGCGGCGCGATGCCGGTCGCCCAGCTCTGCTTGATCGCGCCGGTGGCCGCGTCGATGGCGACCACCCGGTTCTGGCCGTTGACCGCCGCGTAGACGGTGGAGCTGTCGGCCGAGAAGACCGCCCCGCCCACCAGCGCCTGCTTGCTGCCGTCGGCCGGGATCGAGACCGCGACCGGGTTGGACAGGGTGCCGTCCGCGGCCACCGTGAACTTGGTGTAGCCGTCGCTCTGGCCGAGCCAGAGCTGCTTGCCGTCGGGCGAGTACGCCGGCCCCTCCTGGCCGACCGACGCACTCTTGATCTTCAGGGTGTCGGCGGCATTGGTGCCGACCCGCTGCTTGACCTGCCCGGTCTTGAGGTCCATCAGCACCAGCGCCGCGTCGCCGTCGGTGACGGCCGCCGCGAGCGTGCTCCCGTCCGGGCTGACCGTGGACGACATGATCTTGCCGTCGTTGATCACGGTGCGGTCGCCGTACGGGTTGATGTACTGATCGTCGGAGACAACCTGGCCTTGTGGGGTGACCTGGCCGACCTGCTGGGTGCCGAACTGCGTCGTCGAGGCGACGGCCGTCCCGGTGACGCCGAGGGCGACGGCGATGCACGCCGTCACCAGCGTCGTCCGGCGGCCGACGCGCCGGCCGAGAAGGGTGAACTCCCTCTCGGCCGTCCGACGCTGCCGTGTTACCTGCATGGTTATCCCTTCGGGGTGGTGGAGAGCAGATCGACGTTGCCGTCGAACTGCCACAGCGGGTTGGGCGCATCACCCTGATCGGTGTGCAGCAGGAAGTAGCCGTTCACTTCCTTCGGGCCGTCGCCGTCGGCGACGTACCTCCCGTCCGCGGTGACATCCAGTTGGTAGATCGCCGTCCCGGTGATCGACACGCCCGGCACGTGCCAGGACACGACGCAGCGCCAGTCGTTGCCCGCGCCGTGCGCGTCGTCCCGCACATCGCCCTTGCTGCACGCGGCCGAGGTGCGCAGCTGCGCCTCGGTGACGGCGGGGCGGTGCAGCTCCCGGGTCTGCATCCGGTACAGGTGGGCGAAGGCCACCGACACCGAGCGCTGCACCTTCGCCTGGGTGATCCCGGTGCCCGACGACGAGGTCGACACGCCGACCACGGCGATGGTCACGCCGAGCAGCGCGGCCAGCGGCACCAGCCCCGCGCCGACCGCACGGCGGCCCGAGACGTCGTGCGACGTGTTGGTGAAGTCCCGCCGCAGGAACAGCAGATACGCCAGCGCGGTGGCCACCACCGCCCACACCAGCGCGACCACGAGGCCGATCAGCAACGGCGTCGTCTGCCGTGGCCCGGTGAACAGGCCGTTCCAGGCGATGAAGGCGTAACCGGGCAGCGAGACCCGCACCGCCACCGGCAGCGGCAGCATCTGGGCCAGCTGCATCGCCAGCGCCACCAGCGCGGGCAGCAGCAGCCCCATCGGGGACCGGCCGAGCGCCACCGAGCCGAGCAGGCCGATCGCGGCCAGCGCCAGCGTCGGGGCGATCACGCACGCCCAGGCGAGGAAGACCGCGCCGGCGGCGTGCGAGGGCGGCAGCAGCCGGCCGTCGAGGCCCACCAGCGCGTGGTCGCCCTCCGCCAGCAGACCGCCGGCCACGCCGGACAGCGCCAGCCCGGCCAGCATCAGCACGATCACGGTGAGGCTGGCCAGCGCCTTGGCGGCGAAGATCCGGCGCGGCGAGCGGACCGCCACCAGCAGATGCCGCCAGGTGCCGAGCCGGTCCTCCGCGGCGAACACGTCACCGGCCACCACCGAGGTCAGCAGCGGCAGCGCCCAGGTCCCGGAGAAGCCGAGCACCACCAGCGGGCCGGCCCAGCCGGTCGCGTGCATCCAGCGGCCGAACAGGGTGTCGGTGGGCAGCGTGCTCTGCTGCCCCACCGCGGCGACGAACAGCCCCGGCGCGAGCCAGCAGGCCAGCACCAGCAGCCGGATGCGCCACTGCGAGACCAGCTTGACGACCTCGAAACGGTAGCCGCGGAGCACCGAGACCGGGCGGACCGAGGCAGCGGTGTCGGCGGCGCCGGCGTCCCGGCGCTGCTCGGTCGCGGTGGCGGTCATCGGGCGGTCTCCTTCGGCTGCGCGGCGGCCGCGGCCTGCGGGGGCACGGCGGTCTGCGTGGGCTGCTCCGGTTCGTCCGGCGGCGCGGGCCGCGTGGGCTGCGCGGGCTGCGTGGGTTGCGCGGACTCCGGGGACTTCGCGGACTCCGCCGGCCGGGCGGGCGGTTCGGGCGCGGCGCCGGTGGCCGTGGCGATGTCCGAGTCCCCGTCCGTGTCCCCGTCCGCGTCGGTCAGGCGGAGGAAGGCCGCCTCCAACGGCGAGACCACGGGGGCCAGTTCGCGTACCGAGACGCCGTCGCGCACCAGGCGGGACACAAGCGCGTCCAGCGCCGGGACCGGCGCGCGCACCACCAGCGCCTCGGCGCCGCGCCACTCGACCGCGTCGGCCACCACGCGCACCCCGGCCGCGCCGGCCGCGGCCTCGCGCGCGGCCCGCGGGTCGGAGGTGAGCAGCCGGTAGTCCAGTTCGCGGTTCTCCGCGGCGAGTTCGCCCAGCGGGCCGGAGAAGACGACGCGTCCGGTGGACAGGATGGTGACCTCGGAGCACAGCGCCTCCAGGTCGTCCATCCGGTGGCTGGAAAGCACCACCGCCGTGCCCTCGGCGGCCAGCCGGGTCAGCACGCCGTGCACGTGGTTCTTGCCGGCCGGGTCCAGGCCGTTGGCCGGCTCGTCCAGCACCAGCAGCCGTGGCCCGGTGAGCAACGCGGCGGCCAGGCCGAGGCGTTGGCGCATGCCGAGGGAGAAGCCGCGGACCCGGTCGTCGGCCACCTCGGTCAGGCCCACCTCGCGCAGGCTCGCGTCGATGCCCGGCGTCCGTGCGTCCAGGCCGCGCAGCGCGGCGAGTGCGGACAGGTTCTGACGTGCCGTCAGGGTGGGGTAGAGGCCGGGGCCGTCGACGAACCCCGCCACCCCGGCCGGCGCGGCGAGCGCCCGGCCCACCGTGACGCCGAGGACGTCGAGTTCGCCGCTGTCGGCCGCGGCCAGCCCCAGCAGGATGCCCAGCAGCGTGGTCTTGCCGGCGCCGTTCGGTCCCACGAGCCCGTGGATGCTGCCTCGTGCGACATCGAGATCGATGCCGTCGAGCGCCACGACGTCGCCGAAGCACTTGGTGATCCCCCGCGCCCGGACTGCGAGCAGAGTGTCCATTGAGCCAGCCTCTCCACTGCATTGGATGTGCTGCGCGTGTCTAGCGATCGCGCTGCTACGACCAAGAAGGTTCGCCTTGTTTCTCCGGCGACGGGTACGATGAGGTACGCGAAGTACCGCCGACGGGTCTTCGGGCAGATCGCGGGGCAGCTGGGAGAGCTGATGCGGCAGAAGACCGACGCATGCGGTCGGGAGGTCATCACCCTTGAGGTGGTGCGGGACCACGTGCCCCTGTTCGTGAAGCAAGCCCCGAAGCCGTCGGCCTCGTACGGGGCCAGCCAGTTCATGGGTTTCGCATCCTGCGTGCCACGCGAGGGGTTTCCGTCCCCGACATCATGGATGGCCACCCTGTGGTCGTTGTCGTACTTCGCAGCTTCCGTCGGCACCGCGTCGGCGGGCGTGGTCGAGAAGTACATCGACACCCAGGGGGAACGCCCGCGGGAGGAGGGGGACAGCTCGTGATCCGCGCGTACAAGTTCCTCCTGCGCCCCACGGCCCGTCAGGCGGTAGCGCTCGGCGAGATGCTGCGAGACCACTGCTCTCTGTACAACGGCGCGTTGCAGGAGCGCCGGGACGCCTACCGGCACGGCTCGAAGACGAGCATCAAGTACGGCGACCAGTCCGCCCAGCTCAAGGACATCCGCGCATTTGACCCGGATCGGCAGGCCCGCTGGTCCTTCTCCTCCCAGCAGGCCACCCTGCGCCGTCTCGACAAGGCGTTCCAGGCCTTCTTCCGCCGGGTCAGGGCCGGGCAGACCCCGGGCTACCCCCGTTTCAAGGGCACAGGGCACTTCGACACCGTCACCTTCCCCAAGGACGGCGACGGCTGCCGCTGGGACTCGACCCCACGCGATGCGCAGACCCGTGTACGGCTCCAGGGTGTCGGGCACGTCCGTGTGCACCAGCACCGTCCCGTGCGGGGCCGTGTCAAGACGATCAGCGTGAAGCGCGAAGGGACCCGCTGGTACATCGTCCTTGCCTGCGACAGCGTGCCCACCGAGGACCTGCCGCCCACCGGGGCGGTCGTCGGTATCGACATGGGAATCGTCCACTTTCTCACCGCATCGGACGGCGAACACGTCGCCAATCCGCGCTTCCACCAGGCGATGGCCGAAGAACTCGCCGAAGCGCAGCGGCACCTCGCGACGTTCCCGAAGCGGACCCGGCAGCGCACCAAGCGGCACCGCGCGGCGGCCCGGAAGATCGCCGCACTGCACCGCAAGATCCGGCGGCAGCGTGCCGATTTCCACCACAAGACCGCACGTAAACTGATCACTGACCACGACGTGGTCGTGCACGAGCGCCTGAACACGGCGGGTATGACCAAGGGCCCGGCGACCAAGGCCGACCCCGAGCGGCCCGGGAGCTTCCTGCCGAACGGTGCTGCCGCCAAAGCCGGCCTCAACCGCAACATCCTCGACGCGGGTTGGGCGCAGTTCCTCGGAATCCTGGCGAACAAGGCTGAGAGTGCCGGTCGCCTCACCTTTCCGGTGGACGCGCGCGACACCTCCCGCACGTGCCCGGCGTGCCGGCATGTAGCAAAGGAGAACCGCGTCACCCAGGAAAGGTTCCAGTGCACGGCGTGCGGGTTCACGGCGAACGCGGACCACGTCGGCGCGACGAACGTCCTCAACAGGGCCGGGCTGGTCCTCTGCCCGGCGGCTTAGCCCCCGACGCAGGAAGCCCGTGCGTTTACGCATAGGTGGAGTCACAGCCCCTTCTTTCGCGCACGATCCTCAGAGAACTTAGGGACAGCACACAGCCATGGCAGGGGACGGGAGTTGAACGGTTGGGGAAGGGGAGGCGACCGGTTTCCGCTGCAAGGGTGCTCCGTGGGGGACGGGTGGTCCGCGGGCACGCGCGGTGACGGTCCGCAGGTGTGCGGCGCGGCGCCCGGACGAGCGGCGCGGGAGCGTTCACCTGCGGGTCGGGTGATCGCCATCGGCTGTTGGATCACCTGTCGCGGATTGTGAACTCCAGTGCAACTACGGTGAGTTGACGACACAGGGTTCCCATGGATCGGGGTCTTGACGCCGTGACGACGCGGACTCGGCCGCCCTTGGGCGGAGCCGAGATCATTGCCGGCAGGTTGCGCAACGAGCGGGACGCACTGCTCAGATATGTGGTGAAACTGCTGGCGCCGGACATGAGACACGTCGAGGACGTCGTCCAGGAGACCCTGCTGCGGGCCTGGCTGCACGCCGACCGGCTGGAGTGGCAGGAGCGGCCGATACGTCCCTGGCTGTTCCGCACCGCGCGCAACCTCGCGGTCGACACCTGGCGCAAGGACCGGGCGATCCCGGTCGGCGGCGCGGGCGACGTACGCGACGACGGTCCGCACGGCGAGGACGTGGAGCAGCGGGTGGTCGACCGGCGCTGGCTGCTGCCGGCGCTGCACCGGCTGCCGCGGGCCCAGCACGAGATCCTGGTGTACGTCTACATGCTCGACCTCGGCGGCGAGCAGGTCGCCGCGGCGCTGCGCATCCCGCGCGGCACGGTCAAGTCCCGTACGTACCATGCCGTCCGCTCGCTCCGCCGCGAACTGGGCTCGCCGTACGGGGACGAGCCGTACGGCGACGACCCGTACGAGGACGACCGGCCGGAGCCCGAACGCCCCTACGAGGACGAGCCGTTCGAGGACGACGACCCGTACGAGGAGCGTCCGTACGGCCGCGGCGGGCGGGCGGCCGCATGAGCGCCGCCATGGTCGTCGCGGCGAGCGGCCCCTTCCACGCGGTCACCGAGCACCGCACCGGGATCACCCAGGTGCTCGGCGTGATCGGCCTGGCCGTCGCGCTGCTGGTGGTCGCGCACCGGCTGGCCCGCCGGGTCGGCGGCTGGTACGTGGTGCGCCGCCGCGCCCGTCGCGAACTGCGGCTGACCGCCGCCGCGTTCGCCGCGCCGGTCCGCCGCTGGGTCCGCTACCGCCGCCAACTGCGGCTGCTGGCCCGGATGTTGGGTGACGCGGCGGTGTGGCAGGCGGGGGAGCGGGCGATGCGCGCGGCGTACGAGGCCGGGCGCGGACGCCGCAGGCCCTACGCCGCGGTGGTCGGCGCCGACCTGGTCGGCGTGCACACCGCGGGGCGCGAGACGGTCGCGCCGCCGGCGCCGTGGACCGCGGACGAGAGCGATCCGCACCTGTGGTGGAGTCTGCGCGAGACGTGGGACGAGTCGGTGCCCGGGACGCACACCGGGGTCGGCTCGCACGCCGGACCCGGTCCGCACCTCGCGTCCGGCTCGCACACCGGGGCAGGCACGCACGCCGCGTCCGCGCCGCCGGTGCTGCTGGCCGCGTTCGGCGCCGACGAGGACCGGGTGGTCTTCCTCGACCTGTTCGACGGGCCCGCGCTGACCGCGCTCTACGGCGACCCGCAGACCGCCGACGCGCTGCTCCAGGCGCTGGCCGCCCAGCTGGAGCGGCGGCTGCCGGACGGCGCGGTGACCGTCGCGGACGGCGTGCACCCGCGGTTCAGCGGGCCTCCGGCCCAGCAGGCGCTGCGCGACGCGGCGGCCTGGCGGCGCGCGCACGGCGGGATGCCGGCGTTCGCGGTCTGTGCCGAGCCGCCGGCCGCGCTGCTGGACCCCGACGGGCCCTCGGTGCTGCTGCGCGGGCGCGCGCAGGGGCGCGCCCGGCTGGTGTCGGTGGCCCGCCACGACACGGTGGTGGTGCACGGCACGCCGGTGCGCCCGGAGTCCACCGCGCTGCCGCGCGCGGTCGCCAAGGCGATCGCTGCGCTGCCGCCCTTCCGCCCGCCGGCTCGTGCCGCCGCCACGGCCGAGTCCGGCGTCCTCGTCGGCGGGGCGGCCCTCGGCCGCTCCGCCGCGGTCCGCTCGCGCGGCGACGAGCCCGCGGCGACGGCCGCGCGGGCGCAGACGCACGTGCCGGCCGAGGAGCCCTGGCCGACCGGCGTCTCCGCGACGCGCTCCGCGCCGGCCGCCGTGCTGCCGCACGATGTCGCCGCGGAGCCGGTCCTCGCGGCCGAGCCGGCCGACCCCGCCGCACCACCCTTGAGCGCCCCCGCACCCGCCGCCGCACCCCCGCAGCGGGCACGCGGAACGACCTCGCCGGGAGCCACGACCTCGCCGGGCGCCCCATGACCGCCCGCCTCGCACACGCCGCGCTGTGTCTGCCACGGGCGACCCGCGCAGCCGATCCGAACCTGGCCGATCCGCACCCCGCCGCGCCGGGCGCGGTCCGTGGCCGCGACGACCGACGGACCGACGCCGCAGCCGCGGCCCTGCCCGGTGGTCGCCGCTCGGGGTCGGTCACGCCGGTCACGCCGGTCACGTCGGACCGCTCGGGCGACCGCGAGCCGGCGCCCCGCTCGCGCTCCGGCGCCGAGCGCGGGGCGTTCCGTGGTACGGGTGCGGCGGCGGGACGGCGTTCGGGACCTTCGGGCGTGTCCGCCAGCGTGGTGGGCGGCTCTTCATCCGTTCGCCGCGCGGCGCGCGGCGGCCCGCGTCCCGCCGTGCCGGGTCGGCCGGCGCCGGGCGTCAACTCCGTTCTCCTGCGACCCGCTTGGACACCGTGAAGCTGATCATCACCACCGTCGACGCCGTGGACGCCACGCGGCGTGATCACCTGCTGGACCTCCCGGACGGGTGCACCGTGGGGGAGTTGGCGGGCGCCGTCGCGCGCCGGGAGGAGGACGAGGACGCGCCGTTCGCGGCACGCCTCGGGCCGCCGGCCGGGTACGCGCAGCCGGACCCGCTGCCGGGTGCGGAGCCCGACGCAGTGCTCGCCGCCGTCGCGGGCCGGTCCGCCGCCCCGGTCGCGGCCGACGCCACGGCCGGCGCGTCAGCCGCGCCGACCACGCCCGGCGGCGGCCTCGACGCCTTCCTCGCCGGCGAGCGCCACGGCGGCAACCCGCAGGTGTACCTGGGCGACACCCCGCTCGACCCCGAGCTGCCGGTGCGCGGCAGCGGCATCCGGGAGGGCTCGGTGCTCGGCCTCGGCGGCCCGGCGGCGGACCCCGACCGGGCCGCGGGCCGCGTCACCGTGGCGGCCGGCGAACCGGTCCTCGCCGAGGTGCACAGCGTCTCGGGACCCGGCTCGGGCCGCAGCTGGCGGCTGGCGCAGGGCAGTTACGAGATCGGGTCCGCCGCCGGCTGCGCGATCCGCGTCGCCCCCGGCGCCGACACCCCGCAGTCCGGGGTGTGGGTGACGGTGACCGCGGACGGCGGCGCGTACGTGCACGACGAGCGGCCCGGCGTGCGCGAGGACGGCGCGGTCCGGCTGTGCCTGCCGGAACCGCCCGCCGACATCGACCCGTTCACCGGCGCCGCCCCCGAACGGTCCACGCCCGAGGAGAAGTTGGAGGCCGTCAAGGCCGCCGAGGAGGAGGACCGGCTCGCGGCGGCGCAGCGCGCGGCCGGCGGCACCCCCGCACCGCCGAGAGGCGGCCTCGCCTGGCCCCGCGACGTGGACCTCGCGGTCGGCGGCGGCACGCTGCTGCGCCTGGTCGCGCCGGTGGAGCCGGACGCCGCGGTCACCGAGTCCGCCGACGGCCTCGGCCTGGACTACAACCGGCCGCCGCGCATCGTCCCGCACCTGGACGCCGAGCCGCTGAAGATGCCCAGCCGGCCCGGCGCCCGCGCCAAGGCGCCGTTCCCGCTGGTCATCATGATCGCCCCGGTGGTGCTCGGCCTGGTCATGGTCGGCGTCTTCAAGTCGTACTACTACCTGGTCTTCCTGGTGTTCACGCCGCTGATGGCGCTGTCCAACTGGGTGTCGGGCCGCCGCAACAACCGCAAGACCACCGAGGAGGCGCACCGCCGCTACCGCTCCCGGCGGCGCGTGGTGGAGCGGGAGATCCGTACCGCCGTGGTCAGGGAGCGCTGGGTGCGCTGCGTCACCGGCCCCGACCCGGCCGCCGTGGGGCTCGCCGCCACCGGCCCCGGCGTCCGGCTGTGGGAGCGCCGCCGCCGCGACCCCGACCACCTGGTGCTGCGCGTCGGCACCGTGGACCTGCCGTCGGTCAAGGCCGTCGACGACCCCGCCAGGGACGAGAACCACCGCAAGATCCGCTGGACGCTGCCCGACATCCCGATCGGAGTGGAGATCGCCGAACTCGGCGTGGTCGGCGTCGCCGGACCCACCGCGCCGGTGCAGGCGCTGGCCCGCTGGTGCGTGGCCCAGTCCGCGGTCCTGCACAGCCCGCGCGACCTGCACGTCGTGCTGCTCACCGAGGACAGCCGGGCGCAGGAGTGGGCGTGGGTGCGCTGGCTGCCGCACGCCCGGCCGCCGGGCGCCGGCGGCCCGCTGGTGGCGGTCGGCAACGACTCCGAGAGCGTCGCCAACCGCGTCACCGAACTCGTCTCGCAGATCCAGGCCCGGCAGCGCGCCCTCGGCTCCTCCATGGGCCGGGCCATGTTCACCGCGCCCGACATCCTCGTCATCGCCGACAGCGCCCGCCGGCTGCGCGACGTCCCCGGCATGGTGCAGGTGCTCACCGACGGCCCGGCCGTACGGGTGTTCAGCCTGTGCCTGGACGAGCAGGAGCGGCTGCTGCCCGAGGAGTGCGCGGCCGTCCTCACCCTGGCCGGCTCCGATCTGACCATCCGCAGGACCGGCATGCCCGACGTGACCGGGGTGCGTGCCGACCTGGTGGCGCCCGCCTGGTGCGAGCGGGTCGCCCGCTCGCTCGCGCCGCTGCACGACGTCAGCCCCGACAACGACAGCGGGCTGCCCGAACAGGTCAGGCTGCTCGAACTGCTGCGGCAGGAGCCCCCGGACGCCGAGGCGCTCGCGGCCCGCTGGCGCCGCCGCCCGGCCACCACCTCCTTCGTGCTGGGCACCGGCTTCGACGGGCCGCTCAGCCTGGATCTGGTCCGCGACGGGCCGCACGGCCTGGTCGCCGGCACCACCGGCTCCGGCAAGTCCGAACTGCTCCAGACCTTCGTCGCCTCGCTCGCCGCAACCAACCGGCCCGACGAACTCACCTTCGTGCTGGTCGACTACAAGGGCGGCAGTGCCTTCCGCGAGTGCGCCAATCTGCCGCACACCCTCGGCATGGTCACCGACCTCGACGCCCACCTGGTGCAGCGCGCCCTGGAGTCGCTCGGCGCCGAACTGCGGCGCAGGGAACGGCTGCTGGCCGAGCACGACGCCAAGGACCACCCCGAGTACCGGGCCAAGCGCGTCGCCGACCCGCAGTTGCCCGCGCTGCCCCGACTGCTGCTGGTCATCGACGAGTTCGCCACGCTGGTGCGCGAAGTCCCGGAGTTCATCACCGGGTTGATCAGCATCGCCCAGCGCGGCCGCTCGCTGGGCATCCACCTGATCCTGGCCACCCAGCGGCCGGCCGGCGCCGTCACCCCCGACATCAAGGCCAACACCAACCTGCGTATCGCGCTGCGCGTCACCGACGTGGTGGAGAGCCAGGACATCATCGACACCAGCGACGCCGTGCACATCTCCCCGGGCACCCCCGGCCGCGCCCTGGTCCGCTACGGACACCGGTCCGCGATCCCCTTCCAGTCCGCGTGGGTGGGCGCGGAGCGGCCGCCGGCCGGCGGCGAGGAGGTGAACGCGGCGCGGGCCGCGGTGCGCGCCGCCGCGCTGCCGTGGAACCGGCTCGGCCGCCCGGTCGCGCTGCCCTCGGACGAGGACGGCGCCGAGGCGCCCGGCCCGCTGCACCCCACCGACCTGCAGGCGCTGGTCGGCGCGATCCGCGAGGCGGCCGGCCTGCTGGACGACTTCACCCCGCAGCCCAGCCCCTGGCTGCCCGCGCTGGAGGAGAAGGTCCGGCTGGACGACCTGCCCGAGGTCGAACGCCCCGGCGCGCCCGCTGGCGGGCGTCCCGGCGCGCTGCCGCCGCTGATCCCGTACGCGCTGGAGGACGTGCCGCAGCTCCAGGAACGCCGCGTGGCCACCGTGGACCTGGCCACCTTCGGCCACCTGTACCTCATCGGCGCGCCGCGCTCGGGACGCACCCAGGCGCTGCGGACCATCGCCGGCTCCGCCGCCCGCCGGGTGGGCGTCGCCGACCTGCACATGTACGGCATCGACGCGGCCGGCGGCGGACTCGCCGCGATCGCCAAGCTGCCGCACTGCGGCGCGGTGGTCTCCCGGCACGACCTGGAGCACCTGGACCGGCTGCTGAACCGGCTCACCTCGGAGCTGACCAGGCGTCAGGAGATGTGCGCGGCCCGCGCCTGCTCCGGTCTGGTCGAGCTGCGCGACCTGCTGCCGGCCGCCGAACGGCCCGCGCACGTCATGCTGTTCATCGACGGGTGGGACGCGCTCGCCCCGGTGCTGGACGACTACGACAACGGGCGGCTGTTCAACGACGTCACCCGGCTGCTGCGGGAGGGCGCCGCGGCCGGCGTGCACGTCGTCGCCACCTCCGAGCGCTCCCTGATCGCCGGCCGGATCGCCGCGCACAACGACAACAAGGTGCTGCTGCGGCAGAGCGACCGCTCCGACTACAGCCTGCTCGGCATGCTGCCCAGCCAGGTGCCCGCCTCGGTGCCCGACGGCCGCGGCTGGCACCTGATCAGCCGCACCGAGACGCAGATCGCGGTGCTCGCCGACGACGAGAGCGGCCAGGCGCAGGCCGCGGCGCTGCGCGAGATCGCCGCCGAGGCCGCCTCCCGCGACGCCCGGGTGCCCGCCGCCCGAAGGCCCTTCCCGGTCGCCCCGCTGCCCGCGACCGTCGCCTTTGCCGACGCCTACGAGAAGGTGCCGCAGGAACTGCGCCGCCCGCTGTGGGGACTGCTCGGCATCGGCGGCGACGACGGGGGAGCGGTCGGCGTGGACTTCACCGGCCCCGCGCCGACCTTCGTGGTGGCCGGCGGCCCCGGCTCGGGCCGCAGCAACGTGCTCGCCTGCCTGGCCGTCTCCCTGCTGGCCGGCGGCACCTCACTGGTGGTGCTCGCGCCCCGCGACTCGCCGCTGCGCTCGCTCGCCGCGCACCCGCAGGCCCGGGTGTTCACCGAGCCCGACCCGTCGGCGGACGCGGTGCGCGAGGCGCTGGAGTCGCTGGGCGGGCCCGGCGTGGTGATGGTGGACGACGCCGACCTGATCGCCATGGGCGCCGCCGAGCAGGTGCTCAAGAGCGTCGCCGTGGCCGGCCGCGAGCGCGGTCTCGGTCTGGTCGCCGCCGCCCCCACCGAGACCCTCACACTGGGCCTGGGCAGCTGGCTCACCGCGGCCAAGCGCTCCCGGCGCGGCCTGCTGCTGTCGCCCAAGGCGACCGGCGACGGCGACCTGATCGGGGCCCGGCTGTCCTTCAACCAAGTGCGGTCCTACGCCCCGGCCGGGCGCGCCTTCACCTCGGGCCCGGCCGGCACCGTGCAGACCGTGCAGGTGCCGCTCACCCCGCTCAAGCAGCAGGGCTGAACGTGTCGTGCGACCGCGTGATCCGTGGTCGTCGCCCCGGCGGTGCGGCGGTCAGAGCTTGAGGCCGTTCCTGGTGATGTAGACGTTGTGGAACACGATCAGGGAGCCGAGGATCGCGAGCCACAGGAGGGTGCTGATCAGGGGGAAGGCGTCCACCGGGACGGTGTAGGCGAGGGTGATGCGGGCGAGGGCGTCCAGCAGGAAACCGGCGCCCCAGACGGCCGTGATGAAGCGCAGGTGGTGGCGGAAGAGGGGCTCGACGTCCCAGCGGGCCTCCCACGCGGCCAGCCCCTCCTCGCCGATCTTGGCGATGACGATGCCGCGTGAGGCCGTCATCATGAAGGGGCGGCGGGTGAGCAGGGTGCCGAGGACCCACACGGCGATCGCGCCGGTCAGCCAGCTGTCGCGGATCATCAGCACCCGCGGGCTGCCCGTCAGAAGCGAGATCAGGGTGCCGGCCACCACGATGCTCAGGGTGAACACCGCCATCGTCTCCAGCCGCCGCTGCCGCACCAGGCCCCAGCCGATCCAGGGCAGGAGCAGCACGCTGCCGACGATCATCGACAGCCACTGGCCGGCCCCGATCCCGCGCAGCACGTAGTAGGAGCCGAGCGGCAGGACGAGCTCGAAGAGCAGTTGGCCCACCAGCCGCCGGCGCAGGGCGGTCGTGCGCCGGCGACGCTCGGCCGCGTCGGCCTGCCCGTCACCGGCCACGCCGGTCCCGGAGGACCCGGTGGCGGTGCCCGCATCGGGCGCCGCGTCCGGTGCCGTCTCCCGTTCCGTCCGCGCCGCTGTCATGCCGTCCTCCTGGTCGCACGGTCGAACAGGTCCGCCAGCTCGCGGCCGGCGGCCCGTACGTCGAGTGCGGGGTTCTGCACGGCGCGCCGCACCACGTCGTCGATGGCGGCGCGGATGGCGCGGATCATCGTCCACGGCTCGAAATCGCCGAACTCGCCCGCAGCCTGCGCCTTGCGGAGCTGCTCCACCTGGATCGCGAGCGTGCCCTCGGTGATGTCGAGGAAGGCGACCATCCCGGGGTCCTCGCCGCGTGAGTTCGCGATCACCTCGACCAGTGCGGCCAGCTCCCGCGGGTGGTCGGCGCACAGTTCGAGATTGCCCTCGATGAACGCCCTCAGCCGGGCGGCGTAACTCGTCTGCGCCTCGATACGGGGACGCAGATAACCGTCGGCCAGCTTGATCACCTCGCCCACGACCTCGCGCATCAGATCGCCGCGTCCGTTGAAGTGGTAGGAGATCATCCCCGTGCTGCTCAGCCCCGCCCGATCGGCAATCCGCGCGAACGAGGCGCGGTGGTAGCCGAGTTCGGCGATGACCTCGATGGCGGCAGCGACGATCTGCGCGCGGCGCCCGGCCTCGGTAAAGGTGCCGCGCTGTCCCCGCCCGCCCTTCAGCTCGGCCGAGCTATCTCTTGCTTGCATGAGCAAGACGGTACGCGCGTTTGCTCACCCGAGCAAGAGAGGCGCCCGTGCGGTGTCCGGCTGAAGCCTTCCCGGCCTAACGCGACCGCGCCGCCCCCTGGCAGAAAGGGGCGGCGCGGCGTCGGTGGAACGGGCGGACCGGGCGGACCGGGCGGGGTCAGCCCTTGTTCGCGGCGTCGCGGATCTTCTGCGCCATGTCCGCGTCGTTCTGCGACATCGACTCCTTGATGCCGCGGAACTGCGAGGCGAAGTCCTTGATGCCCTGGACGGCCTGCAGCAGCGCGGTGTTGAACTTCTGGTACGACTCGCGCAGCGCCGGGCTGGACTGCTCGAAGACCAGGCCGTTGTCCAGCAGCCCGTTCACGTCGGTCAGCAGCTGGTTCAGCATCGGGACGATGTTCTCGTTGGCGGCGTCCAGCTTGCCGGAGACGGTGTCGATCTGCTCGTAGTCGAGGGAGATGTTGGGCATGGCGGAAGGCTCCAGGGATCGTCGGTCGGAAGGGTGACAGCGGAAGGAAGAAGAGGAAGAAAAGGAGGAAGCAAGGGGGCGGCGGGGGCGGCGCCGGTCAGTCGTCGTCCATGCCCTCGCCGGACGTCTGGTCCCACTTGGCGCCGGGTCCGCTGCGCGAGTACGTGCTCACCTTGCCGTCGCCGTCGGTCACGCTCATCGTGCCGGTGCCGTCCGCGTTGATGGTCACGTCGGCGTGGCTGCTGCTGTTGTCGGCGTAGGTGGTGTCGGTGACGTACGAGCGGCCGTCGGGCTTGTACGCGGTGGTGGAGGTGTACGTCTGGCCGCCGCCGGTGGTGACGGTGGTCTTCTCGGTGGTCACGTTGTACTTGTCGTCCAGCGTCAGCGTGGTGTGCACGGTGCCGCCGTCCGGGGTGTGGATCACCTGGTCGGTGGGCGGCGGGCCCGGGTCGGTGGGCTCGGGGCCGGGGTCGGTGGCCTTGCAGAAGTCCGGCAGTGTGGAGATGTCGTCCACGTCGCACGCGCCCTTGTTGGCCAGGTACTGCTGCCAGAGCTTGTTGTCCGCCACCCACTTGTCGTGGCCGAGCCACGCGTCGTGCTTGCCGCGCCAGTCGTCCAGGCCCAGGTTCTGGCCCATCACGCCCGCGCCCTCGGCGATCTGCGCGTCGATGTTGAAGAAGCCGTCGGCGACCGCGCCGAAGGTGTCCCCGAGCTTGCGCAGGTCGTCCTCGGCCTTCTCCATCGGGTGCTTGGAGCGGTAGTACAGCGTGCTGAAGGCGGCGGCCAGCTCCGCGTTGCCGAACACGTCGCCGGCCACCCCCGAGCTGTCCTCGCCCAGGGTGGCGTAGTCGCTGCTCTTGAGGGTGGGCCCGATCTCGTCGGCGAGGTCGTGCAGGTCCTTGCGGGCCGAGTGCAGGACCCCGTAGTCGAGGGCGAAGTCGACCACTGTCCGTCCTCCTTGGCTGCCGGCTCGGTGCGCGCGGCGGTCCGCTGCGGGCCGGGGCGTACCCCGGGGCGGGCCGTGCGGCCCCCTCCCTTCACGTCCGAGCGGCCCCGACGGTTCACCGCGCAGTGCGGCCGCCTTTCCCGGCGCCCGCCCGGGCCCGCGCGCGGGCGTTCGACCGGACCCCGCGGCGGGCGGGGCGGGCGGAAAAAGGCCGGGGCGGAAGTGAACCGCGGCGCGGGCCCGTACGTGGTCAAGGCGGACGCGCTTCGGCTCCACTCGGCAACCACTCGGCGGCACCAGGAGGCCCGGATGTCACGCCCGACGGACTGGGACGCCCTCGGTCTGCACGGCGACCCCACGCCAGGCGACCCGGCACGCATCCGTACCGTCGCCGAGTCCATCGGCTCCCTGGGCAAGACCGCCAGGAAGATCGACACGGCGATGGAGACGGTGCTGAACAAGACCGGCCCCGAGACCTTCGTCGGCCAGACCGCGGAGGAGCTGCGCAACCAGATCAGCGGCCGGCTGCGCGGCTTCGTGCAGAGCATCGCGGACGCCTTCGAGTGGTCCAGCGGCGCCCTGACCACCTACGCCGACGCCATGTCCGACGCGCAGAGCAAGGCCGACGCCGCGCTGGACCAGGGCCGCGGCCTGTCCCAGGACGACCCCGACCGCGACACCCTCGCCGCCAACGCCAAGGCGGCCGGCAGCGCCCAGTCCGAGGCGGCCAAGACCGCGACCTCCACGCTGCGCAAGTCCTCCGGGCACATCAAGTCCCCGGTGTCGCCGTGCGCGGAGTTCTGGGAGATCTTCCAGTGGATCGCCATCGCCCTGGTGATCCCCGCGCTGATCTTCGGCGGCCCGGTGGCGCTGCTGGCGATCGCGGTCAACCTCACGCTGTTCATCAAGACGGCGGTGGACTTCGCCGAGGGCAAGGCCGGCATCCTCGACCTCTTCCTGTCCGCGCTCGGCCTGATCGCCCCGAGCACCAGGGCGCTGCCGATCCTCTCCCTGCTGACCAAGGGCGCCAACCTCCTCAAGAACGGCATCAAGGCCGCCTCGATCGCCTCCCTCGACCTGTTCAAGGACATGCTGCGGGGCATCGCCAAGCCGTTCGTCGCGCTGCCGTCGCTGCACGACCTGGCGCTGGTCACCGGCAGTTGGACCAAGGCCGGCGGCCTGTGGGTGATGGGCATCGGCAAGGGACTCGGCCAACTCGGCGCGACCATCGTCAAGTCCGGCGCGCTGTTCGTCATCAAGGGCATCACCGGCATCCCCGGACTCGTCAAGGGCATCGGCCCCGCGGTCACCAAGTTCGGCGTCAGCTCGGCCAGTTGGGCCAAGGCGGAGTTCGGCGGCGCGAAGTGGCTGCGGATCTTCCTGCCCGCGGAGGGCGACGAGATCGGCGAGTTCGGCGTCTTCGGCGCGACCAAGATCGCGCTGATCGACCGCGGCGTCTTCGGCAAGTTCCGGTTCGGCGCGGTGCCCCCGGCCACCGTACGGCCGACGGTGCAGGCCGTCGGCAGCGGCGTCAGCCACATCCCGACGCCGGCCACCGTGCACAACGTCAACCCGCTGGTCGACATCCCCACCCACGACCTGGCCGCCACCCGCATCCAGGTCGACCAGTGGACCAACGCGCTCGGCCCGATGCCGCTGCCGCACGCCCCCGGCGCCGCCGGCTTCACCGCCCCGGGACTGCTGGTGCCCGACCCGCCCGCGCTCACCATCGGCACCGACTTCGGCGCGCCGCTGACCTTCTCCCACCAGGCGAGCCTGCGGATGGACGCACTGCTGGACATCCCGGTCGGCAAGCTGTCCTCGGTCCGGATCGGCGACTGGGCGAACATCACGCACGGCGCGGACGGCGTGACCATCGACGCCGCGCCCGCGTTCAGCAAGCTGCCCGAGCCGGTCGCGGGCCTGTTCACGCCGCCGCCCGTGCACATCGCGGTGGGCGCGGACCACGCCGGCGTCAGCGGCATCCCGAACCCGACGATCCACCAGCTGACCGCGAGCATCGCGCCGCCGGCCGTGGTCCACCAGGCCACCGACCTGGTGCTGCCGCCGGCCGCGGTGCACGCCGCGATCCCCACCCCGGACGCCGCGCACCTCGCCACCACCGCGCCGCCCTCCGTGCACATCGGGGTCGACGCGGCCGCCACGGTCCACGTGTCGCCGATCTCGCACCTGGAGGTCGCCACCGCGACCGTGCCGACCCCGCACCTGGGCGGCCTCTCCGACAGCCACATCACCGCCACCATCGCGCACCACGTCGCCACCGACCTCGGCCCGGCCGCCACGGCCGGCACCGGGCACGCCATCGCCGACATCACGCCGACGCCGGTCCTCGCCCACACGGTCGACGTCACCCCCGCGACGGTCACGGCGACCCCGCCGCCGTCCGTCGTCCACACCGTGAACGCGACGACCACGCCGGTGACCGTCACCCCGCCCCCGGCCGCGCTGCACACGGTCGACGTCCACACCGCGAACGTCCACGCGGTCGACGTGAACGCGGTCGATGTGAACGCCGCCGGGGTGAACGCGGCGAACGTGCACACCGTCGACGTCCACACGACGAACGTGAACGCGGCCGACGTGCACACCGTGGACGCGCACTCCGTGGACGTGAACGCGGCGGGCATCCACCCGGTCGACGTCCACACCGCGAGCGTGCACTCCGTGGACGTCAACGCCGCGAGCCTCGCGACGCCGCCGCCCTCGGTGGTGCACACGGTCGACGCCACGACCGTCTCGGCGACGGCCACCCCGCCGCCGGCCGCCGTGCACACCGTCACCGCGCCGCCGGCGCCGGTCGCGCTGACGCACGACGCGACGCCGCGCACGATCGCCGCCGCCACGGCGCCCACGCCCGGGGCGGCCGTCCCGCCGGTGGCCACCGCGCACTACGGCACCCACGCCGGCACCGACCTGCCGCAGCCGGCCGAGTCCGCCGCCGGTCTCGGCGGCAAGGGCAAGGCGCCGGCCGCGTTCACCGCGCCCGGCGACCTCGACCTGCCGCCCGCGCAGCGCCTGGGCGCGGCCATGGACCTGCTGGACCACGGCGGCACGGGGCACTTCGGCGGCTCCGCGTTCCGGACGGCGCCGACGCCCCCGCCGGTGCACGCGCTGCCGGCCCCGCAGCCGCTGCACGCGACGCCGGCCCACGCCACGCCGGCCCACGCCACGCCCGCGCACGCCACGCCCGCGCACGGTGAGCCGCCGTACGTGGACCCGGCGAACGTGCAGCCCGCGCACGTGGACCCCGCGCACCTCGACCCCGCGAACGTCCCGCCCGCCCACGTCGAGCCCGCGAATGTCGCCGCCGCGCACGCCGTGCCCGCGGCGCAGCCGCCGCGCACGCAGCCGCCGCGGCTGGCCGGCAAGGAGCTGGACCAGGCGTGGGACGCCGACAGCGAGCGGGTGGGCGCGCTGTTCGGCGGCGCCGACGACCCGATGACCGTGCCCCGGACCGAGGCGTGGGGACGCTTCCAGCTCGCCGCGCACGATCTGCAACGGGCCGAGCAGCACGTGGACTACCTCGCCTCCTTCCCCGGCGGGCCCTCCCACGGCGTCAGCCCGCTGGATCACGCGCAGGTGCGACTGGGCGAGGCGCGGCAGACGTTCGCCGACTCCGTACGACAGCTGCGCGAGGTCGGCGTCAACCCCGTGGCGATGGACCACGCGCTGCGCGACCTCACCCTCCAGTCGCTGAAGGAACGCCCCCGGCTGCTCGGCGGCGCCTCCGGCGTGCCGGTCATCGCGGTCGACGGCGTCGACGGCGGCCGGCTCGTGGAGGTCGTGCCGCTGGGCGGCGGAGGCGGCGTCCCGCGCGGCAGCGCCGTCCACATCACGTACACCCGGGACGGCGTCCACGCCCACCTGGAACTGCCCGGCGAGAGCGCGGCCGCGCCGCACACCGTCACCGTGCAGGGCGACGGCTCGCTGCGCGTCGACCACCCCGGCGCGGCCGGCGGCGCGCCCGCGTACCAGGTCTTCGACCCGATCGGCGACCACCTGTGGGACGGCCACCGGATCACCACCGGCGGCACCGACACCGGGGCGCTGGAGTTCCCCGCGCCCGGCAACGGCGCCCCGGCCCGCTGGATCGGTCCCGACGGCACACCGGTGCCCGGCCACTCCGTGGTCGCCGAGACCGACGCCGCCGGCACGGTCACCGGGCTGAAGGTCGTCCAGGACGGCACCGGCGGCGAGTTCGTGCGCTACGACCCCGCGACCGGCGCGGCGGTCGGCGTCGGCGCACCGCTGCGCGGCGCGGACGGCACCGTGCACGGCTTCGCGGTGATGCCCGCCGACGCCATCGGCGCCGGCCACGTCGAGGGGCTCGCCGGCGACCTGCGGCCCGGCCGCGCGATGGACCACCTCGGCGGCGGCATCCGCGTGGAGACCGGCGGCGCCCCCGGCCGCCCCGCCACGTACACGCTCTACGACGCGACCCGCACCCACATCGGCGACGGCCGGCAACTCCTGGACGAGAACGGGCACTTCTTCGGCTACACGCAGACGCCGCCCGGCGCGCACGCGGGCACGCTGGTGGACGGCGGCTGGGCGCCGGTGCCGCACCGCGCGGTGCGCGTCGACCTGGCCGCCGACGGCACCCCGGCCACCGTGCGGGTCACCGACACCGCCCGCGGCGACTACCGCACCTTCGACCCGGCCACCGGCGCGCTCGGCGACCACGCGGTGATGCTGCACGGCTTCGACGACCGGCAGCTCGGCCGGTTCGGCGTCACCCGGCACCCCGCGCCCGCGCCCGCCGCGGCCGGCGCCGCCCCGCCCGCCCCCGTCCACCTCGGCCTGGACGCGCACGGCAACCCCGTCGCGAACCTCACCCACCACGGCGGCGACTGGCGGATCACCCGCCCCGGCGGCGGCCCGGCGGCCGGCGAATACCGCCAGTTCGGCGCCGACGGCAGGCTCACCGTGCAGCGGGTCAACGTCACCCGCGACGGCCGGGCCGTGCCCGACCGGCACTTCGACCTGCGGCCGGGGCAGCGCAGCTGGCAGCTGGTGGACGGCAACGGCGCCGCCGTCACCGGAGCCGGCCGCGACCTGCTGCACTCCGGCACCATCGACGTCGCCGACGACGCCGGGCGCATCCGGCTGGTCGCCAAGCCCGGCGGCACCACCGTGGAGATCTTCGACCGCAGGCCGCTGCCCGGCGGCGGCGCCCTGGACTCGGTGCGCTCCATCGACAGCACCGGCTTCGTCCGCTGGAACGGCAGCCAGCGCACCCGGTGGACCCAGGTCGACGGCACCGGCGCCACCGTCAACTGGGGCACCCGCCACTACGGCACCATGGACGGCAAGGACTGGAAGGGCGTCGACCACAACCTCCGCACCGTGCACGACTTCCGGCAGGGCGTGAACGGCAGCGTCTTCGCCTACAAGGACGGCGGCACCTGGCGCTGGATGCGCTACGACAAGCCCGACCGCGTCCCGGTGCCGAACGCCACCGGCACCCGCGGCTGGGACTGGGACGGCGGCTGGACCGACCGGCTCGGCGACGACGGCACCGGCGCGGTCGCGCAGCGCCAGTGGGGGCCGGCCCACCTGCCGCAGGGAAACGCCCTGCAGTACAAGGAGTTCACCCTCGACGCCAACGGCGCCCCGCGCGCCGTCACCGTCACCACCCCGGGCGGCCCGGTCCGCCACACCCTCTGGAACTCCCAGTCCCCGCACGGCAAACCCACCGGCGCGCTGGAGCAACTCCCCGGCGGGGGCGGGATGCTGGAGGTCACCCGCTGGTCCGAGCAGCGCCCGCCGCAGTGGGTGCGCCGCAACCCGGTGATCGGCATGGGCATCCCCGCGGCCGCGTTCGACGGCCGCGCCTGGCTCAAGGGCGACACCCGCTTCCAGATGTCGCACTGGACGCTGACGGACCCGGCGACCGGCGCGCAGACCCACGGCTACCGCTTCACCGGCATGAACGAGAGCTCCTTCGACCTCGCCCCCGACGGCACCCTGGTGCGCGGCTCGTTCAAGCTCGGCAACGGCAACACGCTCAAGGTCGGCGACACCGTGCCGCTGCCCGCGGGCGTCCACGCCGACCCGAACTTCACCCCGTGGACCGAGGGCGCGGGCCACCCCTCCGGCCACCGCGTGGACACCGCCAACATGCCCGACGGCCGGATCTGGGAGGACCGCTTCGACCCGGCGGCCGGCCCGAACGACTGGTACCACCCGAACCGGGCGGCCAACTGGCAGGTGGCGCGCGCCGGTTACGCGGACGGCACGGTCCGCGAGTTCAAGGTGACCGGGGGCCTCGCCGACCCGCACGTCTCGGTGCTGAAGGACCCGCACGGCGCGATCGTCGGCCGCACCGACCAATGGCCCGGCGCCGACGGCGCCCCGCACACCGTCGAGATGAGCGTTCCCAGCGGCAACACCCGCTGGAACTTCACCGGTTACGACGGCCGCGCCGACACCCGCTCCTGGTTCTGGACCGACCGCGGCGACGGCACCGGCGCGCCCACCACCGGACCGGTGACGTACGGCCGCGGCTACAACGGCCCCACCCCGTACGACGATTCCTTCGTGCACTTCGAGCGCGGCCCGTCCGGCGACCGGGCGGTGCGGGTGCGCACCGTGCTGGACAGCCACTACGTCGACTCCTGGCGGGTCACCGACCCGGCGACCGGCGCGCACAGCTGGCAGTGGCAGAAGTTCGACCGGGCCGGACGGCCGGTGGACTACGGCGCCGGCGCGCACGTACGGCAGTGGTGGGACCCCTCGCTCGGCGGCGGACGCGGCGGCTGGTCGAACACCTGGGTCGACGGCGCCACCCGCTTCCAGGACACCGTCGTCGCGCACGGCGCGGCCCCCGTCGTCGTCCGCGAGGTGCCCGCGACCGCCGTCAACGGCCGGGTCAGGGAGTTCCTCGGCGGCGGCGTGCAGGCCCCGCCGGCCGGCACCTGGAAGGAGTTCGACCACGGCGCGGTGGTCAGGGAACGCACGGCGCTGCCCGGCGGCGGCTTCCTGGAGAAGGACGGCTGGCTCGGCCAGTGGCGCCACTACGACGCCGCCGGACACGTCATCGCCCAGCGCACCGCGGGCGGCTTCGTCTGGGAGTCCGACGCCTTCGGCCGGTTCCACATCACCGGCCGCGAGGTCGACTTCCGCGGCGCGTTCACCGAACTGCGCGGCTGGGGCCGGCGCATCCGCGAGGCCAACCGCCTCCAGTGGGACTTCGCCGGCTTCGACGCGCCGCGCCTGGGCGAGGCGCTGTACCAGCCGCAGTGGAAGCTCATCGCGGAGAAGGCCGCCATCGAGTTCTTCCAGGAGTTCATCCTGGAGTTCACCGCGAACCTCGCGATCAACGCGATCGTCGCCGACATCCAGAACAAGCCGTTCACCGGCAAGGACGCCCTCAAGGCGTTCGCCAACGCCTCGGTCAGCTCCGGGCTGAAGACCGCGGTCGGCACCGTCGTCCACGACAACCGCCTGGACATGCTGCGGCACAGCGGCGACTGGCGGATGGGCCTGGCCAACATCGACGGCGGCAAGGGCTGGAACCGGCACCCGTTCAACCACGACAAGCACTGGTCCAACGAGTGGGCGGGCAACGAGACGCCGATCCGCTGGCGCGGCGGCAGCTACGACTTCGCCTACAGCGGTGGCGTCAGCGTCCTCAGCGGCTGGGTCAACGGCAGCATGAACGCCGCCGTGTTCGGGGTCACCGACGCCGACGGCCACTCGGTGACGCTGTCCGGCGGCGCGGCCGCGCTCGACGGACTGATCAGCGCGGCCTCCTCGCTGACCGGCACGGTCACCACCGGACTCGGCAAGAACCTGGTGCTGAACGGGCTGGGCGCGCGGCTCTGGCACCGGCAGGGCTTCGGCGACTTCGTCGCGCAGTTCGCCTTCAAGCTGCCGGAGAAGATGACGACCTGGGCGCTGACCAACCTGTTCCGCGCCGACCTCCACCCGTCCTGGTACGTGCCGGCGCCCGCTCCCGTACCCGAACCCGCGCCCGTGCCGCAGCCGGCGCCCGCGCCCACCACGCAGGGCGCGCCGCAGCCGGGCCCCGACGGCGAAGGGACGCCGCAGAAGTGAACGACCGCGTCCACACCGTCGCCCCCAGGGGCCGCGGCGCCCACCGCACGCTGACCGCCGCGGTGCGCGCAGCACGGGCCGGCGACACCGTGCTCGTCGCACCCGGCGAGTACCGCGAGAACCTCACCGTCGACCGGTCGCTGACGCTGATGACCGAGCACGGGCCCGGCAGCGTCGTGCTGCTCTCCGACGACGAGCAGACGCCCGCGCTCACCGTCACCGCCCGCACCTGCGCGGTGCACGGCTTCGCCGTGCGCGGCGGCGACGCGGCCGGCTCGTACACCCCCGCCGTGCTGGTCCTGGACGGCTCGGCGCTCGCGCTGCACGACTGCGCGGTCTCCGGCGGCGGCATCGAGGCCAAGGGCGCGGGGCGCGGCGACGCGCACCCGGGCAGCCCGCAGGCCGACCCGGACTACGGGGTCGGGGGCGACGGGTTCGGGGGCGCGGACGGTTTCGGCGGCCCGGACGGCCTCGGCGGCGAGCGCGGCCTCGGCGGTCTGCGCAGCCTGGAAGGGTTCGGCGGCGGCCCGTCCCGACCCGGCAGCGGGGACGACGCGGACCACACGGGCCACGCAGGCCACGCGGGCCACAAGGACTACGCGAACCATGCGGATCACGTGGACGGCACGGGCGACCCGGACGACCCTGACGACCCGGACGGTCCCACCCACCCCGCGCTGCTCCTCCAGCGCTGCCGCGTCACCGCCACCGGCGGCGCCGCCCTCCACCTGTCCGGCACCGCGAGGGGCCGGGCCGAGGACACCCGCGTCGAGGCCGCCGACGGCATCGGCATCCTGCTCACCGGCGCCGCCCGCTTCGCCGCCGACCGGCTGCGGCTGCTCGGCGCCACCGGCTCCGGCATCCGGGTGCGCCACCGCGCCGGCCTCGCGCTCACCGACTGCACCGTGCGGGACACCGGCGGCAGCGCCCTGCTCGCCGACGACGGCGGCCGCGTCATCGCCTCCGGCCTGCGCATCGCCGCGCCCGGCGCGGTCGGCGTCCGGCTCACCGGCTCGGCCCGCGCCGAACTCGCCGACTGCCGCATCACCGGCGCCGCCACCAGCGGCCTGCTGGTCCAGGACGGCGCGCGGCTGACCGCCACCGGCTGCGCGGTCACCGGCTCACGCGCCAACGGCCTGCTGGTGCTGGGCGCCGCCGTCGCCGAACTCGTCGACTGCCGGGTCTCCGGCGCCGCGTTCAGCGCCGTGCACGCCGCCGACGAGGCCACCGTGCGGCTGCGCGAGTGCCGGATCGGCGACAGCCCCGAGCACGGCGTGCACGCGGTCGGCGCCGCCCGCGTCGAACTCGCCGACTGCTCCGTGCACGGCGCCGCGATGTCCGGCCTGCACGCCGCCGGCCGCGCCGCCGTCACCGCCGGCGGCTGCCGGGTCACCGGCGCGGGGACCGGCGTCCACGCGGAGTCCGAGACGCCCACCGTGCTCGGCCACTGCGCGGTGCTGCGCGCCGGGACCATCGGCGTGCGGATCGCGGGCGGCGGCGCCGCGGCCCTGGAACAGGTCAGGATCGCCGCGCCCGGCGCCGCTGGCATCGTCGTGGACACCGGCGGCTCGGCCCGAGTGCGCGGCGGCTCGGTCGAGGCGAGCGCCGGCTCCGGCGTGGTGGTGTGGACCGGCGCGGCACCCGAGGTTGCCGGGCTGCTGGTCGACGGCTGCGCCAAGACCGGCATCTACCTCGCCGAGGGCGCGGGCGGCACGTTCGCCTCCTGCGAGGTGGCCGGCTCCGGCTTCCCCGCGCTGCACGTCGCGCGCGACGCCGCGCCGCACTTCCGCCGCTGCCGGGTCCGCGACTGCGCCGAGGACCTGGACCAGGCGGACGGCGCGCGGCCGACGTTCGACGGCTGCTTCTCGTACGACGTGAAGCGGCCGAGCATGCCGCACGGGGCCGCCGCGCCGGGCGGTCCCGCCGGCCCGGGCGGACCCGGGGGCCCTGCCGGACCCGGCGGCCCTGGAGCACCGGGCGGACCCGTACGGCCCGGCGGACCCGGGGCGCCGGGCGGCCCGGTGGGACCCGCGGGCCCCGGCCACCCGTTCGGACCGGGCGCACCCGGCGGCCCGGCCGGTCCCGGCGGCCCCGCACCGTCCGGTGAGCCCGTGCCGTACGGCGGCGCGCCCGCCGTGCCGTCCGCGCACCCGGGCGCGGAACCGGCCGCCGTGCCCGTGGAGCCCGTCGAGGAGGACCTGGACGACCTGCTCGCCGAACTCGACGCGCTGGTCGGCCTGGAGAGCGTCAAACGCGACGTCGGGGCGCTGGTCAAGCTGATGCAGACGGTCCGGCGGCGCGAGGAGGCCGGGCTGCCCGCGCCGCCGCTCGGCCGCCACCTGGTCTTCGCCGGCAACCCCGGCACCGGCAAGACCACCATCGCCCGGCTGTACGGCCGCCTGCTCAAGGCGCTCGGCCTGCTGCGCCGCGGCCACCTGGTCGAGGTCGACCGCAGCGCCCTCGTCGGCGAGTACGTCGGCCACACCGGTCCGCGCACCACCGCCGCGTTCACCCAGGCGCTGGGCGGCGTGCTGTTCATCGACGAGGCGTACGCGCTCGCCCCCGCGCACATGGGCAACGACTTCGGCACCGAGGCCGTCGCCACGCTGGTGAAGCTGATGGAGGACCACCGCGACGACATCGTGGTGATCGCCGCCGGCTACCCCCACGAGATGGGCCGCTTCATCGCCTCCAACCCGGGCCTGGCGTCCCGGTTCAGCCACACCCTGACCTTCACCGACTACGACGACGCGGAACTGGTCTCGATCGTCGAGCACCAGGCGGCCGAGCACCGCTACGAGCTGACCGAGCAGGCGCGCGCCGAACTCGCGGGGTTCTTCGGCCGGTTGCCGCGCGGCCGCGGCTTCGGCAACGGCCGCTCGGCCCGCCAGGTCTTCCAGGAGATGACCGCGCGGCAGGCCCAGCGCGTGGCCGAACTCGCCGACCCGACCGCGGAGGACCTGGTGCGCCTGCAGACCGAGGACCTGCCGCAGAAGGCGGCGGCGCACCTGTGAGACCGCAGCACGGACCGCTTCCGTCACCCGCCCGACCGTTCCCGCCACACGCCGGGCCCTTCCCGTCACCCGAGCGACCGTTGCCGCCACCCGCCGGAGCCCGCCCACGCTTCCGGCGGCCGGCCGCCGGCGGCCCGCCGCTCCCGTACGCCCGCGCCTCGTCCGCCCGATCCGACCGCCGACCCGCACACCCGCCCCTCACC
>JAJSZB010000170.1:0-13771 GCA_050613715.1 Streptomyces sp. IBSBF 3018
GAACCGGGGGCGGGCCGCGGGTCGTCCACGGGGGCATGAATGCGCCGCACACCGCGATCCGTACCGCCCTCGCCGCCGACCTGGACGCCGTCTGCGACGTCCACGCCCGTGCCCGGGCCACGTACTACGCCGGACACCTGCCCGAGGAGGCGTACCTCGGGCAGGCCGAGCTGGCCCGGCAGCGCGACGGACTGGCGCGCGCCATCGCCTCGCCGGAACGGGTCGTGCTGTGCGCGGTCCGCGGCGGGCGCGTCGCCGGCTTCGCCGCGTTCGGCGCGCGGTTCGACGGCGACACGCTCTTCCAGTTCCACGTCGACCCGCGGGTGTGGCGCACCGGCGCCGGCACCGAGCTGCACCGCGGCTGCGTCGAGGTCTGGCAGTCCGCCGGGCTGCGCACGGTCCGCCTGGAGGTCTTCGGCCCCAACACCCGGGCCAGGGCCTTCTACGCCCGGCAGGGCTGGACCGAGGAGAGCGTGGCGGACGACCACGTGGTGATGCGGCTCGCGGTGCCGGCCGCGACCGCCGTCACCGGCTGACCCAGTGGTGGCGGCCGCGACCGCCGTCACCGACTGATCCCGCCGTGTCGGCAGGCGCCACCACTGCCACTGCCACTGCCACCGCTCACCGCCGTCGCCTGCCGGCCGGTCCCGCCGCCACGCACGCGACGCGCCGAAGGCGGGCCGCTCAGCCCTGGCCGAGGGGCGCGAGCGTACCGCCCGAGGCCAGCCGTCCGGTGAGCGTGGCGGTGGCGCCGCGCGGCGCGCGCACCGCGAGGAACGGCCCCTCGGCCCGCGCCTCGACGCCGTGCGTGGCGGTGATCCGCGTGACGTCGCGGCTGCCCGCGGCCACCAGGTACCAGTCGGCGGACGGCGCCCGCCACATCACCCCGGCCATCACGTCCTGCCCGAACCGGCCGCACGCGCTGCCGTCCGCCTGCTGCCCGACCACGGAACCCGCGGCCGACGCGGCGGCGTCCGGCGGCACGAACCGTACGGTGGCAAGGCCGGGGCCGCGCCAGGTGTCCGCCCGGTCGCAGGTCCACGACGCGGTGCCGGCCCCCTCCGGCAGGGAAGTGCGGGCGAACTCCCAGTCGTTGACCGACTTGACGCTCTGGCCGCGCAGTTGGGCCAGCCCGCACGCGTCGTGCGCCCAACTGACCAGCGCCTGCGCGCCGGTGGCCTCGCGCGGCGCGCCCGCCCGCACCCCGGCACGCGGCGGCGCGGTGTACGTCAGATGGGTCGGCAGGATGTCGCCGAGGTCGGTGACGAGGAAGCTGTGGTGCTCCACGACCGCCGCGGACGACCGCAGTTGGAGGACCGGCCAGGAGGACCCGCAGGCCGCGCCGGTCAGCGCGGCGGGCATGCGCACCGGGTCGGTCACGCCCTCGGCGGACCGGTGCACCGCGGTGGCCGCGCGGTCCGGCGCGAGCAGGTCCCGGGTCTGCGCGGAGGCCACCCAAGGGGCGGTCAGATAACGGGCGTTGCCGTCCACCCGGTCCAGCAGCACCGCAGCCGAGCTGGTCAGGTCGGCGTCCGCGGCCTGCGCGAGGTCCAGCGCCGCCCGGCCGCCGCCGTGCCGCGGCTGCGCGTACCGCACCACCCGGAGTCCGTCGTAGAAGACCACCACCGTGGCCTCGTCCACGTCGCCCGCGAACAGCAGCTGCGGCGGCTGCGCCGGGCCCGAGCGCGGGGTGCCGGGGGTGGCGCCGACGTCGACCGAGGAGCCCGGGTGCGCCCACACCGCAAGGGCGCGGCCGAGCAGCGCGGTGTCGGTGGCGCGGTCGCCGCGGGCCGGCCAGGCGGAGAAGTCCAGCCGTCCGGTCGAGCGCCACAGCGTGGGCGCGATCCGCACCAGCGCGGCCGGGTCCAGCGCCCGCGGGTCCGCGCCCGGCGTGCCCGCGGCGGTGTAACGGGCGCCGCCGTCGCCCCCGTCGTCCACCGCGAGCAGCAGCGCGCCCACGCCCACGACCGCCGCGGCGACCAGCGCGACGCGGCCGCGCTGGCGGCGGCGCAGCAGATCGGTGGGCCGTGCCTGCACGGTGCAGGGGTCGAACTGCGGCGCCCGCAGCAGCTCGTCACCGCTGCCCACACCCGACGCCGTCCGCAGCGCGCCCGCCGGGTCCGGCGCGCCCGCCGACTCCAGGACCGACCGCGCGACGCGCTCGCCGAGCCCTTCGAGGCGCTGGAGCGCATAGGCCGCGCGGGCGGCCGCGGGCAGCGCCGACAGGGCGCGTTCCAGGGCGAGTTCGTCGTCGCCGCCGACCCGCGGGTGCACCCGCAGGCCCAGCACCGCCGGGGGCCGCAGCGCGTCCAGCGCGGTCCGCGCCGCCGCCCGCAGCCGGCCGCCCCCGCCGTACGCCATCGCCTCGCGCAGCACCTCGCGGCGCAGCAGCCCGTACGCGCCGCCGCGCGCGGTCCGCGCGGACCGCGGCAGCGCGCGCTGCGCCAGCCGGTGGGCGGTGATCACGCGGCGGTGCTTGCCGAGCCGGGCCGGCAGCGTCAGATACGCGAGCCGCACCAGCCGCGGATAGTGCTCGACGAGCGCCGCCTCCGCTTCCTCCACCGCGACCGGTTCGTCCGGGTGCCCGCCCTGCTTCGGCACGACGACGGGTGAATTCGCTGACTGCGCTCGCGTGTTCACGCGCTGTCAAACGAGCCTTTGGTGCGATGGTCACATGCGCAGGGGGCGCCCGTCACACCGACGGACGCCCCCGGACGCGGACGGCTCAGACCAGGCCGGCCTTCTCCAGCGCGCTGCCGCAGGTGTCCACGATCAGCCGCGTCACCACGTACGGGTCGACGTTGGCGTTCGGCCGCCGGTCCTCGATGTAGCCCTTCTGGTCCACCTCGACCTGCCACGGGATGCGCACCGACGCGCCGCGGTCGGAGACGCCGTAGCTGTACTCGTTCCACGGCGCGGTCTCGTGCGCGCCGGTCAGCCGCGACTCGACGCCCGCGCCGTAGTTGCTGATGTGCTCAAGCGGCTTGTCGTCGCGGCCCAGCGCCTCGGCGGCCTCGACCACCGCCTCGTAGCTCTCGCGCATCCGCTTGGTGGAGAAGTTGGTGTGCGCGCCGGCGCCGTTCCAGTCGCCCTTGACCGGCTTGGGGTCCAGCGTCGCCGAGACGCCGAACTCCTCGGCGGTGCGGTAGAGCAGCCACCGCGCCACCCACAGGTGGTCCGCGACCTCCAGCGGGCTCAGCGGCCCGACCTGGAACTCCCACTGGCCGGGCATGACTTCGGCGTTGATGCCGGAGATGCCGATGCCGGCGGCCAGGCAGTTGTCGAGGTGCTTCTCGACCACCGGGCGGCCGAAGATCTCGTCGGCGCCGACACCGCAGTAGTAACCGCCCTGCGGGGCGGGGAAGCCGCCCTCGGGGAAGCCCAGCGGGCGCGAGCCCTGGAAGAAGGTGTACTCCTGCTCGATCCCGAACAGCGACTCCTGGTCCGCGAACCGCTCGGCCACCTCGCGCAGCGTCGCACGCGTGTTGGACTCGTGCGGGGTGCCGTCGGTGTTGAGCACCTCGCACAGCACCAGGACGTTCGCGCCGCCGCGGATCGGGTCGGGGAAGGTGGCGACCGGCTGCAGTACGCGGTCGGAGGCGTGGCCCTCGGCCTGGTTGGTGCTCGAACCGTCGAAACCCCAGACCGGCGGCTCGGCTCCGTCGGCCAGGATCTTGGTCTTGGAGCGCAGCTTGGCGGTCGGGCGGGTGCCGTCGGTCCAGATGTACTCAGCCTTGTAGGTCACGGTGACGCCGTCCTTACGAAATCCTTGGCGAACGTGGTCGCGGGTGCCGGCGCCGAGCCGCGCTGGTCGGGCCGGGTGCAGCGTCCCAGCAACGTTTTTCCCGACCGTTGCCCATGTGTTAACCGTGTGTGAACCGGACCCGCGGGCGCACCGCACGGCCGTGCGGACACGCCTTATGCTCGGCGCATGCCGCACACCATCGTTGAATACTCCGCCGCCGTGGCCGACGCCTTCGACCGCCCCGCCTTCGGCAAGGACCTGCACGACGTGCTGGTCCGGGCCGCCGGCGCGAAGGCCGACGGCTGCAAGACCCGGTTCGTCCGGCTCGACGACACCTTCATCGCCGACGGCTCGCCCCACTACGCCCTGGTGCACGCCGAGATCTCGCTGCTGGCCGGGCGCACCCCCGAGGTCAAGCGGGAGGTGACCGAGGCGGCCCTCGACCTGCTGCGCCGGCACATCGCGCCGCTGCCGCACCTGGAGGTGCAGTTCTCGGTGGACCTGCGGGACCTGGACCGCGATGCGTACGTCCGCCACGAGGAGCCGCGGACCCAGGCGTGACGGGGGAGGCGGAGGTGAGCGCGGGTACGTCCCCGGGCGGGAGCGCGGACGCGGGCTCGGGCGGAAGTGCGGGCTCGGATGCCGGTGCCGGTGCCGGTGCCGGTGCCGGTACGTCCGCCGACGCCGGCGCGGGTACGTCCCCGGGCGGGAGCGGGAGCGGGCGGCTGCGCGTCGGTCTGCTCGGCACCGGACCCTGGGCGCGCTCGACGCACGGTCCCGCGCTGGCCGCGCACCCCGGCGTCGACCTGGTCGGCGTGTGGGGCCGCAGGCCCGAGGCAGCCGCGGAGGCGGCCGGGCCGCTGGGCGCCCGTCCCTACCCCGACGCCGACGCGCTCATCGCCGACGTGGACGCGGTCGCCGTTGCGCTGCCGCCCGCGATCCAGGCGCCGCTCGCCGCGCGCGCCGCGCGGGCCGGCCGGCACCTGCTGCTGGACAAGCCGCTGGCCACCACGGTCGAGGCGGCCCGCGAGGTCGCCGACGCGGTCGAGGCGGCGGGCGTGCGCTCGCTGGTCTTCTTCACGCTGCGCTTCGCGCCGGCCGCCGCACGCTGGATCGCCGAACAGGCCGCCGCGGGCGACTGGTTCACCGCGCGCGCGGACTGGTACGGCGCGGTGTTCCCGCCGGACGCCGGCACGCCGGCCGACAGCCCGTTCGCCGACTCGCCGTGGCGCAGGGACAAGGGCGGCCTGTGGGACGTCGGCCCGCACGCGCTGTCCGTACTGCTGCCCGTGCTCGGCGACGCCACCGAGGTGCACGCCGCCCGCGGGCCGCGCGACACCGTCCACCTGACGCTGCGTCACGAGAGCGGCGCGTCCAGCACGGCACTGCTGACGCTTTCCGCGCCGCCCGAAGCGGCCGGCGTCACGGTCGAGTTCCGCGGCGCGCACGGCGTGGCCGCGTACCCGCAGGACCTGGCCGGATCGGCGACCGACGCGCTGAGCGCGGCCGTCGACGCGCTGGTCTCCGGCGAACCCCACGCGTGCGACGCGCGGTTCGGCGCGAGGGTGACGGAGATCCTCGCAGCGGCGGAGGCAGCGCTGAGCTGAACGGCCCGGCGCCGGGCGGCGGTTGAGGTTGTCGGCCGAACGGCCGGTCGCCGGGCGGCACGTGGCGGTCGTTCGGCCGAACCGGCCTGTACCGGCCGGTGGTTGAGGTCGTCGCCCGAATCACCCTGCGCCTGCCGGCACATGGCGGTCGTCGGCCGGACGGCCCTGTGCCGGACGGTGGTCGTCGGCCGGCGGTCGGGCCCTCGCGCCCTGCCGCCGCGGTGATCTCCGGCGCATCCGGACAAAGGATCACGGCCCGGACGCGTCAGGACCCTTCCGGCGGAGTTGGCCGGTGTCTATCGTCAATCGCATGACTGCAGCGGACTGGTGGTCGATCGAGGTCCTGGACGCCGAGCGCGCGGGGGTCTCCGCCGCCGGCTGGCGCGACGCCCATGCGCAGGCGCTCGCCGAGTCGCTGGTCACGAACGGCGCGTCGTCGTGGCAGTGGTTCGCGCACAGCTGGGGCGTGGTGCTCGAAGTGGCCTTCACCGAGGAACGCGCCTGGCTCGACTGGAAGTCGCTGCCCGGCACCCGGGCCGCGCTGGACGCGGTCCCCGACCCGCTCTCCGGCCTGCTGGTGCACCGGGGCCACGGCGGCGCCTCCGGCAGCTACGTCCCCGCGCCGCCGCGCATCCCCCCGGCCGCCGACCGAGTCGCCCTCCCCGACCCGGCCTGACGGCTCCCGCCGGGGAAGCGAAGGGCGCCGGAGCGCCCATGGCGCCGCGCCCGCCGACCCGCCCGCGCACCAGGCGCGTTCGCGCCGACCCGCGGCGCCCGGATGCGTGACGCCCCGATCGTGACGCCCGGTCCGTGACCCCGGCCGCCGTCAGCCCAGCGCCGCGCCCGCCGCCCGCAGCGCCGCCAGCTGATCACGCGCGATCTCCCCGAACTCCCGCGGGTCCGCCCACCCGCCGGGCGTCACGCCGTCCGCCCCACCGGCACCCGCACCGGCGTCCGCATCCGCGTGCGCACCGGGACCCGTACCGGCACCGGGACCCGTACCGGCACCGGGACCCGTACCGGCACCGGGGCCCGTACCGGAACCTGTACCGGAATCCGCCGGCGCCTCCTCGACCCACCGCGCGAGCGCCGTCCGCAGCGCGAGCGACGCCACCTCCGCGGCCAGGCTCGCCGTCGGCTCCGCGATGCCGCGCCCGCGCAGCGCCTCCGCCATCGCCGCGGCCAGCCCCGCGCGCTTGAGCAGCTCGCGTTCGAGCAGGCTGCTGTTGGCGGCGACGGCCTGCTGGCGCTGCCGCACGAACGCGCGCCGCTGCGGGCTGAAGGCCGCCGCCGCGGACCGGAGCGCCGCCCCGACCGTCTCGATCGGCGACGCGCCGTCCGGCGCGCCCGCGATCCCGTCGAGGAGCAGCAGCTTCAGCTCGTCGCGCCCGAAGAGCACCTCCCGCTTGTCCGAGAAGTGCCGGAAGAACGTGCTCCGCACCAGCCCCGCGCGCTCGGCGATCTCCGCCACCGTCGTGCTCTCGTAGCCGCGCTGCAGGAACAGCTCCAGCGCGGCGCGTTCCAGCCGCTCACGCGCATTGGGTTCCCACCTCGCCATGCCGGAAGTCTACGTGACAGGACTCTGTCGCATCAGGTGTTACGGTGGTGACGAGACAGAGTCCTGTCACCGTTCCGGGCGACCCCGCCCGGGGCGCGGAAGGAAGCCAGGAGGCTCCCCATGCACGTCTTCGTCACCGGAGCGACCGGCCATGTCGGCTCGGCCCTGCTCCCCGACCTGCTCGCCGCCGGCCACGAGGTGACCGGCCTGACCCGGTCGGAGTCCGGCGCCGCCGCGCTCAAGGCGCTCGGCGCCCGGGTCCGGACGGGCGACCTGGACGATCTGGACGGCCTGCGCGAGGCCGCCGCGGAGGCCGACGGGGTGGTCCACCTCGCGTTCAAGCACGAGGCCATGCGCTCGGGGAACTACGAGGGCGCGATCGCCGACGACCTGGCCGTGGTGCGCGCGCTCGGCGACGCGCTGGCCGGCAGCGGCAAGCCGCTGGTCGGCACCTCGGGCACCGGCGCCTCCGGCGTGCCCGGCACGCCCAGCACCGAGGACCAGGTGCGCACCGCCGGCCCCCGCGTCGAGGCGGAGAACGAGGTCGCCGGGCTGGTCGCGCGCGGCGTCAGGTCCTCGGTCGTGCGGCTGCCCCCGGTCGTGCACAGCGACCTGGACCACCACGGCTTCGTCCCGACGCTGATCGCCGCCGCCCGCCGGGCCGGCGAGTCCGGCTACCTCGGCGACGGCGCCAACCGCTGGCCCGCCGTGCACACCCGGGACGCCGCCCGCGTCTACCGGCTGGCGCTGGAGAAGGCGCCCGGCGGCTCGCGACTGCACGCGGTGGGCGACGAGGGCGTGCCGCTGCGGGCGATCGCCGAGGAGATCGGCCGCCGGCTGGACGTGCCGGTCGCCGCGGTCGCGCCCGAGCAGGCCGAGGCCCGCTTCGGCTTCCTCGCCGGCCTGGTCGGCCTGGACATCCCGGCCTCCGCCGCCCGCACCCGCGCGCTGCTGGACTGGCGCCCGGAGCACCCCGACCTGCTCGCCGACCTCGCCCTCGACCACTACTTCGCCGCGGGGGCCGCGGCGGCCGCGGGGGAGTAGCCGGCGGACGGTCGCCGACGGGCCGCCGTCCGCCCACTGCTTTACAACGTTATACGGATCTGGACTCCGCCAGGGTGACGCCCGGTGGGGGTGCGGCAGACCGGACGAGGTGCCTCAATCGGGCCTCGTCCGGCTTCTGCTGACACACTGGCCACTTCGGTTCTCGCTATGGACATGACATCAAGGCCGTGCTGTCATGCCCTTGAAACCGCTCTCATTTACCACGTTGAAGAGCGGTGGACGAGGAAGGGGCCACCCGTGCGCAAGGCGTTCCCGCGGCCTGCTCTGCCGGCCGTCCTGCTGCTCCTCCTGGCGCTCGTCGCCGCGGGCTGGACGCCCGCCGCGGCATGGGGCGCGCAACCCGGCGGCCCACCGGCCGCGACATCCGCGTCCGCCGCGGTCTCCCCGGCGGCCTCCACCGCGTCCGCGCGGTCCGCGGCGTCCGTGTCCCCCGCGGCGAGCACCACCGTGTGCGCGCTGTACTGCGACACCCGCGACCCCTCGCAGGCCGCCCAGGAGACCTTCCCGGTGCCGAACGTGAACCTCAACGGCCGGCTGCTGGAACTCCACGTGGACGACGCCGACGGCATGGCGTGGGCCAGCATCGACAAGGGCGTGCTCAACGACTCGGTGTGGCTGGACCGTTCCTGGGACGGCGGCTCCACCTGGGACGGACTGCTCGGCAAGGCGTCGATCCCCTCCACGTGGACCGGCACCCGCACCCTGATGTACAACCTCTACGACCCCACGAACCACCGCCGCGCGGTGCTCCGCGCGTGCGGCGACGCCGGGGGAGTGACCTGCACCAACTGGGCGCGCCTGTCGGTCTGCGCGACCGTGTGCGACGGCGCCGCGCCCGGCTCGGGCGACGTCCAGCCGGTCGCCCCGACCACGCTCAGCGGGCGCACCATCGCCCTGCACACCGACTCCGGCGGCCTGGCCTGGGGCACCATCTCCGGCGGCAAGGCGGGCGACGAGATCTGGCTGGACCGCTCCTGGGACAGCGGCGCGAGCTGGCCGGACGGCTCCTCCAAGGGCCGTACCAGCGTGCCGTCCGGCGCCACCGGGACCCGTACCGCGGCCTTCAACACCAGTGACCCGCTGGGGCGGCTGTACGGCGGCGCGGTCCGCGCCTGCGGGCGCGCGGTCGAGGGCCAGAACGGCAGCTGCACCGCCTGGGCGCGGCCCGCGGTCACCCGGGACTCCGCGGCGGCCGACGCGCTGATGTACTCCTACGACCCCAACACCGCGTACTGGCCGTCGAGCTGGTGGAACAGCGCGGTGGCACTGACCACCGTGATCGACTACATGCGGCAGACCGGCGACACCCGCTACCGCTGGGTCGTGGACCGCACCTACCAGATCGACAAGGCGTCCTTCCCGGCCGGCGCGCGCAGTTCCGACCCCATCGACGGGGACTTCATCAGCCGCGCCACCGACGACGCCGAGTGGTGGGCGCTGGCCTGGATCGACGCGTACGACCTGACCGGCAACACCGCGTACCTCAACGAGGCCGTCACGATCGCCAATTACGTCAACGGCCTGTGGGACACCAGCACCTGCGGCGGCGGGGTGTGGTGGGACCGCGAGCGCACGTACAAGAACGCGGTCACCAACGGGCTGTGGGTGACCATCACCGCCGAACTGCACCAGCGGCTGTCCGGCGACTCGCTGTGGCTGGGCCGCGCCACCACCGCGTGGCACTGGTTCACCGCCAGCGGCCTGATCAACTCCTCCGGACTGGTCAACGACGGCCTCACCTCCTCCTGCGCCAACAACGGCCAGACGGTGTGGAGTTACAACCAGGGCCTGGCGATCGGCGCCGGCGTGGAGATCTGGAAGGCGACCGGCGACTCCTCGGCGCTGGCCACCGCGCGGCGGCTCGCGGACGCGGCGGTGTCCTCGCCCGCGCTCACCTCCGGCGGCATCCTCACCGAGTCCTGCGACACCGGCTCCAACTCCTGCGACGACAACGGCAAGCAGTTCAAGGGCGTGTTCATGCGCTACCTCCAGGACCTGAACGGCGCGACCGGAGGCGCGTACAACTCCTTCGCGCAGGCCCAGGCCACCAGCGTGTGGAACTCCGACCGGGACAGCCTCAACCGGCTCGGCGAGCGCTGGGCCGGCGGCGGCGTGGCGGACTGGCGCACCCAGGCGTCGGCGCTCAGCGCGTTGCTCGCGGCGGGCTGAGCCGGGGACGGACGCGTGGCGCCGCTGGGCCGAACGTGTGATGTGCGCCGCGCCCGGGAAGAAACGGGCCGGTCCGCGGGCTTTCAGTGCTCATGAAGGCGATCACGTACAGCACCAGCGGCAGCCACGACGTCCTCACGCTCACCGAACGGCCGGTGCCCGAGCCCGGCCCCGGCGAGGTGCGGGTCAAGGTCGCGGTCTCCGGCGTCAACCCGACGGACTGGAAGCGGCGTTCGAACACCGACCCGGACGGCGAGCAGGTCCCCAACCAGGACGGCGCCGGCACCGTCGACGCGGTCGGCGAGGGCGTGCCGGCCGAGCGGGTCGGGGAGCGGGTGTGGCTGTGGGAGGCCGCGTGGCAGCGCGCCGACGGCACCGCGCAGGAGTACGTGACGCTGCCCTCCCGGCAGGCCGTCACGCTGCCCGAGCACGCCTCCTTCGACCTGGGCGCGAGCCTCGGCATCCCGGCGCTCACCGCCCACCGCGCGCTGACCGTCGCCGAGGGCGGCCCGGAGCAGCTGGCCCCCGGCGCACTGGACGGCCGCACCGTGCTGGTCGCCGGCGGCGCCGGCGCGGTGGGCAACGCCGCGGTGCAGCTGGCGCGTTGGGCGGGCGCGACGGTCATCGCCACGGTGAGCAGCCCCGAGAAGGCCGCGCTCGCCACCCGGGCCGGGGCGCACCACGTGGTCGACTACCGCGCGCAGGACGCCGCTTCGGAGATCCGCGGGCTGGCGCCCGGTGGCGTGCACCTCATCGTCGAGGTCGCCCCCGCGGCCAACGCGCGCGTCGACACGCAGGTCGCCGCGCCCGGCGCGACCATCGCCTTCTACGCCGACGACGACGGCGCCGCCGAGGTCCCGCTGCGGCCCTCCATGACCGCGAACCTGCGCTGGCAGGGCCTGCTCGTCTACACCGTCACCGACGCCGCCAAGGACCGCGCCGTGGCCGCGGTCTCCGCGGCCGTCGCCGCCCGCGCCCTGCGCACCGGCGAGGCCGCCGGCCTCCCCCTCCACCGCTTCCCCCTCGCCCGAACCGCCGACGCCCACAACGCGGTCCAGTCCGGAACGGTCGGCAAAGTCCTGATCGACGTCCCCGAATAACCCCACCGGGGCCGCCGCCGGAGCCGCCACCGGGGCCGCCCCGAGCAGCGCGGTGGGTCGGCCGTACGCGGTCGCTCCGCCTTATGCTGGCCGTGTACCGCCTGCTCGGGTGACGCCGCGGCTGTCGGGCGGACGAGGAGGTGAAAGGGAATGAGCGTTGCCATCGACCACACCGGGCCCTGGACCGTCGCCGACGTCCTCGCCCTGCCTGAGGACCGCAGCAACCGGTACGAACTGCTGGGGGAGTCTCTCGTGATGTCCCCCGCGCCCGGCGTCCGCCACCAGCGGGCCTCGTTCCGCCTCCACGTCGCCCTGGACGCGGCCGCCCGCGCCGTCGGCGCGCCGGTGGAGATCCTGGAAGGCGTCAACGTCGTCCTGCCGTCGGGACTGGTCGTACCGGACCTGGTGGTGGCCGACGCCGGAGCGACCGCCGCGGATCCCGTCACCGTCGACATCGAAGCGGTTCAGCTCGTCGTCGAACTGGTCTCCCCGGGCAACAGCACCATGGACCGCAAGGTCAAGCCCATGCTGTACGCGGAAGCCGCCATCCCGCATTTCTGGCGGCTCGAATTCGATCCCGCCCCGATGCTCGCGGTGTACGAGCTGAAGGACGGCCGCTACGTGGAGCGGACGACAGCGCTCTCCGGTGTGACCACGCGGTTGGACGATCCGTTCCCCCTCGCCATCGACCCCGCTGGACTCACCCGCCAGTAGCCCGTCGGCTCGGGCGGTCCGACGGTGCGGCTGACGCCGCCGGGTCGGGGCGGTCGTGGCGTGCCGCGGTGGTCAGGAGGCGGTGTACGCCTCGGCGGTGGCGCGGGCGGCGGATTCTGTGAGGGTGATGCCGGCCGCCTCGGTGGGCTGGGCGGAGGAGAGGACGGCGATCAGGAGGCGGTGGCCGCGGTAGGTGACCTCGCCGATGCTGTTGATGTCCCACAGGCCGGTCGCGGTGCGCTGGAGCCAGCCGTTCTTGAGGGCGAAGCCGGCGTCGTCGGAGTCCGCCGCGGAGACGCCCCAGCGCTGGCCCGCGGTCACCGCGCTCATCAGGGACCGTACGTAGGCGCGGGACGCGGCGGACAGCGGGGAGGCGCCGTCGTCGCCGAACACCGCGCGCAGCAGGGCCAGTTGGTCACCGGGCGTGGTCTGGGTGAGACCCCACAACTCGCCGGAGCCGCCGTCGGTCGCGGTCAGGCCGAGCGTACGGTTCGCCGCGGCCAGTCCGGCGGCGCCGCCCACGGTGTCCCACAGCGCCGTCGCCGCGTCGTTGTCGCTGCGCTCGATCATCGCGGTGGCCAGGCCGCGTTCGGCGGCGGTGAGGCGGGTGCCCGCGTCCTGGTGCCGCAGCAGCAGCGCGGCCAGGATGTCGACCTTGACGATGCTCGCGGTGTCGTACGTGTTGCCCGCCTCGTCGCTGGTGTCGTACGCGGTGCCGGCGTCCGAGGCGTCGCCGTCGCCGTCCAGGTCGGTGACCGCGACCGCCAGGTCCCCGGTCCCGGGCAGCGCGTCGATCGCGGCGCGTACCCGGGCGGCGGCGGTCGCGGCGGTGTCGGACGCCGCGGCGGGCGAGGCGGAGGCCCGGCCCGGGGCAGCGGTCGGGGTCGAGGCGCCGGTCGGGTCGGATGTCGGGGTGGGCGTGGTCGCCGATGCGCTGGGCGTCGTCGTCCCCACGGTGGCGGAGGGGGTCGCGGCCGGGGCGCTGGTCGGCGAGGCCGTGCCCGCGGCCGGGCGCGCGTCGGAGCCGGCGGCGTTGTCCGGCGACTGGGCGATCGTGGCCACCGTCAGGACCGCCATCGCGGCCAGCGCGGTCACCGAGACGGCCAGCGGCCTGCCCCGCAGCCGCCCCAGCAGCGCGGTGACGCTCCCGAAGACGCTCCCGGCGACACCCGCGGCCGAGGCGACCACCGGCGCGGCCCCGGCAGCCTCCGGCCTCCCGGCAACCGCTGGCCCCGACTTGGCGGTCTCCGGCGTCCCGGCAGCCTCCGGCGCTGACCGAGCAGCCTCCGGCGTCCCGGCGACCTCCGGCGCTGACCGAGCAGCCTGTGGCGTCCCCGCAACCGCCGGCGCCGACCGAGCAGCCTCCGGCCTCCCGGCGACCTCCGGCGCTGGTCCGCCTGCCTCCGCCGAGGCTGCCGCAACCTCCGGCGCCGCTGCGGCACCCTCGCGTATCGCGTCCTCGCCGTCCCCCTGCGGCGCCTGCTCCCGTTCCATGACCGCGACGCTAGGCACGCATTCTGGGGTTCCTCTGAGAGGCGGACGCCGGCCGTCTGAGATCCGCATGAAAGTACGCCCGACCTCGGCGGACCCGCGCGCCGCGAACCCCGCGAGGCGCCCGCGGGCCGCGTCCGCCCGCCGCCACGCCCGGCGGCGTGCTCCGGCCCACACCGGCCCCCGCGACCCACCCTGGGTATTTCTTGCGGTACGCCCGTACATTATTTCACTCTGTGCGCGCACTATTGCGTCCGCGTATCCGCGTGATTACGATCCACCGGCACCCTCCCGCGAACCCCCGCACCTCGCGACCCCACCC
>JAJSZB010000171.1:0-13758 GCA_050613715.1 Streptomyces sp. IBSBF 3018
GGGGGGGGGGGCCCGCGCCCCGGGGGGGCCCGGCGCCGGCGCCCCCGCCCACCCGCGGCCGGCAGGCCGCTACGCCGCGCTCGGCGACTCCTACACCTCGGGCCCGCTGATCCCCACCCAGGTGGACCCCGGCTGCGAGCGTTCCGACCACAACTACCCCTCGCTGACCGCTGCGGCCGAGCACGCCGCCGCGTTCAAGGACGTGAGCTGCGGCGGCGCCACCACCGCCGAGATGTGGCGGCCGCAGGGCGCCAACGGCCCGCAGCTCGACGCGCTGAACCGGGCCACCACCCTGGTCACCGTCCAGATCGGCGGCAACGACATCGGCTTCGGCTCGATCATCGCCACCTGCGCGGGCCTGACCGCGACCGACCCGGCGGGCAGCCCCTGCAAGGACCACTACCGCGCCGGCGGGACCGACCAGCTGACCCTCAACGTGCTGCGCACCGCCCCCGCGGTGGACCGGGTGCTGCGCGCGGTGCACGCGCGCGCCCCGCACGCCCGGGTCCTCGTCGTCGGCTACCCCGACCTGCTGCCCGACGACGGCGTGCCCTGCACCTCGCCCGCGGTGCCGTTCGCGGCCGGCGACTTCCCGTACCTGCGGGACACCGAGAAGAAGCTCAACGCGATGCTGCGCGTCGAGGCGCTGCTGCACGGCGACGCCTACGTGGACACGTACGGCCCGACCGTCGGGCACGACATGTGCAGGGCCCCCGCCGACCGCTGGATCGAACCGCTCGCCCCGGCCTCGCCCGCGGCCCCCGCGCACCCCAACGCCGCCGGCGAGCAGGCCATGGCCCGGGCCGTGATCGACCGCCTGGACGGCCGGGGCGACGGCGGCCAGGGACCGGGCCGGAGTCACCGCCGGTGAGCGCCCACGGGGTTAGGCGACCCTGAGTAGCGGGCGCACGCGGCGTCCGGGATCATGACCTCATGCCGGTCCTGATAGCCGCGTGCGCCTTCGCGATGACCCTCGTCGGCGGCGTCGTCGCACAGCACATCGGGGACCGCCGCCACCTCGTGCTCGGCCTCGCCGCCGGACTGATGCTCGGCGTCGTCGGCTTCGACCTGCTGCCGGAGGCGCTGGAGAACGAGCCCCGGCACGTCTTCGGGGTGCCCGCCGCGCTGCTGACCTTCGTCCTCGGCTTCCTCGCCCTGCACGTGGTCGAGCGGTCGGTCGCCATCCACCGCGCCCACGAGGGCGAGTACGCCTCCCACACCCACGGCCACTCCCACGCGCACGACCCGGTCAAGGGCGTCGGACTGGCCGCGGCGGCGGCGCTGGTCGGGCACAGCGTGATGGACGGCTTCGCGATCGGCGCGGCCTTCCAGGCCGGCGACACCGTGGGCGTGGTCGTCGCCATCGCGGTCGTCGCGCACGACTTCGCCGACGGCTTCAACACCTACACGATCACCCGGCTCTACGGGAACGGCCGCCGCCGCGCCCAGATACTGCTCGGCGCGGACGCGCTCGCGCCGGTGGTGGGCGCGGCCGTGACGCTGGCCTTCACCATCCCGTCCGGGGCGCTCGGCGCCTACCTCGGCTTCTTCGCCGGGTTCCTGCTCTACCTCGCCACGTCCGACATCCTGCCCGAGGCGCACAGCCCGCACCCGTCGAAGACCACCCTGATGTGCACGGTGGCCGGCGTGGCGCTCATGTGGCTGGTGATCGGTCTCGCTGACTCTTGATCTTCGGCGGGGTGGTCGCCGCCTTGGTGACGTCGGCGACCAGCTCCACCAGGTCCGAGCCGTACGCCTGGGAGTTGACCACCTTCAGCAGCAGGCAGAAGGTGCCGTCGAGGCCGTGCTTGCGGGCCAGCCTGGTGTGGTGCCTGGCCAGGTAGCGGACCGCCGCCTGGTTGGCGATGCCGCGCTGTCCCGAGGAGAGGAAGACCGGGCGCTCGTTGCCGGACTCGCGGGCCGAGGCCAGCCGGGCCAGCAGCACGTACTCCACCGAGCCCTTCTCCATCCGGTACGTCTCGCCGCCGACGGTGATCGCGCCCTGGTCGGGCCCGGGCGCGGCCTCGGTGTTGATCTCGATGCCCGGCAGCATCGAGCGCAGGTGCGCGGCCAGCCGCAGGTTCGCCACCGGGCCGCCGATGCAGAACTCGGTGCGGGCGCCGAAGCCCTGCCAGGCCGTGTCGTGCGCGAGGACCTCCGCGTGCGCGCCGCACTCCTTGATCACCGCGGCCAGCTCCAGCAGCGCGAACGCGTCGTGCCGGGCCAGGCTCCAGCCCCGGGCGCCGGGGTCGCGCGGCACCACCAGCAGGCACTCGGACTCCTTGGGCAGCCCGAAGAACTTCTGTTTGCGGTCCAGCCGGCGCCCCCACACGTAGGTGCGGAGGAACCAGCCCAGACCCGCGCCTATGACCAGGGCCGCGAGCCCGATGACGAGGTTGCGCGCGTCGTCGCTCATGGCGCGGCATCGTAGCGGTGTTCGACCCGCGCCGCCTCCATGCCTCCGCGCGGGCGACGGCCGTCCGGGCGCCGTGTGAAGTCCGGATGACGCCGCGCCCCGTGCTCCTGACGGGGCCGCAGTGGTGAAGTTACGCTGCCGGGACGGTCGTTGACCGGTCGTCGACGCGGATCTGGAGGCTTCGCCCATGGGACGCAACCAGCACACGCAACCACCCGGGCCCACCCGGGCAGCCGGGCTCACGCAGCGGTCCGGACGCACCCAGCCACCCGGGCCCACACGGGCGCCCGGGCGCACACCACCACCGCGCCGCCGCGCGGTGCGCGCCGTCGCCGTCCTCGCGGTGGCGGCCGCGGTCGGCGCGCTCACCGCGGCGGCGCCCGCCGGCCGCCACGCCCCGCCCGGCACCCCGGCGGGCGCCGACCGCAGCCCGCTCGCGGTCGGCTACGGCGGGGCGGTCGCCAGCGTCGACCCCGACGCCACCGCGGCCGGCATCGAGGTGCTGCGCCGCGGCGGCAACGCGGTGGACGCCGCGGTCGCCACCGCCGCCGCGCTCGGCGTCACCGAGCCGTACTCCTCCGGGATCGGCGGGGGCGGCTACTTCGTCTACTACGACGCCCGCAAGCACCAGGTCTTCACCCTCGACGGCCGGGAGACCGCGCCGCACAGCGCCACCGACCAGCTGTTCGTGGAGAACGGTCAGCCGCTGGCCTTCGCCGACGCGGTCACCAGCGGACGCAGCGTCGGCGTGCCCGGCACCGCGGCCACCTGGCAGACCGCGCTGGACTCCTGGGGCACCCGCCCGCTGAAGGACGTGCTGAAGCCCGCGGAGAAGATCGCCCGCGACGGCTTCACCGTGGACGCCACCTTCAACTCCCAGACCGCGAGCAACCTCGACCGGTTCAAGGACTTCCCCGACACCGCCCGGCTGTTCCTGCCCGGCGGGAAGCCGCCCGCGGTCGGCTCCACCTTCCGCAACCCGCAACTGCTGCGCACCTACCAGGAGCTGGGCGCCAAGGGCGTCGGCGCGATCTACCACGGCGACATCGGCGCCGACATCGTGCGGACCGTCCGCAACCCCCCGGTCGACCCCGCGGCCACCCGCGTGGTGCGCAGCGGCGACCTGAAGACCACGGACCTCGCCGCGTACCGGGTGAAGAAGCAGGCGCCCACCCACACCACGTACCGCGGCCTGGACGTCTACGGGCCCGCGCCGTCGTCCTCGGGCGGCACCACGGTCGCCGAGGCGCTGAACATCCTGGAGCACACCGACCTCGCCGACGCGAGCCAGACGCAGTACCTCCACCACTACATCGAGGCCAGCAGGATCGCCTTCGCCGACCGCGGCCGCTGGGTCGGCGACCCGGCCTTCGAGGACGTGCCGACCGCCGGGCTCACCTCCAAGTCCTTCGCCGCCTCCCGGGCCTGCCTGATCAAGGACGACGCGGTGCTCACCAGCCCGCTGCCGCCCGGCGACCCCGCGCACCCGGCGCCCTGCGGCACCGCCGGCCGGGCCGCGCCGACCACGTACGAGGGCGACAACACCACGCACCTGACCGTCGCCGACAAGTGGGGCGACGTGGTCGCGTACACCCTCACCATCGAGCAGACCGGCGGCAGCGCCATCACCGTGCCCGGGCGCGGCTTCCTGCTCAACAACGAGCTGACCGACTTCTCCTTCGTGCCGGCCTCGCCGGGCGTGCCCGACCCGAACCTGCCCGGGCCCGGCAAGCGCCCGCGCTCCTCGATCTCCCCGACCATCGTGCTGAAGAACGGCAAGGTCGACTTCGCGATCGGCTCGCCGGGCGGCGCGACGATCATCACCACCGTCCTCCAGGTGCTCACCGAGCACGTGGACCGGGGGCTGCCGCTGGTCGACGCGATCGCCGCGCCCCGCGCCAGCCAGCGCAACGCCGCGAACACCGAGCTGGAACCCGCCCTGTGGGACAGCCCGCTGAAGGCGGACCTGGAGGCGCTCGGCCACCACTTCACCCAGAACCCCGAGATCGGCGCGGCCACCGGCGTGCAGCGGCTGCCGGACGGCCGCTGGCTGGCCGCGGCGGAGAAGGTGCGCCGCGGCGGCGGCGCGGCGGAGGTGGTCCGCCCCTTCTGAGCGGCGCAGACGGGCGTGGCGACCGGCCACCCGCCGAACGGGTCGCGACCGGGCGAAACGGAAACGTCTTCGCCCGGTAACGACCGCGCTCTTGCCACAGTGGTGACTGCGCTTCTACGTTCGTCCCACGGCGGGGATCTACGTGCGTAGAACCGGCGTGACGTCTCGTCAGAGGAGCTGCTCATGAGCAACGTCGTGCGTGCCGCGCTGGTCCAGGCCACCTGGACCGGCGACACGGAGTCGATGATCGCCAAGCACGAGGAGCACGCCCGCGCGGCGGCCGCCCAGGGCGCCCGGGTGATCGGCTTCCAGGAGGTGTTCAACGCCCCCTACTTCTGCCAGGTCCAGGAGGCCGAGCACTACCGCTGGGCCGAGCCGGTGCCGGACGGCCCGACGGTCCGCCGGATGCAGGCCCTGGCCAAGGAGACCGGCATGGTGATCGTCGTGCCGGTCTTCGAGATCGAGCAGTCCGGCTTCTACTACAACACCGCGGCCGTCATCGACGCCGACGGCTCCTTTCTCGGCAAGTACCGCAAGCACCACATCCCGCAGGTCAAGGGCTTCTGGGAGAAGTACTACTTCAAACCCGGCAACCTCGGCTGGCCGGTCTTCGACACCGCGGTCGGCCGGATCGGCGTCTACATCTGCTACGACCGGCACTTCCCCGAGGGCTGGCGCGCGCTGGGCCTGGCCGGCGCGCAGCTGGTCTACAACCCCTCGGCCACCAGCCGCGGCCTGTCGGCCTACCTGTGGCAGCTGGAGCAGCCCGCCGCGGCCGTCGCCAACGAGTACTTCATCGCCGCGATCAACCGGGTCGGCCGCGAGCCCTACGGCGACAACGACTTCTACGGCACCAGCTACTTCGTCGACCCGCGCGGCCAGTTCGTCGACGGCACCGCCTCCGACGACAAGGAGGAGCTGCTGGTGCGCGACCTGGACTTCTCCCTGATCGAGGAGGTCCGGCAGACCTGGGCGTTCTACCGCGACCGCCGCCCCGACGCGTACGGCGACCTGACGGAGGCGTGAGCAGATGACCGCACCCACCGACCGCCACGCCGCCCTGCACGCCCGGCACCGCGCCGTGCTGCCCGACTGGCTGGCCACCTACTACGCCCGGCCGATCGAGCTGACGCACGGCGAGGGCCGGTACGTCTGGGACGCCGAGGGCACCCGCTACCTGGACTTCTTCGGCGGCATCCTCACCACCATGACCGCGCACGCGCTGCCCGAGGTCACCGCCGCGATCACCGAGCAGGCCGGGAAGATCCTGCACAGCTCCACGCTCTACCTCAGCAGCCAGGCCGTGGAGCTGGCCGAGCGGATCGCCCGGCTGTCCGGCATCCCCGACGCCCGGGTCTTCTTCACCACCTCCGGCACCGAGGCCAACGACACCGCGCTGCTGCTGGCCACCGCCTTCCGCGGTTCCAACCAGGTGCTGGCGCTGCGCAACAGCTACCACGGCCGCTCCTTCACCTCGATCGGCGTCACCGGCAACACCTCCTGGTCGCCGACCAGCCTGTCCCCGCTGCAGACCCTGTACGTGCACGGCGGGGTGCGCACCCGCGGGCCGTTCGCGCACCTGAGCGACGAGGCGTTCACCGCGGCCTGCGTGGCCGACCTGGAGGACGTGCTCGGCCAGGCCGGCGGCACCGTCGCCGCCCTGATCGCCGAGCCGGTCCAGGGCGTCGGCGGCTTCACCTCCGGGCCGGACGGGCTGCTGGCGGCGTTCAAGGAGGTGCTCGACCGGCACGGCATCCTGTGGATCACCGACGAGGTGCAGACCGGCTGGGGCCGCACCGGCGACCACTTCTGGGGCTGGCAGGCGCACGCCCAGGCCGGCCCGCCGGACGTGCTGACCTTCGCCAAGGGCATCGGCAACGGCATGTCCATGGGCGGCGTGGTGGCCCGCGCCGAGGTGATGAACTGCCTGACCGCCAACTCCATCTCCACCTTCGGCGGCAGCCCCATCACCACCGCGGGCGCGCTGGCCAACCTCGGCTATCTGGTCGACCACGACCTCCAGGGCAACGCCCGCCGGGTCGGCGGACTGCTCAGGTCCCGGCTCGAAGCCCTCGCCGCCGGCAGCGGCATCGTCCGCGAGGTGCGCGGCCGCGGCCTGATGCTCGGCGTCGAACTCGTCGAGCCCGGCGGCGACACGCCCTCCGCGACCGCCGCGAGCCTGGTGCTGGAGGCGGCCCGCGAGCACGGCCTGCTGATCGGCAAGGGCGGCCGGGCCGGCAACAGCCTGCGCATCGCGCCGCCGCTGACGCTGACCGTCAGCGAGGCCGAGGAGGGCGCGGAGGCGCTCGGCGCCGCGCTCAAGCAGGCGGAGTCCGCGATGGAAGGAGCGACGGCCGTATGAGCACCCCACCTCCCGGCGGCGGCGCGGCCCGCACGGTCGTCCGCGGCGGCCTGGTGATCACCGCGAGCGACGAGACGCACGCCGACGTCCTCATCGAGGGCGGCCGGATCGCGGCCCTCGCCGCACACGACAGCGACGCCGCCGCCGGCTGGACCGCCGACACCGTCATCGACGCCACCGGCAAGTACGTCATCCCGGGCGGCGTCGACGCGCACACCCACATGCAGATGCCCTTCGGCGGCACCACCGCATCCGACACCTTCGAGACCGGCACCCGCGCAGCCGCCTGGGGCGGCACCACCACCATCGTGGACTTCGCCATCCAGAGCGTCGGCGCGAGCCTGCGCGCCGGACTCGACGCCTGGCACGCCAAGGCCGACGGGCAGTGCGCCATCGACTACGGCTTCCACATGATCGTCTCCGACGTCACCGAGCACACGCTCAAGGAGATGGACGTCCTGGTCGAGGAGGGCGTCACCAGCTTCAAGATGTTCATGGCCTACCCCGGCGTCTTCTACAGCGACGACGGCAAGATCCTCCAGGCCATGCAGCGCGCCTCCGGCAACGGCGGCCTGGTGATGATGCACGCCGAGAACGGCATCGCCATCGACGTCCTGGTGCAGCAGGCGCTCGCCGCCGGGAAGACCGACCCGCGCTACCACGGCGAGGTCCGGCACGCCCTGCTGGAGGCCGAGGCCACCCACCGCGCGATCCAGCTCGCCCGGGTCGCCGGCTCCCCGCTGTACGTGGTGCACGTCTCCGCGGAAGAGGCCGTGGCCGAGCTGGCCGCCGCCCGCGACCTGGGCCTTCCGGTCTTCGGCGAGACCTGTCCGCAGTACCTCTTCCTGTCCACCGACGACCTGGCCGCGCCGGACTTCGAGGGCGCCAAGTACGTGTGCAGCACCCCGCTGCGCCCGCGCGAGCACCAGGCCGCGCTGTGGCGGGGCCTGCGCACCGACGACCTCCAGGTGGTCTCCACCGACCACTGCCCGTTCTGCTTCAAGGGCCAGAAGGACATGGGCGCAGGCGACTTCTCCAAGATCCCCAACGGCCTGCCCGGGGTGGAGAACCGGATGGACCTGCTGCACCAGGCCGTGGTCGACGGCCACATCAGCCGCCGCCGCTGGATCGAGATCGCCTGCGCCGCGCCCGCCCGGATGTTCGGCCTCTACCCGCGCAAGGGCACCCTCGCGCCGGGCGCCGACGCCGACGTGGTGGTCTACGACCCGCACGCCGAGCAGACGCTGTCGGCCGCCACCCACCACATGAACGTCGACTACAGCGCGTACGAGGGGCGCCGGATCACCGGCCGGGTGGAGACCGTGCTCTCGCGCGGCGTCCCGGTCGTCGACCGCGGCTCCTACGTCGGCCGCGCCGGACACGGCGGCTACGTGCCCCGGGCCACCTGCGGCTACCTCGACTGATCGCTGCGATCCCTAAGGAAACGCGCCATGGACTTCGGCCTCGTCCTGCAGACCGACCCGCCCGCCTCGCGGGTGGTCGACCTGATGCGCCGCGCGGAGGACAACGGCTTCAGCCACGGCTGGACCTTCGACTCCACCGTGCTGTGGCAGGAGCCCTACGTCATCCACAGCCGCATCCTGGAGCACACCCGGCGGCTGGTGGTCGGCCCGATGGTCACCAACCCAGGCACCCGCGCCTGGGAGGTCACCGCCTCCACCTTCGCCACCCTCAACTCGATGTACGGCAACCGCACCGTCTGCGGCATCGGCCGCGGCGACTCGGCGATGCGGGTGGCAGGGCGGCCGCCGAACACCCTGGCCAGGCTCGGCCGGGCGATCACCGCCGTCCGCGACCTGGCCGAGGGCCGCGAGGCGGTGGTCGACGGCACCGCGATGCGGCTGCCCTGGGTGGTCGACGGCAAACTGCCGGTGTGGATGGCCGCCTACGGGCCCAAGGCGCTGGCGATGGCCGGCGAGCTGGCCGACGGCTTCATCCTGCAACTCGCCGACGTCTTCCTCACCGAGCGGATGGTCAAGGCCGTGCGCACCGCCGCCGAGCAGGCCGGCCGCGACCCCGCCTCCGTCACGGTGTGCGTCGCCGCGCCCGCGTACGTCACGGCCGACGACGCGCCCGAGTCCCTGGCACACGCCCGGGAGCAGTGCCGCTGGTTCGGCGGCATGGTCGGCAACCACGTCGCCGACCTGGTCGCGCGGTACGGCGAGCACTCCGCGCTGGTCCCCGAGGAGCTGACCGCGTACATCGAGCGCCGGCAGGGCTACGACTACGCCCACCACGGGCGGACCGGCAACCCCGACACCGCGTTCGTCCCCGACGAGATCGTGGACCGCTTCTGCCTGATCGGCCCGCCGCAGGCCCACGTCGCCAAGCTCGCCGCGCTGCGCGACCTGGGCGTCGACCAGTTCGCCGTGTACGCCATGCACGACGCCAAGGAGGCCGTCGTCGACGCCTACGGCACGCACGTCATCCCCGCCCTGAACGGCCCGGGCGCGCCCGGGGGCGGTCCCGCCGCACCCGAAGGCGGTCCCGCCGCACCCGCGGGCGGCGCCGGCACGTCCCCGGACGGTCCGCGTACGACCGGCACCTCCCCGAACGGTTCCCGCACGAGCTGACCCCGCCCGAGACGAGGTGCGCCCATGGCCATAGCCGCGCAGGCGGACGACCGCTTCGACCTCCCCGCCGACGCCGATCCGCCCACCGGCCACTACGCCAACCCCGACCTGCTGCCCGTGCCGCTCGCCCGGCGCACCTGGACCACCTACAACTTCACCGCGCTGTGGATCGGGATGGCGCACAACATCCCTTCCTGGACGCTGGCCTCCGGCCTCGTCGCGCTCGGCATGGACTGGAAGCAGGCCGTGCTGACCATCGCGCTGGCCAATCTGATCGTGCTGGCGCCGATGCTGCTCACCGGGCACGCCGGCCCCAAGTACGGCATCCCCTTCCCGGTGCTGGCCCGCGCCTCCTTCGGGCTGCGCGGCGCCAACCTCCCCGCGCTGGTGCGGGCGCTGGTCGCCTGCTGCTGGTTCGGCATCCAGACCTGGATCGGCGGCCAGGGCGTCTTCGTACTGCTGGACCGCGTGCTGCCCGGCGACTGGGCCGGCCAGAGCCACATCGGCGGCTACCCGTGGCCGCTGTGGCTGTGCTTCGTGCTGTTCTGGGCGCTCGAACTGGCCATCATCGCCCGCGGCATGCAGACCCTGCGCCGCTTCGAGAACTGGGCCGCGCCCTTCGTACTGGTCGGCGCGGTGGTGCTGCTGGTCTGGATCTCGGTCAAGGCCGGCGGCCTCGGCCCGCTGCTCGACCAGCCCTCGCAGCTCGGCTGGGGCCGGCACTTCTGGAAGGTCTTCTTCCCCTCCCTGATGGGCATGATCGGCTTCTGGTCGACGCTCTCCCTGAACATCCCCGACTTCACCCGCTTCGGGGCCGGCCAGCGCGCCCAGGCGTGGGGCCAGTCGCTGGGCCTGCCCACCACGATGACCGCCTTCGCACTGCTCTCGGTGCTCGTCACCTCCGGCGCCCAGGCCGTCTACGGCACGAAGGACGCCACCTTGTGGGACCCGGTCGCGCTCAGCGCCAAGAGCGACAGCACGATCGGCCTGCTCTACGCGCTGCTGACCGTGCTGATCGCCACCATCTCGGTCAACATCGCCGCCAACGTGGTCTCGCCCGCCTACGACCTGTCGCACCTCGCGCCGAAGCTGGTGAACTTCCGCACCGGCGCGCTGATCACCGGCGTGATCGGCGTGCTGATGTTCCCGTGGAAGCTGATCTCCACGCCCGAGATCTACATCTACACCTGGCTCGGCGTGGTCGGCGGCGTGCTCGGCACCGTCGCGGGCGTGCTCATCGCCGACTACTGGCTGGTGCGCCGCACGGTGCTGCACCTGGGCGAGCTGTACGACCCGGCGGGCCGCTACTGGTACCGCGGCGGCTGGAACTGGCGCGCGGTCACCGCCTTCACCGTCGGCGGCGTGCTCGCGGTCGGCGGCTCCTACTCCGCGCCCGGCGCCGGGCCGTTCCCGCGGCACGGCCTGATCCCGTTCCTCAAACCGCTGGCCGACTACGGCTGGGCGGTGGGCCTGGCCTCCGCGCTCCTGCTCCATCTGCTGCTGACGCGCACCGCACGGCCGGCCGCGGCGGGTGTCTGATTGGATGGCGGCATGGCGAACGAGGGCACTGCGGTGACGGACCAGATCGCGGTCCGCGGCGGCTCGGCCGCCGCGGCCGGCACGCTGCCCTGCGAGGTGCCCGAGCACGGGTCGGACTACCGGTCCGGGCACGGGTCGGACTACGTGCCCGGGCAGGGGTCCGGGTCCGGGCGCCCGCCGGCGCAGCTGTCCGAGTACGTATCCGGACACGCGCCCGGACATGCGCCCGGGCACCCGTCCGCGTACCTGTCCGACGACCGGCTCGACGATCTGCTCGGCGCGGTCGAGCAGATCGTGCGCGACGTCGCCGACACCGAAGTCCTGCCCCGCTGGCGGCGGTTGGCCGAGGCCGACATCGCGGTCAAGAACGGGCCGCACGACCTGGTGACCACCGCCGACCGGCGCGCGGAGGAATGCCTGACCGAGCGGCTCACCGCGCTGCTGCCCGGCTCCGTCGTCGTCGGCGAGGAGGCGGTCAGCGCCGATCCGGCCGTGCTGGACCGGCTGCACGGCGACGCCCCGGTGTGGGTGGTCGACCCGGTGGACGGCACCGCCGCGTTCGTCCGCGGCGAGGACGGCTTCGCCACGCTGGTCGCGCTGGTGGCCGGCGGCGAGCCGGTCGCGTCCTGGACCTACGCGCCGCGCCGCGGCTGGTTCGCCACCGCGCGGCGCGGCGGCGGCGCGCGCCTGGACGGCCGCCCCCTGCGTACCGCCGGCGAGGACCGGCCGCTGCGGCTGTGGACCTCCAACCCGGTCTTCCGCACCGGCCGCGAACGCGCCCTGCTGGCCCGGCTGGAGGAGTCCGGCGCGGTCTGCGCGCCGTGCACCTGCGCGGGCCTGGCCTACCTGGACGTGGCGCGCGGCGTGTCCGACGGGGTCGCCTTCTTCTGGGAGCTGCCCTGGGACCACGCGGCCGGGCTGCTGCTGGTCGCCGAGGCGGGCGGCGCCGACCGCACGGTGGCCGGCGCGCCGTTCCGCGTCGCGGGCGGCAACGAACTGCCGTTCACCGCGGCCCGGGACGCGGCGACGGCCGCGCGGATCGTCGCGGTGCTGCGGGGCGAGGACGAGGGCGTCCAGCCGGCCGTCCAGCCGGCTGAGGCGCCTGCTGCGGTGCCGGCTCCGGTACCTGCCGCGGTGCCGGCCGCCGGGCCCGCGCGGGCGGACGGGGAAGCGGCCCGCGGGGCGGTGCGGGCGGAAGGGAAGCCGGCGGCCGGGCCGTCGGACACGGAGCACGAGCCGGCGGGGGAGCCGTCGGACGGGGACGGGGGTGGACGGCGGTGAGCCGTGCGGTGGTGGCCGACGCGGTCGTGGTCGGCGCGGGTCCCAACGGCCTGACGGCCGCGGCCGAACTCGCCAGGGCGGGCCTGTCGGTGCAGGTGTACGAGGCCGCGGACACCGTCGGCGGCGGCGCCCGCACCGAGGAGCTGACGCTGCCGGGCTTCCGGCACGACCCGTGCTCGGCGGTGCACCCCTTCGGCATCGGCTCGCCGGCCTTCCGCGCGCTGCCGCTGGCCCGGCACGGCCTGGAGTGGCTGCAGCCGGAGATCCCGATGGCGCACCCGTTCCCGGACGGCACCGCCGCGGTGCTCGCGCGCACGGTGGGGGAGACCGCCGCCTCGCTCGGCCCGCGCGACGCCGCCGTGTACCGCAAGCTGCTCACGCCGTACTCCGGGCACTGGAACGCCGTCGCCGCGGACTTCTTCCGGCCGCCGTGGTCGGGGCTGCCGCGCGACCCGTACCGCTTCGTGCGGTTCGGGCTGACCGGCACGCCGCCGGTCGCGCTGCTGGCCAAGCGGTTCCACGGCGCCAAGGGCCGGGCGCTGTTCGCGGGTCTGGCCGGGCACGCGATCTCCAAGCTGAACGAGCCGTTCACCGGCGCGATGGCGATGCTGTTCGCGCTGGCCGCGCACGAGCGGGGCTGGCCGGTGGCCCGCGGCGGCTCGCAGGCCGTCTCCGACGCGCTGGCCGGCTACCTGCGCGAGCTGGGCGGCGAGATCACCACCGGCGTGACCGTGCGCAAGCTGGACGAGCTCCCGCCGGCCAGGGCGTACGTCTTCGACACCTCGCCCACCGCGCTGGCCCGCATCGCCTCCCTCGGCGACGCCTACCGCGGCTACCGCTACGGCCCCTCGGTGTTCAAGATCGACTACGCGCTGGACGGCCCGGTGCCGTGGACCGCGCCGCAGGCCCGCCGGGCCGGCACCGTGCACCTCGGCCCCACGTACACCGAGATCGGCGACGCGCTGAACCGCGCGGTGACCGGACGGCCGCCGCAGACGCCGTTCCTGATCACCGCCCAGCCCAGTGTGGTCGACCCGTCGCGGGCGCCCGCGGGCAAGCACGTCTTCTGGGCGTACGCGCATGTGCCGCACGGCTGGCACGGCGACGCGACGGACGCGGTGGAGCGGCAGATCGAGCGGTTCGCGCCCGGCTTCCGCGACCTGGTGCTGGCGCGGGCCGTCGCCGGACCGGCGGAGCTGGCCGCGCGCAACGCCAACTACGTCGGCGGCGACATCGCGTGCGGCGCGTTCGCCGGGCTCCAGACGGTGCTGCGGCCGCGGCTGGCCGCGGTCCCGTACGCCACCCGGCGCCCCGGCGTCTTCCTGTGCTCCTCGGCGACCCCGCCGGGCCCCGGCGTGCACGGCATGAGCGGCCACAACGCGGCCCTCGCAGTCCTGCGCCACCTCCGCCGCACCGCCACCCCCGCCCTGCGCGGCTAGCCGCGCAGGGCGGG
>JAJSZB010000172.1:0-24923 GCA_050613715.1 Streptomyces sp. IBSBF 3018
GGCCCCAGGCACCCCAGGCGCTCCCCGCGGCGACGGCCCCGGCACGGCGGGATGTTACGTTGCGCGGGTCGGCGGCCTGCGAACGGCCCGGCCCACGGGGTACGGGGACCGGAACGGCCGTGACGGGAGTGTCGGAGACGATCAGGGGAGACGCGGGTGGAGACCGGCCAGCGCGAGCAGCAGCGGACCGCCACCGAGCGGCGGCGCCGCGAACTGCTCGAAGCCGCCGACCGTGTGGTGCTGCGGGACGGCCCCGAGGCGTCGATGAACGCCATCGCCGCCGAGGCGGGCATCACCAAGCCGATCCTCTACCGGCACTTCGGCGACAAGAGCGGGCTGTACCGGGCGCTCGCCAAGCGGCACACCGACGCGCTGCTGGCCACCCTGCGCGCCGCGCTGGACTCCCCCGGCGACCGCCGCGACCGGGTCGAGGCGACGCTGCACGCCTACCTGTCCGCGATCGAGGCCCGGCCGCAGGTCTACCGCTTCCTGATGCACCCCGCGGAGACGCCGCCCGCCGACGGTGAGAAGGGCTTCGACGTGGGCCGGCAGTCCGTACCGCTGCTGCGCCGGATGGGCGAGGACCTCGGCGACGTCATCGCCGAGCGGCTCGACCTCGGCGAGGACAGCCGGCTGCAGGCCCGGATCTGGGGCCACGGCATCGTCGGCATGATGTACGCGGCCGGCGACTGGTGGCTGGGCGAACGCCCGTGCACCCGCGACCAGCTGGTCCGCAGCCTGACCGGACTGCTGTGGGGGATGCTCGCGCAGGCCGACGACATGGCCGGCAGCCGGGGCCTCTGAGGGGCCGAGGAACTGCTCGACGCTCCCGGAGGACCCGCAGGGGGCGTCTCACGCGCCGGAGCCCCCGGCAAGGACCCCTCTCACGCGCCGGACGCCCCGGAGACCCGGCGGCCGGCCCGCAGGGCGCGGACACGCCGGACGCCGCGCAGCCGGTCGGTGTAGAGCCCGCCCTCCAGGTGGTCGTACTCGTGCTGGAGGCAGCGGGCGAAGAAGCCGGTGCCCTCGACCCGGACCGGGTTGCCCAGCAGGTCGACGCCCTCCAGCACCGTCTCGTCCGGCCGCCGGGTGCCGTACTCCAGGCCCGGCAGCGACAGGCAGCCCTCGGGGCCGGTGACCTCGGGGCCGCCGGTGTGCACCAGCCGCGGATTGACCAGATGGCCCAGGTGGCGGCGGTCCTCGTCGTCCGGGCAGTCGTAGACCAGGACCCGCAGCGGTACGCCGATCTGGTTGGCGGCCAGGCCGACGCCGGAGGCCGCGTACATGGTGGCGAACATGTCCTCCACCAGACGGGCCAGCGGCGCGCCGAACTCCCGCGCGGGCGGGCAGGCGGCGCGCAGCGCCGGGTCGCCGAGCAGCCGCACCCGGTGGACCGTGCCGGTGCTGCCGGGAATGGTGCCGCGTCGCATGGCCGACAGCGTAAGGGGTGCGAGGTGACGGGTGCTGCGGCGCGGCGGAGCGCGCGGACCGGGACGTACCGGGCGGTACCGGGGCGGTGAGGTGCGGGATGCGGGCCCGGAGTCGATAGGCTGGGCACGACCGGCACTTGCCCGGCCGCGCCGGCGGCCCGCGGGGGCGGAGAACCGGTCGCCGCCGGGTCAGCGGCGCGCGGTCGGAGTCGAGGAGGAAGTAGGACGATGGCAGGCAACTCGGAGCCGCTGTCGCCGCGGGCCAAGCTGGCCGTGACGGCGGGCAAGGCCGCGGCGGCGGTGTCGCGTGCGGCCGGCAAGGGAAGCGGATCGGTGATCGGCGGCAAGATCGCCCTCAGGTTCGACCCCGACCTGCTGGCCCGGCTCGCCCGGCACCTCGACGTGGTGCTGGTGTCGGCCACCAACGGCAAGACGACCACCACCCGGCTGATCGCCGAGGCCCTGCGCGCCGGCGGCCCGGTGGTCTCCAACGCGCTGGGCGCCAACATGCCGGCCGGCATCACCTCGGCCCTGGCCGGCGGCTCGGACGCCCGCTTCGGGGTGATCGAGGTGGACGAGAAGTACCTCGCCGGCGTCGCCCGCGACGTCGCGCCCAAGGCCATCGCCCTGCTCAACCTCTCCCGCGACCAGCTCGACCGCGCCGCCGAGACCCGCATGCTCGCCGAGAAGTGGCGCGAGGGCCTGGCCGGCGTCGAGGCCATCGTCATCGCCAACGCGGACGACCCGCTGATCGTCTGGGCGGCCTCCTCCAGCCCGACCGTGGTGTGGGTCGCGGCCGGCCAGGAGTGGAAGGACGACGCCTGGTCCTGCCCCTCCTGCGGCGGTGTGCTCCAGCGCCCGTCCGACGACTGGTTCTGCGCCGAGTGCGGCTTCCGCCGCCCCACCCCCACCTGGGCGCTGTCCGGCGACCACGTCGTGGACCCGTACGGCGCCGCCTGGCCGATCCACCTGCAGCTGCCCGGCCGCGCCAACAAGTCCAACGCGGCGGTCTCCGCGGCGGTCGCGGCGTCCTTCGGCGTGGAGCCCAAGATCGCCCTGGAGCGGATGTACAAGGTGCAGGCGGTGGCCGGGCGGTACGACGTGGTGTCGTACCAGGGCCGCGACCTGCGACTGCTGCTGGCGAAGAACCCGGCGGGCTGGCTGGAGACGTTCTCGCTGATCGACGGTCCGCCGGCGCCGGTGCTGCTGTCGGTGAACGCGCGCGGCGCGGACGGCACCGACACCTCCTGGCTGTGGGACGTGGACTACACCCGGCTGGCCGGGCACCCGATCCTGGTGATCGGCGACCGCAAGCTGGACCTGGCGGTCCGGCTGGAGGTGGCCGGCCTGCAGTTCATGGTCTGCGCCGGCCTGGAGGAGGCGGTCCGCTCGGCGCCGCCCGGCCGGATCGAGTCCATCGCCAACTACACCGCCTTCCAGGACCTGCGCCGCAAGGTCGGCAACTGACCCGCACCCGGCCCGTCCGGCCCGGATCGCCGGGCCGGCCCGATCGACCCGGGCGGCCCGGCCCCACGACCGGCCCGGACAGCCGCGGAAGCCACGAGGAGAAGCACGCATGAGTGAGTCCAGCCTGCGCCTGGTGTGGGTCTACCCCGACCTGCTGAGCACCTACGGCGACCAGGGCAACGCGCTGGTGGTGGAGCGGCGGGCGCTGCAGCGCCGGGTGCCGGTCTCGCGGGTCGACGTCCGCTCCGACCAGCAGATCCCGACCTCCGGCGACATCTACCTGATCGGCGGCGGCGAGGACCGGCCGCAGCGGCTCGCTGCCGAACGGCTGCGCCGCGACGGCGGGTTGGGCCGGGCGGTGGCCAACGGGGCGATCGTCTTCTCGGTCTGCGCCGGCTACCAGATCCTCGGCCACGAGTTCGTCAACGACCTGGGCCGGCCGGAGCCGGGCCTCGGCCTGCTGGACGTGGTGAGCGTGCGCGGCGAGGGCGAGCGCTGCGTGGGCGACGTGCTGGCCGACATCGACCCGCGGCTGGGCCTGCCGCCGCTGACCGGCTTCGAGAACCACCAGGGCGTCACCCACGTCGGCCCCGCCGCCCGGCCGCTCGCCCGGCTGCGCGTCGGCCGCGGCAACGGGACCGGGGACGGCACCGAGGGCGCGTTCAACGACACGGTCTTCGGCACGTACATGCACGGCCCGGTGATGGCCCGCAACCCGCACATCGCCGACATGCTGATCAAGCTCGCGCTGGACGTCAACGCGCTGCCTCCGGTCGACGACCAGTGGTACGACGCGCTGCGCGCGGAGCGGATCGCGGCGGCGGTGCAGCCGGCCTGACCCCCGCCGGTCCCGCCGGGCCCGCGCCGGCCTCCGCGCGGCCCGGTGCCGCGGGACCTGACGGACGATCGGGCCGCGGGTCACCGGTGACGCTGCGTACCCGTAGCCTGGAGTTCGGGTAATCGTCAGGTGTCCGCAGTCCGGTCGGCGTGGAGGCGTGGCAGGCGGGCTCGGTAAGCTGGCCGGGTTCCATCCGGACGACGGGGTCCGGCCGCCCGGTCGAGGTGCAGGAGTAGCGAGAGCAATGCGTATTGGTGTGCTGACCAGCGGCGGCGACTGCCCCGGACTCAACGCCGTCATCCGGTCCGTGGTGCACCGCGCCGTCGTGGACCACGGGGACGAGGTCATCGGCTTCCACGACGGGTGGAAGGGCCTGCTCGAGTGCGACTACCGCAAGCTGGACCTCGACGCGGTGAGCGGCATCCTGGCCCGCGGCGGGACCATCCTCGGCTCCTCCCGGGTCCAGCCGGCGCACCTGCGCGGCGGCGTGGAGCAGGCCAGGGGGCATGTCACCGACCTGGGCCTGGACGCGATCATCCCGATCGGCGGCGAGGGCACGCTCAAGGCGGCGCGGCTGCTGTCGGACGCCGGGCTGCCGATAGTCGGTGTGCCCAAGACGATCGACAACGACATCGCCTCGACCGACGTCACCTTCGGTTTCGACACCGCGGTGACCGTCGCCACCGAGGCGCTGGACCGGCTGAAGACCACCGCTGAGTCGCACCAGCGGGTGCTCATCGTGGAGGTCATGGGCCGGCACACCGGCTGGATCGCGCTGCACTCGGGCATGGCGGCCGGCGCGCACGCCATCGTGGTGCCGGAACGCCCCTTCGACATCGAGGAATTGACGTCGGTGGTCGGCAAGCGCTTCGAGGCGGGCAAGAAGTTCGCGATCGTCGTGGTCTCCGAGGGCGCCAAGCCGCGCGAGGGCACGATGGACTTCACCTCCGGCGCGACCGACGTCTACGGCCACGAGCGCTTCTCCGGCGTCGCCAACCAGCTCTCCGTGGAGTTGGAGGAGCGCCTGGGCAAGGAGGCCCGGCCGGTGATTCTCGGCCACGTCCAGCGCGGCGGCACCCCGACCGCGTACGACAGGGTGCTCGCCACCCGCTTCGGCTGGCACGCGGTCGAGGCGGTGCACGGCCGCCGCTTCGGCATGATGACGGCGCTGCGCGGCACCGACATCACGCTGGTGCCGCTGTCGGAGGCGGTCGAGAACCTCAAGACCGTGCCGGCCGAGCGCTACACCGAGGCCGAGTGCGTGCTCTGAGCGCCATGACCTGACCGCCGTGACCTGAGCGCCGTGCTCTGACGGACGCGGCGCCGTCGCCGCGGCCCGAGCGTCGCGCGAGCCGTGGGACCGCCCCCGCCGCAGGACCGGGGAGGCGGCGGTCCTACTCTGGTTCGAGCACGTTTGGTGAAGGAGCGGCAGATGGAACACGGCGGACACGGCATGCCCGGCATGCACATGGACCTGCCGCCCTTCACCCTCGGACGGGGGCTGGCGTTCACCGGCGGCGACCCGTTCTTCCTGGTCGGCTGTGTGCTCGCGCTGGTGCTCTACGGCTGGGCGGTGCTGCGGCTGCGGCGGCGCGGCGACCGGTGGTCGCCCGGGCGCACCATCGCCTTCACCGCCGGGGTGCTGACCGTCGCGGTGACGATGTGCACCCGGCTGAACGACTACGGCATGGTCCAGTTCAGCGTGCACATGGTCCAGCACATGATCATCAGCATGCTCTCCCCGATCCTGCTGCTGCTGGGCGCCCCGGTGACGCTGACACTGCGCGCCCTGCCGGCCGCGGGCGGCGGCCGCACCGGGCCGCGCGAGCTGCTGGTCAAGGTGCTGCACAGCAGGTATCTGCAGGTGGTGACGCACCCCGCCTTCACCATCCCGCTGTTCATCGCGAGCCTGTACGGGCTGTACTTCACCCCGCTGTTCGACACGCTGATGGGCAGCCGGGCCGGGCACATCGCGATGATGGTGCACTTCCTCGCGGTCGGGCTGGTCTTCTTCTGGCCGATCATGGGCGTCGACCCCGGTCCGCACCGGCCGGGGTACGTGATGCGGATGCTGGAGCTGTTCGCCGGCATGCCGTTCCACGCGTTCTTCGGCATCGCGCTGATGATGGCCAGCGAGCCGATGGTCTCCACGTTCAAGAACCCACCCGCGTCGCTCGGCATCGACGCACTGGCCGACCAGACCGCGGCGGGCGGCATCGCGTGGGCGTTCAGCGAGGTGCCGTCGGTGATCGTGCTGGTGGCGCTGCTCTTCCAGTGGTACACCTCCGAGCAGCGGCAGGCCCGCCGCAAGGACCGGGCGGCGGACCGCGACGGCGACGCGGAGCTGGTGGCGTACAACGCGTACCTCGCCTCGCTCCAGGCCCGCGGCGGGCGCGGCTGACGCGGCGCCCGGCCCGGTTCGGCCGGGCGGCCGGCGCGGTGGCCGTCGCAACTGACGCGGTGGCCGGCGCTGCCCCTGGTCACCGGGTCCGGCGGGGCACTACTCTGCCGTGACGCCCCGGGTCGCGGGGACCGGGCCGCGCCGCAGGAGGAGTCAGCCGCCGTGTTCTACCGGTTGCTCAAGTACGTGTTCCTCGGGCCGCTGCTCAGGCTGCTGTTCCGGCCGCGCATCGAGGGCATGGAGAACATCCCGGAGTCCGGCGCGGCGATCGTGGCGGGCAACCACCTGTCGTTCTCCGACCACTTCCTGATGCCGGCGATCCTGCCGCGCCGCATCACCTTCCTGGCCAAGGCGGAGTACTTCACCGGGCCGGGCCTGAAGGGACGGCTGACCGCGGCCTTCTTCCGCGCCGTCGGCCAGATCCCGGTGGACCGCTCCGGCGGCAAGGCGTCGCAGTCGGCGATCGAGGCCGGGCTCGGCGTGCTGCGCCGCGGCGAGCTGCTCGGCATCTACCCCGAGGGCACCCGCTCGCACGACGGCCGGCTCTACCGGGGCAGGACCGGCGTGGCCGTGATGGCGCTGCGGGCCGGGGTGCCGGTGGTCCCGTGCGCGATGGTCGGCACGTTCGAGCTGCAGCCGCCGGGACGCGTGGTGCCGCGCATCGGCCGGGTCACCATCCGCTTCGGCAGGCCGCTGGACTTCAGCCGGTTCTCCGGCATGGACGACCAGCGGGCCGCGGTCCGCTCGGTGACCGACGAGATCATGTACGAGATCATGGCCATGTCGGGCCAGGAGTACGTCGACCGGTACGCCGGCGACGTGAAGGCCGAGCAGGCGCAGCCCGGCCCGGTCGCGCGGCTGCGGCGCAAGGGCTGAGGGCGCAGGGGCTGAGAAGGCGGCCCGCGCGGGCCGGGCCGGGCCGGACGGCCGCCGGCGGGCGCGCCGGGTGGGGCACGGGCGCCGGCGGCCGGGGGCTGTGCCCTCGGCGTAATCCGCGCTCGGCGAACCTCCCTGGCCGCGGCGCCGTCGCCGCGCATAGCGTCGGCGGCATGACAGGGACCGCGTTCGTGATCGGCGCTTCAGGACAGATCGGGCGGCGGGCGGTGCGTGCGCTCGCCGCGGACGGGTGGGCGGTGACGGCGGCCTCGCGCGGCGGCGGGACCGACCCGGACTGGCCGGACGGCGTCCGCCCGGTGCGGGTGGACCGCGCGGACAGCGCGGCCCTGTCCGCCGCGCTCGGCGACGGCTGCGACGTGCTGCTGGACTGCGTGGCCTACGACGCGGGCCACGCCCGCCAGTTGCTCTCCCTCGCCGACCGGATCGGGTCGGCGGTGGTGGTCTCCAGCGCCGCGGTGTACGTGGACGAGCGGGGCTTCGGCTTCGACACCCAGGACGATCCGGAGACCCTGCCGCGCTACCCGGTGCCGCTGCCCGAGACGCTCGGCACGGTCGCGCCGGGTCCGGACACGTACGGCACCCGCAAGGTGGAGCTGGAGCGCGAACTGCTGGCCGCGGGTGACCGGTTGCCGACGACACTGCTGCGGGCGGGCGCGATCCACGGGCCGTTCAGCCCGCTGCCGCGTGAACTGTACTTCGTCAAGCGGGCGCTGGACGGCCGCCCGGTGCGGGTGCTGTCGTACGGCGGTGGCAGCCGCTTCCAGCCCGTGCACGTCGCGAACATCGCCGAGCTGGTGCGGCTGGCGGCGCGCAGGCCCGGCTCGCGGGTGCTGAACGCCGGCGACCCGACGGCGCCGACCGCGGCCGAGATCGCCGCGGCGGTCGACGCGGTGCTGGGCGTGCGCTCGGAGCAGGTGCTGGTGGACGGCCCGCCGCCGGCCCCCGCGGTGGGCGACCACCCGTGGGCGCTGCGGTACCCGATGGTGCTCGACATGGCGGCGGCGGAACGGGAGCTGGGCTACCGGGCGGTGACGACGTATCAGCAGGCCCTGCCGGACACGGTGGAACGGCTGGTACGGGCGCGGGCGCACGAGGAGTGGCGCACCCTGTTCCCCAAGCTCGCCGCGCTCAGCGACACGGGCGGCGACTGGTTCGACTACGCGGCCGAGGACGCCTGGCTGGCCTCCCGCGCCGGCTGAGCGGCGGACCGCGCCCCGGCGCGGCGCCGACGGTGTCCCGCCGACGGGCGTCCCAGCAGGTCACGGCGCGGTCGGCGCGGGGGTGGCGTGCGGGCCGCAGACCACGTCGTGCGCGTCGAGCGCGCCGGTCAGCAGGTAGGCGTCCACGCGGTCGTTGACGCACGGGTTGACCAGGTTGGTGACGCCGTGCGAGCCGGCGTCCCGCTCGGTGACCAGCCGTGATCCGGCGAGCCTGTCGTGGAGGGCGACCGCGCCGGGGTAGGGGGTCGCGGCGTCGCGGGCGCTCTGCACGATGAGCACCGGCGGCAGGCCCGGGTGGCTGCGGACGTCGACGGGGGTGCGCCGCGGCACCGGCCAGGTGGCGCACGGCAGGTTCAGCCAGGCGTTGGACCAGGTCAGGAACGGGTGGCCGGCGTTCAGCGCGGTGTTGTCGCGGTCCCAGGTGCGCCAGTCCGCGGGCCACTGCGCGTCGGCGCACTCCACCGCGGTGTAGACGGCGTCGGCGTTCTCCGCGTCGGCGTCGCCCGCGGTGTCGGCCGGGTCGGGGGCGGCGGCGGCCACCAGTGCCTGCGTGTCGCCGGACTCGTAGCGGCTCCAGACCCGGGCGACGGCGGCCCACGCGGAGTCGTAGTAGGGCGCGTTCTGGAAGAAGCCGAGGAGTTCGGCCGGTCCGACGACGCCGCCGATCGGGTGCGCCTTGGCCGTCGCGCGCAGCCGCTGCCACCTCGCCTGGACGGCGGGGACGGTCGCGCCGAGATGGTAGACGCCGTCGTAGCGGGCGAGCCAGCTCTCCCAGTCGGTCCAGCGGCTCTCGAACGCGATGTCCTGGTCCAGGTTGTCGCGGTACCAGATCCGGTCCGGGGACGGGTCGACGACGCTGTCCACGATCATGCGGCGCAGGTGGGTGGGGAAGAGGTCGGCGTAGACCGCGCCGAGGTAGGTGCCGTAGGAGACGCCGAGGTAGGTGAGCCGGCGCTCGCCGAGCGCGGCCCGGACGACGTCGAGGTCGCGGGCGATGTCGGGGGTGGTCATCCGGGAGAGCACGGCGGCGCCGGTGCGTGCCAGGCAGCCTTCCGCGTAGGCGCGGGCGATGCGGCGATGCGCCTGCTTGTCGGCCTCGTCGTCCGGCACCGGGTCGGCCTTGGGCGCCCGGGCGAACTCCTGCGGGTCCTGGCAGGAGATCGGCGCGGAGTGGCCCACGCCGCGCGGGTCGAAGCCGACGAAGTCGTACGCCCTGGCGGTCCTGGTCCACAGCGCGGCGCCGGTGGTGCTGCGCACCGGGAAGCGCAGACCGGAGCCGCCGGGGCCGCCGGGGTTGTACACCAGCGCGCCCTGGCGCTCCTCGGGCGTCCCGGTGCTGCGCGCGCGGTCCACGGCGAGCTCGATGCTCGCGCCGAACGGCCGCGCGTAGTCGACCGGCACGGTCACCCGGCCGCACTGCACCGGCGCGGCGAGCCCCCAGCCCTCGGGGCACGCGGCCCAGTCGATACCGCGGTGCGCGGCGTTCCTCGCGGCGATCACCTCGCCGACGGCCTCCGGGACGCTCACGGACGGCGCGACACCCGCGGACCGCGGGACGCCTGCCGTGTCCTGCCGCGGCGGCGGCGCGGTCCGTGCGCCGGCCGCGGGCGCGGTGGCGAGCGCGCCGGCGAGCAGGACGCCGCTGGAGACGAGCACGATCGTGCGTCGCACGCTGCGAAACACCCCCTGGAGAACCGCGTCCGGAAGCCGCGGAGGACAACAGTGCCGAGGTGCCCATCCTTTCCCGCGCGGGGGAAAGGTGAACGAGCCGCGCGGGTGATTCGCCGTCACGTACGGGTGACAGCCGGTCAGCGGCGGGCGCGGCGGGTGTCCTTCAGCGCCGGGCGCGGCGGGTGTCCTTCAGCGCGCGGGAGAATGCCCACACGTCGCCGACCGGGCCGAGGTGGCGGAGCTTGTCGGGGTTGACCACGGTGCGGACCGCCCGGACGCGGCCGTCGAGCAGATCGAGGGTCATCACGTGGATGATCCCGCCGTCGGCGTCGCGCAGGATCGCGCCCGGCTGGCCGTTGACCTCGCGGGGCTCGACGGTTGCGCCGACCAGCGCCAGCCGGGGGTAGGCGGCGGCGAGCACGCGCGCCACGTTCGCGTCGCCGACGATCGTGTTGGACAGCAGCGGGGCCTTCCCGCCGCCGTCGCCGTCCAGCGTCACGTCGGCGGCGAGCAGGTCGCGCAGGCCCTCGACGTCGCCCTCGCTGAGGGCGGCGAAGAAGCGCGCGGCGAGTTCCTCGCGCTCCTTGCGGTCGGCGTCGAAGCGGGGCCGGCCGGCGGCCATGTGGCGGCGGGCCCGCACGGCGAGCTGGCGGCAGGCGGACTGCGAGCGGCCGACCGCGGCGGCGACCTCGGGGAAGCCGAAGTCGAAGACCTCGCGCAGCACGAAGACCGCGCGCTCCAGCGGGCTGAGCCGCTCCAGCAGCAGCAGGGCCGCGGTGGACAGGGAGTCGGCCAGTTCGGCGGAGCGCTCGGGGTCCTGGTAGGGGTCGGCGAGCAGTGGTTCGGGGAACCACGGTCCGGTGTAGCTCTCCCGCCGGACCCGCGCCGAGCGCAGCACGTCGAGGGAGATGCGGGTCACGACGGTGCACAGGAACGCCCGCGGCGACTCGGGGCGGTGCGGCGAGGACGCGTGCCGCAGCCAGGTCTCCTGCACCGCGTCCTCGGCCTCGCCGACGCTGCCGAGGATGCGGTAGGAGAGCGAGAACAGCAGCGGTCTCAGCTCCTCGAACTCCTCGGCCCTGCCCTGCTCCCCCGGTCCGCCCGCCTGCGCGGCCGTGCCCATCCGCTCTCCCCTGTGCTGCCGTATCCGCGCTGTGATGTGTCGCCGGTTGCCGCGGGCGGTCAGTCGCCCGCCGCGCCGCCGCGGGGGGGGGGGGGGGGGGGGGGGGGGGGGGGGGGGGGGGGGGGGGGGGNCGGGGGCGCGCGGCGGCCCCCGCCCCCCCCCGCCGCCGCGCCGGCCGCCGGCCCCCGGCCCCCGGTGCTCGGCGGCGATGCCGAACCGCCGGCGTTCGCCCGTGGCGGACGGCCGGCTCCCGACGGTGGAGACGGTGCTGATCACCTGCTCCTCGTCGACCGCGTCGAGGTCGCGCAGTCGTTGCAGGTCAGCGGCCGAGACCAGGGCGACGAGGGGCTTGCCGTGCCGGGTCAGGACCACCTGCTCACCGCCGTAGACGACGCGGTTGATGAGGTCGGCGAGCTCGGCTCGCGCTTGTGTCACCGGGACGTCATGGGTCATGCTCCCCATCATAACGAGATGTACGTCCTGTACATTTTGATCAGACGGAGGTGTGCGCGATGATCCGACCGACAGCCCGCTACGTCCTGCCCGAGTTCACCGAGCGCAGCAGCAACGGCGTGCGGACCATGGACCCGTACTCCAAGCTGCTGCAGGAGCGGATCGTCTTCCTCGGCACGCCGATCGACGACACCTCGGCGAACGACGTGATGGCGCAGCTCATCCACCTGGAGAGCGCCGCCCCCGAGCAGGACATCCACCTCTATGTGAACTCCCCCGGCGGATCGTTCTCGGCGATGACCGCGATCTACGACACGATGCAGTTCGTCACCTGCGACGTGGCGACGGTGTGCATCGGCCAGGCCGCGTCGGCGGCGGCGGTGCTGCTCGCCGCGGGGGCCGCGGGCAAGCGGATGATCACGCCGGGCGCGCGGGTGCTGATCCATCAGCCCTCGCTGTCCGAGGCGGTCCGGGGCGACACCTCGGACCTGGAGATCCAGGCGGCCGAGATGCTGCGCACCCGCGAGCAGTTGGAGACGCTGCTGAGCCGGCACACCGGCCAGGACGTGGAGCGGATCAGGACCGACATCGAACGGGACAAGCTCTTCGACGCCGAAGCGGCCGTGGAATACGGCCTGGTGGACCGGCTGACCACCAGCCGCAAGGGCAACACCGCACCGTACGGCCTGCGGTGAGCCCCGATGACCGCTGAGCCGCCCCCGCTGCCCGCCCTGACCAGGTCGGAGGGCGAGGTCGTCGACTGCTACCTGGAAATCGTCGACATGCTCGGCCGCATCAACCCCTCACGGACGACCGACACATACGCGGCGCTGCGGGCCGCCCAGGCCCTGGTCGGGCGGGCGGTGGCACTCAAGGAGGCGCTGACCGTCATGCACATGCGCGGCGAGACCGAGATGCACCCGGCCACGCTGGGGCGGGCGCTGAGGGTGCTGGACGGTGAACGGCGGTCCGGGCGCGTCGCGGTGGCGCCGGCGGCGCCCACGGGACCGCAGGAGGGCTGAGCCGCCTCCGGCTGAAACCCCTTCAGCAGACGTGCGGCGCCGGGCGTGCGTCACGCTGAGCAGCCGACACGCCCGACACGCGGCGCGAGTTGCTCATTCCGTTGGGCGTATGAAAACACCGTCCGCAATTCGGCCCGGATTTGCGCGTGTCGCCTGGACCTAGCCACCCGGCCGGGTTTCTCTCCTGGTCAGGGCGGTGCCTGTGCCGCTCGGGGAGCGCGCGGAGGGGCGCGTTCATCCTGATAGGTGAAAGGTGACGAGGCTCACACGGCGCGTTTTCAGCGCCGCATCGGGCCGTCCGGTGCGTAACGATCCGTGGTGACGACAAGCCCCCGCCGCCGTGGCGGGGCGGTCCGCGCGGACGCCCAGTCCCGCCGCCGCGCGGATGACCGGTCGACACGAGTGCAACGGCGGGAGCGGAGGACCCAGCACGACGGGGCGGGGTCCGGACGGCGTCCTGCCGTCCGACCCGCCCCTTGGGGTGAAGCCGCCGTGCGCGGCCGGGCATCTTCGCCTGCTCGAACCCGACAGGTCATCCTTCGCAGGCTGACGACGAAGGGTTGCGCATGTCCGCGCTCCACCGCTCATCCGCCGCGCCGTCCCCGGGGCCCGTCCGCTCCGCGCGCACCAGGCTGTCCCGGATGGGGGCGGCGTCGATGCTCACCGCGGCGGCCGTGGCCGTCCCCTCGCTGCTCCCCGGCGGCGCCCAGCCCGCGCAGGCCGCCACCCTCGCCGCCAAGGCGCTGAACGTCGCGGCCTCGAAGAGGGGCTCGCCCTACCAGTGGGGCGCGACCGGGCCGTCCCGCTTCGACTGCTCGGGGCTGACGCTCTACTCGTACAAGCGGGCCGGCCGGAAGCTGCCGCGCACCGCGGCAGCCCAGTACAACAGCACCCGGCACATCACCTCGGGCTCCCGCAGGGTCGGCGACCTGGTGTTCTTCCACAGCGGCTCGTCCGGCTCGTCCGTCTACCACGTCGGCATCTACGCGGGCAGCGGCCGCATCTGGCACGCGCCGAAGACCGGGGCGCGGGTGCGGCTGGAGAAGATCTGGACCAGGAGCGTCTGGTACGGCCGCGTCGGCTGACACGTGCGGCGACCCGGGCCGCGGCGGAACCGCTCAGGGCACCGCGACCGCTCAGAGCACCGGAACCGCCCACGGGATCATGATCCACACCGTCTTGCCGCCGTCCTCGGTGGGCGTGACCTCCAGCCGGCCGCCGGACTCGCGGGTGAGGTGACGGACGATCACCATGCCGCGCCCGTTGTCCTGGCGGACCGCGGCCGGCAGTCGCTGCGGCCGGCGGGGGTGACTGTCCGTGACGCCGATGTACAGCTCCTCGGAGCGCTCGAGACGCACGTCCACGGTGAAGGTCGGCGACATCCCCGAGGTGTGCAGCACCGCGTTGGTGGCCAGCTCCGACACGATCAGCCGGACCGAGTCGACCGCCGGCGAGTCCGGCGGCAGCCCCCACGTCACCAGCAGGTCGCACACATGACGGCGGGCCGTCGTCACCGAGGCGGGATCGCTCGGCAGGGTGATGGAGGCTTCCTGGAGATCTGCCATGGCGACGCTGTTCCCTTTCCCGCCGTGACCGGACCGGCGCGAGCACCCGTGAGGCGCACCGCGGACACGTCTGCGAGCGGGCGGTTCGCACCGGAGTGCCTCCATCGTGCCGCCATTACGGACTGTTCACCGAGCAATGCATATATCTGTCCCTCAAATCAGTGAACTCTGCTACGTGGATACGCATTCGGTCGGCACAATGGCGTATCGCGGCGGCACCACCCGGAGAACCGCAGGAGGGGCGAATCAGCATGGAACGAGTCCCCGCCGTACGGCGGCGCAGACTCGGCGAGGAGCTGCGCAGACTGCGCGATCTGGCCGGGCTGACCAGCGGCCAGGCCGCGCGGCGGGCCGGCTGGCACCAGTCCAAGGTGAGCCGTATCGAGACCGGCCGCAGCACCGCCACCGCGGAGGACGTGATGCTGCTGCTCGACGTGTACGGAGTGCGCGACCGGGCGCTGCGCGACCTGCTCGCCACCCTCGCCGGCCGTGGCAGCAGCCGCGGCTGGTGGCACGACTTCCGGGACGTACTGCCCGTGGAGTACCGGGACTTCATCAGTCTGGAGACCGGCGCGGTACAGGCCAGGTCGCTGGAGAACAGCGTGGTCCCCGGGCTGCTGCAGACCCCGCGCTACGCCCGCGCGCTCACCCGCGACGTGATGCCGCACCTGGACCGCCGCGCGGTGGACTCGCTGGTGGAGGTGCGCACCGCGCGGCAGGCGGTGCTGCGGCAGGACCCGCCGCTGGAGCTGTGGGCGGTGCTGGACGAGGCGGTGCTGCGGCGCGGCGTCGGCGGCCGGGAGGTGATGGACGGCCAGCTGCGCCACCTCCTGGAGGTGGCCGAACTCCCGCATGTGCGGCTGCAGGTGCTGCCGTTCTCCGCCGGCGGCCACATGGGGGTGACGAATTCTTTCGTCATGTTCTCCTTTCCGCGCACCGCCGATCTCGATGTGGTCGTTGTCGACCATTTGACCAGCAGTCTCTACGTGGATCGGAAAGAAGACGTCGCCGCGTACGCCGCGGCCTTCACCAGATTGAGTGCCCGGGCCCTTCCGCGCGAGGAATCGACGGCTATGATCACGGCCATCCGTAAGGAGCTGCCCGCCGCGCGCTGCGCATAGTTGGAGGTTTTCATGGCGTCGACGTCCCGTTCCCTTTCCGTCCCGATCGCTTCGGGGGCGGAGCCCGCGGGGACGGACCCCGCCGGCACGGCGCTCACGGGTACCGCGCTCACCGGCGCCGCGCTGCCCACGGCCGTGTGGCGGCGCAGCAGTTACAGCACGGCCGCCAACAACTGCGTGGAGACGGCGCCACTGGACCCGGGGCGGCTCGTGGTGCGCGACTCCAAGGACCCGCTCGGCCCGGTGCTGGGCTTCTCCCCCGACGCGTGGACGTCGTTCGTGCGGGCCGTCTGCGGCCGGGACGGCGCGGCGCTCACCGCGCGCCCGTAGCGGCCCCCGCGCTCACCGCGCGCCCGCGGGCGCCCTGCGCACGATCACCTCGACGGCGGCGGCCACCTGGGCCCGCGTCAGCTCGCAGGTGGCGGTCAGCCGCAGCCGCGAGATCCCGTCGGGCACGGACGGCGGCCGGAAGCAGCCGACCGCGAGGCCGTCCGCGCGGCAGTCCGCCGCCCAGCCCACCGCGCTCTCCGGCGAGGGCGCCCGCACCGACACCACGCAGGCGTCGGGCGCGGTCGCGTCCAGGCCCGCCGCGGTCAGAGCGCGGTGGAAGGAGCGGGCCGTCTCCCGGGCCCGCTCGGCGCGTTCCGGCTCGCGGCGCAGCAGCCGCAGCGCCGCGAGGGCGGCGCCGGCGGCCGCGGGGGCGAGTCCGGTGTCGAAGATGAAGGTGCGGGCGGTGTTCACCAGGTGCTCGATGACGGCCGCGGGGCCGAGCACCACGCCGCCCTGCGCGCCCAGCGCCTTGGACAGGGTGGCGGTCGCCACCACGTCGGGCGCGCCGGCCAGGCCCGCGGCCCGCAGCGCGCCCCGGCCGCCGTCGCCGACCACGCCGAGCCCGTGCGCGTCGTCCACCAGCAGCGCGGCGCCGTGGTCGCGGCAGGCGGCGGCGAGCCCGGCCAGCGGCGCGGCGTCGCCGTCCACCGAGAACACCGACTCGCCGGCCACCACCGCGGGGCCGCCGCCGTGGGCGTCCAGCGCCTTGCGCACGGCCTCCGGGTCGGCGTGCGCGACGACCTCGACGGCGGCCCGGGACAGCCGGCAGCCGTCGATCAGCGAGGCGTGGTTGAAGGCGTCGGAGACCACCAGCGTGCCGGGCCCGGTGAGCGCGGTGACCGCGGCGAGGTTCGCGGCGTAGCCGGAGGCCAGGACGAGCGCGGCCTCGAAGCCGGTGAAGTCGGCCAGCTCCGCCTCCAGTTCCGCGTGCAGCTCGGTGCTGCCGGTGACCAGCCGGGAGCCGGTCGCCCCCGCGCCCCAGCGCAGGCAGGCGTCGGCGCCGCCGCGGGTGACCTCGGGGTGCCGGCTCAGGCCCAGGTAGTCGTTGCCGGCCAGGTCCACCAGCGGTGAGTCGGCGGGGCGCGGGCGCAGCGTCCGGCGCAGGCCGGCCGCGCGCCGGGCGGCGTCCTGGCCGGCCAGCCAGGCGAAGGGTCCGGCGGGCGCGGGGACATCGGCGGGGCCGGCCGGCGCGAACGGGCCGGCCGGGACGGCGGGTTCCGCCGAAGCACCGGGGTCCGCCGGCGCGGCGGGGCCGGCCGGGCCGACGGGGTCAGCGGAGTCAGCGGAGTCAGCGGAGTCAGCGGAGTCAGCGGCGTTGCGCTGCGCACTGGTCACGTGGGTCCTCGGTTCGCTCGTCGACGCAGCCGTACAGCAGCAACGTACTGGCCCTTACACATGCACACGGTGTGGTGATGCACACACCGCGCGCCACGCGTGTTGTGCCATCCGGCATTGGCCCGCGGCGGCCCGGTAGGCGAGGATCGCCCCTATGGATCTGCTGACCACTCTCGTGGACAAGGGGCTGCGACGCGAGCTGCCCACCCGGGACGAGGCGCTTGCCGTCCTGGCGACCTCCGACGACGACCTGCTCGACGTGGTGTCCGCGGCCGGCAGGGTGCGGCGCAAGTGGTTCGGGCGCCGGGTGAAGCTCAACTACCTGGTGAACCTCAAGTCGGGGCTGTGCCCCGAGGACTGCTCCTACTGCTCGCAGCGCCTGGGCTCGACGGCGGACATCCTCAAGTACACCTGGCTGAAGCCCGAGGAGGCCGCGGCGGCGGCGAAGGCGGGCGTCGCCGGCGGCGCCAAGCGGGTGTGCCTGGTGGCCAGCGGGCGCGGGCCCACCGACCGGGACGTGGACCGGGTCGCGCAGACCATCGCCGCGGTCAAAGGCCAGAACGAGGGCGTCGAGGTGTGCGCCTGTCTGGGCCTGCTCGGCGACGGCCAGGCCGAGCGGCTGAAGGACGCGGGCGCGGACGCGTACAACCACAACCTCAACACCTCCGAGGCGACGTACGGCGACATCACCACCACGCACACCTACGCCGACCGCGTCGAGACGGTGCGGCAGGCGCACGCGGCCGGGCTGTCGGCGTGCTCGGGGCTGATCGCGGGCATGGGCGAGAGCGACGAGGACCTGGTGGACGTGGTCTTCTCGCTGCGCGCGCTGGACCCGGACTCGGTGCCGGTCAACTTCCTGATCCCGTTCGAGGGAACGCCGCTGGCGAAGGAGTGGAACCTCACCCCGCAGCGCTGCCTGCGCATCCTGGCGATGGTCCGCTTCGTCTGCCCCGACGTCGAGGTGCGGCTCGCCGGCGGACGCGAGGTGCACCTGCGCACGATGCAGCCGCTGGCGCTGCACCTGGTCAACTCCATCTTCCTCGGCGACTACCTGACCAGCGAGGGCCAGGCCGGCCAGGCCGACCTGGACATGATCGCGGACGCGGGCTTCGAGGTGGAGGGCGCGGACACCACGACACTGCCCGCGCACCGGGCCGGCACGGCGGTCGGCGCGCAGGCCGGCGCGGGCGCGGCCGAGGCGCGGGGAGTGTGCGGCTCGCACGAGGCGGGTGCGTGCGGCTCGCACGAGGCGGGTGCGGGCGGCTGCGACGCGGAGGCGGGCGGCGGCTGCGGCGGCCACGGGGCGCTGGTGGGCGCCGGGCACGAGTCGGCGGCGGGCGCCGCCCTCGGATCGGCGGCCGGCGCCGGGCACGAGGAGCCGGCGCGCAGGGACCTGGTCTCGGTGCGCCGCCGCGGCGCGGGGACGGACCTGCCGCCCAATGCCTGAACCGCTCGCGCCCGACGTGCTGCTGGACCTGGACCGGCAGCACGTCTGGCACCCCTACGGTCCGATGCCGGGCCGCCAGGAGCCGCTCGTCGTGGAGTCGGCCTCGGGCGTGCGGCTGCGCCTCGCGACGCCGGCCGGGGGACGGTCCGAGCTGGTCGACGGCATGTCGTCGTGGTGGTCGGCGATCCACGGCTACCGGCACCCGGTGCTGGACCGGGCGGCGCGCGAGCAGCTGGACCGGATGAGCCATGTGATGTTCGGCGGCCTCACCCACGAGCCCGCGGTACGGCTCGCGGCACGGCTGGTCGAGATCAGCCCGGAGCCGCTGCGGCACGTCTTCCTCGCCGACTCCGGCTCGGTGTCGGTCGAGGTCGCGCTCAAGATGTGCCTGCAGTACTGGCGTTCGCTGGGCCGGCCGGAGAAGCACCGGCTGCTCACCTGGCGCGGCGGCTACCACGGCGACACCTGGCAGCCGATGTCGGTGTGCGACCCGGACGGCGGCATGCACCACCTGTGGTCGGGCGTGCTGGCCCGGCAGGTCTTCGCCGACGCGCCCCCGCCGGGTTTCGACGCCGGGCCCGACCCCGCGTACGCCGCGCACCTGCGTGAGTTGATCGGCCGTCACGCGCACGAGCTGGCCGCGGTGGTGGTGGAGCCGGTGGTGCAGGGGGCGGGTGGCATGTCGTTCCACTCCCCCGCGTATCTGCGGGTGCTGCGGGAGGCGTGCGACGAGCACGACGTGCTGCTGGTGTTCGACGAGATCGCGACCGGTTTCGGCCGCACCGGCCGGCTGTTCGCCGCGGAGCACGCCGGGGTCGCGCCCGATGTGATGTGCGTGGGCAAGGCCCTGACCGGCGGTTATCTGACGATGGCCGCGGCGCTGTGCACGTCGCGGGTGGCGGAGGGCATCTCGCGCGGCGAGGTGCCGGTGCTCGCGCACGGGCCGACCTTCATGGGCAATCCGCTCGCGGCGGCGGTCGCGTGCGCCTCGGTCGACCTGCTGCTCGACCAGGACTGGGAGGGCGAGGTCAAGCGGCTGGAGGCGGGCCTGCGCGAGGGCCTTTCCGCCGCGTCCGCGCTTCCCGGCGTCCGCGACGTCCGCGTCCTCGGCGCGATCGGCGTGGTCCAGCTCGACCACGAGGTCGACATCCCCGCCGCCACCCGCGCCGCCGTCCGCGCGGGAGTCTGGCTCCGACCCTTCCGCGACCTCGTCTACACGATGCCCCCTTACGTCACCGACGACGCCGACCTGGCCGCGATCTGCCGAGCGGTCCTCGCGGCGGCAGGAGCAGGCTGACTCCTCGGGGGGCGGCAACCCCGCACCCCGGCCGGCGAAAGGAGCGCGGGGAGCTGCGCGACCGGCCACGACCGGCAGAAGGTCCGGCGCCGACCTGACCCACCGCCCCGAACGGCACACCTCTACAACGACACACCCCTACAAGGAACGGAGCAGACAATGGCCATCGTGGTCGTCACCGGAACCGGGACAGAGGTCGGAAAGACCATGACCACCGCCGCGGTGGCCGCGGCCTCGCTGGCCCAGGGCCTGAGCGTCGCGGTGCTCAAGCCCGCGCAGACGGGCGTCGCGGAGGGCGAGCCGGGCGACGCCGCCGAGGTCGCGCGGCTGGCCGGCCCGGTGACCGCCGCCGAACTCGCCCGCTACCCCGAGCCGTTGGCCCCGGCCACCGCCGCGCGCCGCTCGGGCCTGCCGCCGATCACGCCGAACGACGTCGCCGAGGCCGCGGCAAAGCTCTCGGCCGTGCACGACGTGGTGCTCGTCGAGGGCGCGGGCGGCCTGCTGGTGCGCTACGACGAGGAGGGCTCCACGCTCGCGGACGTCGCCGCGCTGATGGGCGCCGGCGTGCTGCTGGTGGCGCCCTCGGGCCTGGGCACGCTCAACGCCACGGCACTCACCGTGGAGGCGCTCAAGGCGCGTAAGCTCACCTGCCTCGGCGTGGTGATCGGCAGCTGGCCGGGCGATCCCGACCTCGCCGAGCGCTGCAACGTCACCGATCTGCCGCGGGTCGCCGACGCGCCGCTGCTGGGCGCGCTGCCGCGCGGCGTGTCGGGCAAGGAGCCGGCGGCGTTCAGGGCCGAGGCGCCCCAGTGGCTGGCGCCGCAGCTCGGCGGCACCTGGGACGCGCAGGCGTTCACACAGTTCTACGCGTGAGGGACCGCCCACGCCTCGACGGCCACACCTCGCCCGCCCACGCCTCGACGGCGCGCGGCGCGGAACGGGCGCGCGATCCGCGGGGTGCGGGCCGCCGCCTCACCCGGTCCACTGCCGCAGCTCCGCCGCGATGCGGTCCACGCCGGCCGAGCCGTCCTTGACCATGCGTGCCAGCTCGCGGACCCGGTCCGGGCTGGTGGTGACCTTCAGTCCGCAGGCCACCAGATAGGCGTACGCGACGGCGGTGGCGAACAGCGCGTTCGACCGCTCCAGCGCGGGGACGTGCAGCAGCAGCTGGAGCAGCGAGGCGGCGCGGCTGTGCGCGTCCTCGTAGACGGGCCGGCCGAAGATCTCCGCGCGGTGCCTGCTGACGGCGGCGACCAGCGCGCCCCAGTCGGTGACCTGCGGGTCGCCGGGTGTGTTGTGCTCGGCGACCATGAGCAGCCAGGCGAGGTCGATCCGCAGCGTCAACGGGCGGAGCCTTCGGCGCGGCGTCCGTCGTGGGCGCCGTCATCGGACCCGTGGGCACCGGGAACGGTACCCCCGAGCACGGCGGGATCGTCGGGGACCGCGGGAACCGCCGCGTCGCGGGTGTCGAACTCCTCGGCGAAGACCGCCTCGTACTGCTTCATGAAGTCGGCGGCGGCCTGGACGAACGCCCGGCCGTTCTCGCCCTCGTCCCGGCGGACGAGTTCCTCGATGTAGCGGTTCACGCTGATGCCGCGCTGGGAGGCGCGCTCGCGCGCCGTCTCCGCGGTGGCTTCGTCCACCCGCACGTTCAACTGGGTCTTCGCCATACGTCCACGCTAGCGCCCTGGTGCTAGTAGCGGCAAGGGCGCGCGTCCCGCGGGGCGGCCCCGGTCGGGTGCACGGCCGTGCGGGCCGGGGCCCGGTGGTCGATCATGGGACCGAGGTGTTCCATGACCGAAGCGCTTCTGCTGGTGCCGGCCCTGCTGCTCACCTTCGCCTGCGGCGTCTTCGTCGCGGCGGAGTTCTCGCTGACCACGGTGGAGCGGTCCGCGCTGGAGCGGTCCGCGGAGCGCGGTGAGCCGGGCGCCGCCGCGGCGCTCGGCGCGGTGCGGACGCTGACCCTGCAGCTGTCGGGGGCCCAGCTGGGCATCACCGCGACCGGGCTGGTCATCGGCATGCTCGCCAAGTCCTCCATCGCCGGGCTGCTGCGCGGTCCGCTGCGGGCCGCCGGCCTTCCGGAGGGCTCCGCGTCCTCGCTCGCGCTCGTCCTGGGCACGGCGGTGTCGACGGTGGCGCTGATGGTGATCGGCGAGCTGGTGCCGAAGAACTGGGCGATCTCGCGCCCGCTGCCGGTGGCGCGGGCGGTCGCGCCGCCGCAGCGCGTGTTCACCGCGGCCTTCGGACCGCTGATCCGCCACCTCGACAACACCGCCAACCGGGTGCTGCGGCGGTTCGGCATGGAGCCTGCCGAGGAGCTGGCGACCGCGCGCGGCCCGCAGGAGCTGGCGGCGCTCGCCCGGCACTCGGCGAGGCAGGGCGCGCTGGAGGCGGACACCGCGGAGCTGTTCGTGCGCACCCTCGGCCTCGGCGGCCTGACCGCGCAGAACGTCATGACGCCGCGCGTCCAGGTCACCGCGCTGGAGGCGCACGCGACCGCGGAGGACGTGGCGAACGCGACCCGCGCCACCGGCCTGTCCCGCTTCCCGGTCTACCGCGGCAGCCTCGACGCGGTGATCGGCACGGTCCATGTGAAGGACGTGCTCGCGGTGCCGGCCGCCGACCGGCCCCGGCTGCCGGTCACCGGGCTGCTGCGCGAGCCGCTGCTGGTGCCGGAGTCGCTGCCGGTGGACCGGGTGATGGAGCAGCTGTCCGGGCGCAGGACCATGGCGGTGGTGATCGACGAGTACGGCGGCACGGCGGGCGTGATCACGCTGGAGGACATCGTCGAGGAGGTGGTCGGCGAGGTCCGCGACGAGCACGACCCGCAGGAGCTGCCCGACCTGCTGTTCCTGCGCGAGGACGGGCAGGGCCGGCGGATCTACGACGCGGACGGCGCGACCCGTACCGAGGACCAGCTGGAGCGGGTCGGCCTGCACGTGCCCGAGGGCCCGTACGAGACGCTGGCCGGCCTGGTCGCGCAGCGCCTGGGCCGCATCCCGGAGCGGGGCGACGTGGTGGAGCTGGACGGCTGGCGGATCGAGGTCACCGAGGCGGCCGGCCACCGCGCGGCCAGGGCCCGGCTGCTGTCGCCGCCGCGCCCGCCGGAGGAGGACGCCGCTCCAGGCGCGGGGGCGGGTGATGCGCGATGACGTTCGTGCAGCTGCTGGTCGGCGCGCTGACGCTGGTCCTGAACGCGGGGTTCGTCGGCGCCGAGTTCGGGCTGATCTCGGTGCGGCGCGAGCAGGTCGAGCCGCGGGCCGAGGCCGGTGAGCGCCGGGCGCGCAGTGTGCTGTGGGGCCTCGAACACCTCGTGCAGGTGCTGGCCGGCGCGCAGCTCGGCATCACCGCGTGCACGCTGGTGCTCGGCATCGTCGCCGAACCCGCGATCGCGCACCTGCTGGAGCCGCTCTTCCACGTCACGCACGTGCCGCACGGCGCGGTGCACCCGATCTCGTTCGTGATCGCGCTGGCGGTGGCCACATACCTTCACATGCTGTGCGGCGAGATGGTCCCGAAGAACGTCGCGCTGGCCGATCCGGTACGGGCCGCGCTGCTGTTCGGCCCGCCGCTGGTGGCGGTGACCCGGGCGCTGCGGCCGGTGATCTTCGCCGTGAACGCGCTGGCCAACGCCGGGCTGCGGCTGCTGCGGGTGGAGCCGAGGACCGAGGTGGCGTCGGTGTTCTCCGACGACGAGCTGTCGCGGATGGTGGTGGACGCGGGCGCGGCAGGACTGCTCGACCAGCGGGCGGCGGCGCGGCTGCGGGACGCCCTGGAGCTGGGCAGGCGACCGGTCGGCGGGATCGTGCTGCCGCCCGAGCGGGTGGTCAGGGCGCCGCTGGGCATCACGCCGGAGGGCCTGGAGGCGCTGGGCGCGCGCTCGGGCTTCTCCCGCTTCCCGGTGGCCGACGGCGACGGGCGGGTGCTCGGCTATCTGCACGTCAAGGACGCGCTGGACGCGGAGCCTCGGGACGCGCCCTTCCCCCGTTCCGCGCTGCGGCCGATCACCAGGGTCGGCGCGGCGGCGCCGCTGGACGACGTGCTGACCGCGATGAGGGCGGGCCGTGCGCACCTGGCCGCGGTGGTGGACGACGAGGGCCGCGGGATGGGCCTGGTCACGATGGAGGACGTGCTGAAGGAGCTGGTGGGACGCGGGCGCGCCTGAGGCGGCGCCTGCGGTACGGGGCCGGGTTCGTGCCGAGGCGGGCGCCGGACGGCGGACCGGACCGGGTGACGGACCGTGTGCCGAACGGGGGCCGGACCGAGTGCCGGACCCCGTACGGAACCGCGTGCCGGACCGGACCGCGGACCGGATTCGGTGCCGACCGAGCGGTCGCATAGGATCACGGCGCCATGCAGACGCCAGCCACCCACTCCGACGACGCCGGGACCGCGGGCGGCGCGACCGACACCGCGACCGGCACGGCGAGCACCGCCGCGAGCGAGGCCGCGGCCGGGACCGCCACCGGCGCGGACACCTCCCCCGGCGTGGACGCCGCGACCGGCGCGGGCCCCGACACCGGTGCGGACGCCGCCGCCGTCGCCCGTCCCGCCGCGTACCGAAGCTTCGTCGCGGTCGGCGACTCCTTCACCGAGGGGATGTCCGACCTGCTGCCCGACGGCGGCTACCGGGGCTGGGCGGACCTGCTCGCGGCCCGGCTGGCCGCGCTCGACCCGGACTTCCGGTACGCGAACCTCGCCGTGCGCGGCAAGCTCATCCGGCAGATCGCCGACGACCAGGTGGACGCGGCCGCGGCGATGGGCGCGGACCTGGTGACGCTGGTCGGCGGGCTCAACGACGTGATCCGGCCCAAGTGCGACGTGGCCGCGGTGTGCGCGCTGCTGGAGCGCTCGGTCGAGCGCCTGGCCCCGTCCTGCGGGCAGCTGGTGCTGATGCGCAGCCCGATCCGCCGCGGCCCCGTGGCCACCCGCTTCACGCCGCGGATGGAGGAGCTGTTCGACTTCGTCGACGGGCTCGCCGCGCGGCACGGCGCGGTCGTCGTGGACCTCTACGGCGCGCAGGCGCTGCGCGACCCGCGGATGTGGGACGTCGACCGGCTGCATCTGACCGCCGAGGGGCACGAGCGGGTCGCGGAGGCGGTGTGGCAGGCGCTCGGGCTGCCCGCGGAGAGCGACTGGCGGCGTGTGCTGCCGCCCGCCGCACGGCCCGGCTGGTCCGCCCGGCGGGCCGCGGACCTCAGCTTCACCCGGCGGCACCTGCTGCCGTGGATCGGCCGCCGCCTCACCGGCCGCTCCTCCGGCGACGGCCGCCCGCCCAAGCGCCCCGACCTCCTCCCCTACCC
>JAJSZB010000173.1:0-13743 GCA_050613715.1 Streptomyces sp. IBSBF 3018
GGGTGGAGGCGGGAGTGGAGGCGGGTGGTGACGCGGGCGTGCGGGACGGATCGGTCATGCTCCGAGCGTGGGTCGCGCGCGGTACCGGTAACGAGAGCCCGGTGATCCTGGTACTGCCAGCACCTGGCAGGCGCGGGGCCCGCGGGTGAGGATGGGGCCATGGCAGTGCAGCAGAAGGCCCGCTCCCGCGGCGGTGCGCAGCAGGCGCGCCGTACCGAGCTCGCGGCCTTCCTGCGCAGCCGCCGGGCCCGGATCACGCCGGAGGACGTCGGCATGCCGCCGGGGCTGCGCCGCCGCACGCCCGGCCTGCGCCGCGAGGAGGTCGCGCAGCTCGCCGGGGTGGGCGTGACCTGGTACACGTGGCTGGAGCAGGGCCGCCCGATCAACGCCAGCGTGCAGGTGCTCGACGCGGTCGCCCGGGTGCTCCAGCTCGACATCACCGAGCGCGAGCACCTCTACCGGCTGGCCGGCATCCCCTTCGTGCCCGAGCCGGTCTCCGACGTCGAGGCGGTCGGCGAGGAGGTGCAGGGCGTGCTGGACACCCTCTGCCCGCTGCCCGCGGTGGTCCTCAACGCGCGCTACGACGTCCGGGCCTCGAACGTCGCGTACCGGACGCTGTGGCCGATGGCGTCGATGGTGGAGCGCTGGGAGCGCAACATCATCTACAAGCTGTTCACCGTCCCCGACTGCTGCTCGACCATCGTCAACAGCAGCGAGGAGGTGCCGTGGATGGTGGCCCAGCTGCGCCGCTCCTACGGGCGGCACGTCGGCGAGCCGGCCTGGGAGTCGTTCATCGCGCTGCTGCTCAAGGAGAGCCCGCACTTCGCCCAGCTGTGGGCGCGCGCGGACGTGGCCGCGCCGGGCCGCCGGGTGAAGATCTTCCGCCACCAGACGGTCGGCACGATCGAGCTGACCTCGACGTCGCTGAGCATCGACGGCATGGCCGAGCACCGCATCGTCGTCTACACGCCGGTCGCCGAGGAGGACCGCCTGCGCATGCAGCGGCTGCGGGACATCGACGACCCCGTGGTGGGCTGCCCGGTGCACGGCCGCCCGCTCTCCGAGGTCCTGGCGGAGGGCGCCCGGCGCACCCCGTCTCGCCGCACGGCCTGACGCACGGCCTGACGCACGGCCTGACGCACGGCCTGACGCGCGGCCTGACGCGCCGTCACCCGGTCGGCGGTGACGGCCGGCGGGTGCGCAGGACCAGCCAGGAGGAGACGGCGGTGCCCACGCCTGCCGCGATTGCGAAGACCAGCAGCGTCGCGCGGGGGGACAGGTACTGGAGTGCGATGCCGCCGCCCACGGCCGGCAGCGAGAGCCCGGCGTAGCCGGCGATGAAGAACCCCGACAGGCTCTCGCCGAGCTTGTCGGGAGGCGAGATGGCCACGACGCTGCCGAGGGTGCCCTTGTAGAGCAGGGCGGCTCCGGCGCCGTTGATGCCGCCGCCGGCCAGGAACAGGCCGAGGCTGGGGGTGGGCAGCCAGGCCGCGACGACGATCAGCGCCAGCCCGGCGAGGTCGATCGGGAGGCCGGCGACGAGGAGCCGCCGCACGGGCCAGGCGCTGGTGACGACGAGGGCCGCGATGCCGACGGTGCAGGCGACGAAGACCGCGAGACCGGCCATCGCCAGGGAGGTGTTGCCGATCACGGTGGCCAGGAACGTGCCCGCCAGGCTGAGGAACACCGCGACTCCCGCGTAGGCCGCGAACACCTCGACCAGCACCCCGAAGAACTGCGGCCGCGCGTGGTGCGGGACAGAGACCCGCTGGGGCCGGTACGCCGGCAGGGGGCGCGACCGGTGGCGGGTCTCGGGTGAGGCGATCAGCGCGACCGCCCCGACCACCAGCGCGGCGAGGAGCACCAGGTAGGGCAGGACGAGCGGGTGCGGCCCGTACTGGGCGAGCAGCCCCGCGGACAGCGCCCCGAGGCCGAGCCCGCCGAAGTTGGCGCCGGCGGCGGCAAGTTGCGGCCGCCGGGTGGCGCCGGTCCCGGTGCGGTGCCCGTGGTACAGCTCGTTGAGGTAGGCGGTGGCCGTGGAGACGGTGAGGCCCACGGCGACCCCGGTCAGGACGCGCGCCACGAACAGCCCCGGCAGGCTGGGCCAGAGGACGAACACCGCCGCGCTGGCGCCCGACAGGCACACGGCGGCGAGCAGGTGGACGCGACGGCCGTGGACGTCGGAGAGGTGGCTGACGAAGAACAGGCTCGCGACCACGCCGACCGCGTAGGCGGCGAACACGATCGTGACCATCAGCGAGGAGAAGTGGTCCCGCCGCGCGTAGAGCACGTACAGCGGGCTCGGCGCGGTGGAGAACGCGAGCACGGCGAGGAACACCCAGATCGCGGCCCAGAAGCCGAAGCGGTGACGGCGGGGGGACGGCGCCCGCCGCGGTGCGGCGGCGCCTTGTCCCGGTGCGGGTCGTCCGGTCGGGGCTCGCCCGGAGGCGGCTCGCCCGGTTCCGGGCTGCCCGGTTGCAGAAACGGTCATGACCACCACGATCGCCACCGCCGCCGCGGCCTGCCACCGGCGAAGCGCCGGGCCATGCCGGAAAGTGGCCACGATGGATCACACGGGGACCGCGAGGGGGATCACGCCGGCGGAAGGACGCCGGAGGCTCAATGGCGGCGGGAGGGGGCGGGGCGACGGAGGGCCCGGAAACGGCGACGGCGCCACCCTTCGAGGGTGACGCCGTGAACGCGCGAAGTGTGGAGCTACGGGGAATTGAACCCCGGACCTCTTGCATGCCATGCAAGCGCTCTACCAACTGAGCTACAGCCCCGCGCCGGCCCGTTTCCGGGCGACGGGAAGAAGCATAGCCGGTGCGTGGACCGGAAACGAAATCGGTTCTCCGCGGCGGCGGCCGCCGGGGCTGCGCGGCTCCGTACGGCGGACCTAGGTGTCGTCGCCGAGGACCGGCTCGGGGAGCGTGCCCGCGTTGTGCTCGGTGAGGCGCCAGCCGCGCACGCCCTCGCCGAGCACCGACCAGCAGCAGTTGGACAGGCCGCCCAGCGACTCCCAGCTGACCGGGGCGAGACCGATCAGCCGGCCGATGGTGGTGCGGATCGTGCCGCCGTGGCTGACCACGACGAGCACGCCGTCCTCGGGCAGCTTGTCGGCCGCCGCCTGCACCACGGGCGCGGCGCGGTCGGCGACCTCGGTCTCCAGCTCGCCGCCGCCCCTGCGCACCGGCTCGCCGCGCTTCCACGCGGCGTACTCCTCGCCGAAGCGCTCGTTGATCTCGGTGTGGGTCAGGCCCTGCCAGGCGCCGGCGTAGGTCTCCCGCAGGCCGTCGTCCAGGAGGGCGGGCAGGCCGGTGACCGCCGTCAGCTCGGCCGCGGTGTCCACGGCCCGGCGCAGGGTGGAGGAGATGATCATGTCCGGACGCAGCGCGGCCAGCAGCCGGGCGGCCCGGCGCGCCTGCAGCACGCCCTCCGCGGTCAGCTCGATGTCGGTGCCGCCCTGGAAGCGCTGCTCCAGATTCCACGCGGTCTGGCCGTGCCTCCACAGCACGATCCGCCGGCCGCGCCGCTTCGTGGTGCTCAGCTCAGGCCCCCTCGTCCTCGGCCGCCATCGCCTGGGCGTGCGCGGCGCCCTTGCCGCGGGTGGCGACCGCGTCCTCGGGCAGCGCGATCTCCGGGCAGTCCTTCCACAGCCGTTCGAGCGCGTAGAACACGCGCTCCTCGGAGTGCTGCACGTGGACCACGATGTCGACGTAGTCCAGCAGCACCCAGCGGCCGTCCCGCTCCCCCTCGCGCCGCACCGGCTTGGCGTCCAGCTCCTTGAGCAGGGTCTCCTCGATGGCGTCCACGATCGCCTTGACCTGGCGGTCGTTGGGCGCCGAGGCCACCAGGAAGGCGTCGGTGATGGAGAGGACGTCACTGACGTCATAGGCGATGACGTCGTGCGCGAGCTTGTCGGCGGCCGCCTGGGCGGCGGTGCGGGTCAGCTCGACGGAGCGGTCGGTGGCGGTCACGGATGCGGCTTTCCGGTCGGGGTCTGTTGGCCTCCAGGGTCTCACGACCCTCCGACAGTCCCCGACCGGATATCCGGCGGGCGGGTGGCGGCGGCCGCCGCCGGCCGCGGGGCCGGCGGCCGGGCCGCCGGGCCGGCCGGGTGCTGCCGCTCGTCCTACTGGCTGGTCTGCGGCTTGTAGTCCTTGCCGAGGACGACCAGGACGTCGGCGTTGGACGGGACCGTGCCCTTCTTCACACTGCCGGCCGGCAGGCCCAGGGTCGCGGCCACGTCCTTGGCGGCGGCCAGGTGCGCGGCGTCGGCGTAGGTGACCGTGGAGGTGCTCTGGGCGCCGGTCGCCTTGCCGCCGGGCACGTAGGAGTACGAGCCGCCGTTGACGATGGCGGCCTGGGCCATCGCGGCGGACTTCGCCGAGCCGCTGGCGTCCTCGATCTCGACGCGGGGCTGGGCCGCGGCGCCGGTGGGCGTCCTGACGGTGCCGCCGAGCACGTCCTTGACCACGCTGTCGGTCGCCTGGGTGCTGAGCGAGCCGTCCTTCTGCACTGGCAGCATGGCCGTGTCGTAGGCACCGGTCTTCGCCAGTTCGGCGAGCGCCGCCAGCGACGCGCCGAGCTGCTTCTCGGTCAGCGACGGGTCGAGGATCTGGGCCAGGCCCTGCACGGTCCTGGTGGCGTCCGCGGCGTCGCTCGGCATCTTCTTCAGCACCGCCTGCATGACCTGCCCGAAGCGGCTGAGCTGGTCGGTCTCGGACTCCCCCGGCGCCTTGTACGTGGCGTACGCGACCGCCGCCTGCCCGGTCAGGTCCTGCTGCTTGCCCTGGGCGACGAGCGTCTTGCCGCTGTCCTTGCCGGTGCCCTTCACCGTCGCGTCGGTGTCGACGTAGATGTCGCCGACGGAGTCCACGAGCAGTTCCAGGTACGGGGTGTCGAGCCGCCAGCTGCCCTTGATGTCGGTGCCGAGCAGGGTGTTGAGGCCGTCGCGGGTGGGGCCGACGCCGTCGGCCACGGACTTGTCGAGGCTGGTGACGTTGCCGTCGTCGCCGGTGAGCTGGACGCTGTTGGGGATCAGCACGGTGGTGCCGCGGCCCTTGGTGGCGTTGTCCACGAGCAGTGCGGTGGAGCTGGGGCCGCCGCCGACCGGCAGCAGGTGGACCACGATCACGTCGCGCTTCTGGCTGCCGCCGGCGGTCGTCGCGGTGGCCGCGGTCTTCCCCAGGCCCGGGAGCTTGCCGGCCTGCCACAAATATCCCGCGCCGCCGAGCAGCGCCAGGACCAGGACGACGACCAGGCCGGCCTTCCGGTTGCGGCCGCGCCGCTTGGCCTCCTCGCGGCGCTCGGTCCGCGACTCGGAGAACTTCAGCCAGTCGATGACCTCCTCGGACTCCTCCGACTCCTCGTCGACGAAGGAGAACTGCTCGGTCTGGTAGTCGCGCGGCGCCTCCGGGTCTCGCACCCGGGCCGTGCCGGGCGCGGCGCCGGCCGCCGGGCCCTGCCGCAGGTCCTGCGCCGGGTGCTGCCCGGTGTCGTACACGGCGTGCTGACCGGTGTCGTAGACCGGGGACTGCACCCCGGTGTCGTAGACCGCGTGCCGGCCCGTGTCGTACACCGGGGCCTGTTGGCCGGTGTCGTACACGGGCGCCTGCTGTCCCGTGTCGTACAGCGGCGGCTGCGGTCCGGTGTCGTAGAGGGGCGGCTGGACGCCGGTGTCGTACAGCGGGTGCTGACCGGTGTCGTAGCCCTGCTGCTGCGAGATGCGGCCGCCCTGGTCCTGGCCGTAGTACGGCTGCTGGCCGGGCTGGGGCTGCTGCTGGGGCTGGGGCTGCTGCGGGATCCAGCCGTCGGGCCGGGCCTGCCCGTAGTACGGGTCGCCGTACTCCTGCTGCTGCGGCGGGGGCGGCGCCTGCACCGGGCGGCCGTACGCGTCGTAACCGTACTGCTGCTGCTGGTAGTAGGGGTCCTGCGCGTAAGGGTCTCTCTCGTTCTCGGGACCGCCCTCGGCTTGGTGCCAACGGGGGTTTGCGTCGTTCACGAGGAACCCCTTCGTGTGTTTCGTTGCGCGCTACCCGGTCGCGTCCCGGTACAGCGCGCGTTTGTCGATGTAGCGCACCACACCGTCCGGAACCAAGTACCAGACCGGGTCCCCCTTGGCCACCCGCTGGCGGCAGTCGGTGGAGGAGATGGCCAGCGCGGGCACCTCGACCAGCGACACGCCGCCGTCGGGGAAGCCCGGGTCCGACAGCGTATGCCCTGGACGTGTGACCCCGATGAAATGAGCCAGCGAGAACAGCTCCTCGGCGTCCCGCCAGGAGAAGATCTGCGCGAGGGCGTCGGCGCCGGTGATGAAGAACAGGTCCGCGTCGGGGTGCTCGCGGCGCAGGTCGCGCAGGGTGTCGATGGTGTATGTGCGGCCGCCGCGCTCGATGTCGCTGCGGCTGACCGAAAACTGCGGGTTGGACGCGGTGGCGATGACCGTCATCAGATAGCGGTCCTCGGCCGGGGACACCCTGCGCTCTTCCTTCTGCCAGGGCTTCCCGGTGGGCACGAACACCACCTCGTCGAGGTGGAACAGGCTCGCCACCTCGCTCGCGGCCACCAGGTGCCCGTGATGGACGGGGTCGAAGGTGCCGCCCATCACGCCGATGCGCTGCTTCCCCGGCCTGCTCGGGGGCGGCTCGGGCTGCCTGGCCGTCACGTCAGTCCCGGTTGAAGCGGGTGGTGATCCACAGCAGGAGCAGCAGCGCCCCCAGCGCCCCGAAGCCGGTGAGGTACGGGCTCAGGCTCGGGTGGTTGCCGCCGTGCGACTCGGAGGCTTCGGCGAGCGTGGTCAGGGCGGAGGCTGCGGCGGGCGTCATGGTCGGCACGACCCTTCGGTTCGGACGGCTGGCTCTCCCGCACATCGTACGGGCGCGGCGCGGGGAACTTCGCGTCGGCTCCGCGCGTCAGAGTAGGTACTGAACGGCTAGCAGGGGGTTGGGCCAGTATGTCCGGATCGGAAGAACCGAAGGACCCGGCGGCGGAGGGCGTCAGCACCGAGAAGAACCTGCCGGGGCGCACCCGCAGGCGCTTCCCGGGCATCTCCTCGCGCGCCTACGAGCACCCGGCGGACAAGTCGGCCCTGGTGGCGCTGCGCAAGCTGACCGGATTCGACACCGTCTTCAAGGCGTTGAGCGGCCTGCTCCCCGAGCGGAGCCTGCGGCTGCTCTTCCTGTCCGACTCGGTGCGGGTCAGCGACGAGCAGTTCCCGCATCTGAACGCGATGCTGCGGGACGCCTGTTGGATCCTCGACCTGGAGAAGATCCCCAACCTGTACGTCACGCAGGACCCGAAGCCGAACGCGATGTGCATCGGCATGGACGAGCCGATCATCGTGGTGACCACCGGCCTGGTCGAGCTGCTCGACGAGGAGGAGATGCGCGCGGTCATCGGCCACGAGGTCGGCCACGCGCTGTCCGGGCACTCCGTCTACCGCACGATCCTGCTGTTCCTGACGAATCTGGCGCTGCGGGTGGCGTGGATCCCGCTGGGCAATCTGGCGGTGCTGGCGCTGGTCACCGCGCTGCGCGAGTGGTTCCGCAAGTCGGAGCTGTCGGCGGACCGGGCCGGCCTGCTGGTCGGCCAGGACCTCCAGGCGTCCATGCGCGGCCTGATGAAGCTGGCCGGCGGCAACCACCTGCACGAGATGAACGTGGACTCGTTCCTGAAGCAGGCCGACGAGTACGAGGCGGCCGGCGACCTGCGCGACTCGGTGCTCAAGATCCTGAACGTCCTGCCGCGCAGCCACCCGTTCACCACCGTGCGCGCCGCCGAGCTGCGCAAGTGGGCCGCCTCGCGGGACTACCAGCGGCTGATGGACGGCCACTACCCGCAGCGCAGCGCCGACAAGGACGCCTCGGTCTCCGACGCGTTCAAGGAGTCCGCGGGCCACTACGCCGACACGGTGAAGCAGAGCAAGGACCCGCTGTTCGGCCTGATACGCGACATCTCGAACGGCGCCGGGGAGTTCGGCGGCAAGCTGCGCGACCGCTTCACCGGCGCGGGCCGCGCCGGCGAGCAGGACGCGGAGGGCGACGAGGCCGGGGGCGCCGCCCCGGCCTGACGCGGTCAGCCGGCGGTGAGGGCGGGGGCGGCGGTGGCGAGCACGCCGCAGACCGCGCCGACCGGCAGCCGGTGGTCGTAGGGATCCGCGCCCACCACGCCGCCGGGCGCGCGGCCCCCCGCCAGGATCGGCCGGAAGCCGCTCTGCGCCTCGGACTCGCAGGCCAGCGGCCCGGCCGAGACGTCGGCCTGGACGACCTCGACGTGCTGCTGCTGGATCTGCTGGTGGTCGAAGCGGAAGCGCAGCTTGCGCCGGACGGTGAACAGCGACACCGCGGAGTGGCCCGGGCCGCGCAGCGCGTAGACGAAGGTGTGGTCGGAGGTGACCTCCAGCTGCGCGTCGTCGGTCTCCTGTGGGTCCATGGTGCCGCGCACCCGGATGTCGCCGGGGACCACGGACACCTGCTGGGCCGGGTCGAAGCGCACCAGCCAGCCGGTGGCCTCGTGCTCGCCGTCCTCGGCGGGCTTGCTGAGGCTGGCGTCGAACTGGTCGACCTGCCCGGGGTCGAGCAGGTCGCGCACCGCGCCCACGTCGCCGTCGGCCACCGCCCTGGGGTTCAGCGAGGTCGCGGTGAGGTACTTCCTGACGATGTCGAGGGCCGCCACCACCTCGCTCTCGGCGAAGCCGCCCTCGCGGTGCACGTCCGGCGGGTCGACGATGCCCCGGGCGCCGACCGCGTAGCTCGCCGCCCTGCTGCCGCGGAAGGGCGCGGAGGGCGGCACCGCGGGCACCTCGCCGGGCGGCACCAGCGGGATCACGTTCGCCCGCAGCGGCTCGCCGGCCGCCGGAGGGTCGGCCTTGTAGGGATGCCGCACGCCCATGTAGATCGCGAAGCCGAAGGCCAGCACGATCAGCATGACCAGCGCGGCGGCCTGGCGCGCCAGCCCGCGCGGCAGCACATGGCGGATACGCACCGCACGCGGCGCGCCGGTCCCGCTCTCCAGGCGCTCGCGCGCGGAGAACTCCTGGATCCGCGCAGCCTTGACGAACGATTCGTCGAAGACGACGGATCGGTACTCGTCCTCACCGCCTCCCGGGGCGCCTTCGGGGACGCCCTCAGGAGGGTCTCCAGACCCGCTCATATCACAAGGTTAAGTCTGCCGGGAGGTGAATAAAGGCCTCAGTACCGGTCAACTTGACACCGGATCAGGGCAACGGGGTGCTGGCGACCGGCGGCACATGGGTGGTGCCCACCGGGCCGGTGCTCGGCGGCGGGATGCTGGGCCGGGCGTTTCCGGCCCCGCGGTAGACGGCGGCGAAGGTCAGGGCGACGACGCCGATGCCCATCACCACCGCGAGCGCCCAGGCGACCGGCCGGTGCCAGCGGGTGCTGCTGCCGCGGTAGGGGTGGCCGGCCGCGTACAGCTCGTCGGATTCCAGTGCGGTGTCGTCGGCCGGCTCGGGCACGACGCGGGACTCGCGGGGGTGCCGCCCGAGCCTGCCGGGCGGGAGCGCGGGACCTTCGGCGACGGCAAGCATCCGTTCCGTGGCCGTGGGCTCATGGAACAGGGCGGACCGTACGAAATCTTCGTCGAGGACTACGGAGGCGAACTCGTCATCGTCCGGCATCTGTCCAGGGTAATGCGGAAGTTGGCTGTTTGGGCAGGGTATTCCCGACCGCCTGTGCGACGGCTGTGCCCGTTCGGCCGTCGCCCGTTCAGCGGATGTGGCCGTCGCCGGTGACGACGTACTTGGTGGAGGTCAGCTCCGGCAGGCCCATCGGGCCGCGCGCGTGCAGCTTCTGGGTGGAGATGCCGATCTCCGCGCCGAAGCCGAACTGGCCGCCGTCGGTGAAGCGGGTCGAGGCGTTCACCATCACGGCCGCCGCGTCGACCAGCTGGGTGAAGCGGCGGGCGGCAGGCTGCGAGGAGGTCACGATGGCCTCGGTGTGGCCGGAGGACCACAGCCGGATGTGCTCCACCGCGGCCTCCAGGGAGTCCACCACGCCGGCGGCGATGTCGTAGGAGAGGTACTCGGCCTCCCAGTCCTCGGCGGTCGCCGCGACCACGGTCGCCTTGCTGCCGGACGCCTCGGCGATCGCCGCCACCCGGGTGTCGGCGTGCACGGTGACGCCGGCGTCCGCGAGCGCGGCCAGCGCCCGGGGCACGAACTCCTCGGCGATGTCCTGGTGCACCAGGAGCGTCTCGGCGGCGTTGCACACGCTGGGGCGCTGCGCCTTGGAGTTGACCAGGATCTCCACGGCCATGTCCAGGTCGGCCCGTGCGTCGACGTAGACGTGGCAGTTGCCGGTGCCGGTCTCGATGACCGGGACGGTGGAGCCCTCGACCACCGAGCGGATCAGGGAGGCGCCGCCGCGCGGGATCAGCACGTCGACCATGCCGCGGGCGCGCATCAGCTCGGTGACCGACTGGCGGGACTCGCCCGGCACCAGCTGCACCGCGTCGGCGGGCAGCCCGGCGCCGCCGACCGCGTCGCGCAGCACGGTGACCAGGGCGGTGTTCGAGGCGTAGGCGGAGGAGGAGCCGCGCAGCAGCACCGCGTTCCCGGACTTCAGGCAGAGCGCGGCGGCGTCCACCGTGACGTTCGGCCGGGCCTCGTAGACGATGCCGACGACGCCGAGCGGCACCCGGACCTGCCGCAGGTCGAGGCCGTTGGGCAGGGTGGAGCCGCGCAGCACCTCGCCGACCGGGTCCGGCAGCGAGGCGACGTGCCGCACGTCGGCGGCGATCGCGGCGACCCGCTCGCGGGTGAGCGTCAGCCGGTCGATGATCGCGTCGCTGGTGCCGGCCTCGCGGGCCCGCTCGACGTCCTCGGCGTTGGCCGCGACGATCTCCTGGGTGCGCACGATCAGCGCGTCCGCGATGGCCAGGAGGGCGTCGTCCTTGGCGGCGCGCGGCAGCGGGGCCAGGTCGGCGGCGGCGGCGCGGGCACGGTAGGCCGCGAGCATCACGGGCGACTTCGGCAGGGGCGACGGCAGCTCCGGGTGGGTCATAGAGGCAGCGTACGGGGTCCGGCGGCCGTGCCGGAGAGGGTTTCCGCAGCCTGAGACACGGCCCCGGGCGCCGCCCCGCACCGGTCCGCGCCCCGCCTCGGGGCCCGCGCCCGCCCAGCCCGTCTCAGGTTCACGTCCCGGTCCGCGCCCCGGCTCAAGGCCCGCGTCCGCCCAGCCCGCCTCAGGCCCGCGCGCCGGTCCGCGCCGCGTCCCAGGCCCGCTCCTCGCCTCAGAAGGGGTGCACGCCCACCGGGACCGCGGGCGGCGGGCCGTAGCCCTCGGCGAGGCGCTGGTGGTACGTCGCGCGGTCGATGACCTCCAGGCCGACCGTCTCCCACGGCGGCAGCCCGGCCGTCGAGCGGTGCTCGCCCCACAGCCGCAGCGCGAGCGCCGCCGCGTCGTGCAGGTCGCGGGCCTCCTCCCAGTACCGGATCTCGGCGTGGTCGGTGGCGTATCTGCTGGTCAGCAGGAAGGGGTGGTCGTGGGCGAGCTGTTCGAGGCCGCGTCTGACCTCGGCCAGCGGGGCGCGGCCGCCGGAGACGCTGAGGGTGACATGCCAGAGCCGGGCGCCCGGCTCCTCATGGCCCGTGTCGCGCGGGCCTTCCTGTCCCCTGACCTGTCCCGCGGCCTGCCCGCCGGCCGGTCCCCCGGCCTCGGTCGTCCGCTCGGTGCCGCTGTCGACGCTGACCAGCGTGCGCTCGGCACGTTCGCCGGTCAGCGACCCGGGGCGCCCTCGTTTCACCGGTGGCCTCCCTGTGGGTGGTGGTCCGTTGCGCCGCCCGCGGCCTCCGGTCCGGGACGGCCCCCCGCGTATCGCGTCCTCCCCAGTTGACCAGGCTCGGGCGTGCGGCGGGGGCGTTTTCCACAAGAAGCACCGTAAGTGCACGCCCGGCCCGGCCGCCGGAGCGGGCCGGCCGCGCGAAGGGCCGCGCGAACGGGCCGCGCGAACCGCCGCGCGCCGGGGCGGCCGAGCGGCTCAGGGACGCAGCAGCACCAGGTCGTCCCGGTGCACGACCTCGCGCTCGTAGGCCGGGCCCAGTTCCCTGGCCAGGTCCCGGGTGGAGCGGCCGAGCAGCCGCGGCAGCTCGGTGGCGTCGAAGTTGACCAGGCCGCGGGCCACCGCGCGACCCGACTCGTCCACCAGGTCGACCGGGTCGCCGGCCACGAAGGCGCCCTCGACCGCGGTGAGCCCGGCGGGCAGCAGCGAGCTGCCGCGCTCGGTGACCGCGCGGACCGCGCCCGCGTCCAGCCGCAGGGCGCCGCGCGGGGTGGAGGCGTGGGCCAGCCAGAGCAGCCGGTCGGCGCCGCGCTTGCCGGTGCGGTGGAAGTAGGTGCCGGTGGGGCGTCCGGCGAGCGCGTCGGCGGCGTGCACGGCTGAGGTCAGCACCACGGGCACGCCCGCGCCCGCCGCGATCCCCGCGGCCTCGACCTTGGTGACCATGCCGCCGGTGCCGACGCCGGCCCGCCCGGCGCTGCCGATCGACACCCCGTCCAGGTCGGCCGGGCCCCTGACCTCGGCGATCCGGCGGGCGCCGGGGGTGCGCGGGTCGCCGTCGTAGAGGCCGTCGACGTCGGAGAGCAGCACCAGCAGGTCGGCGCGGACCAGGTGGGCGACGAGGGCGGCGAGGCGGTCGTTGTCGCCGAAGCGGATCTCGTCGGTGGCCACCGTGTCGTTCTCGTTGACCACCGGCAGCGCGCCCATCGACAGCAGCTGGTCCAGGGTGCGGTACGCGTTGCGGTAGTGGGCGCGGCGGCTGACGTCGTCGGAGGTCAGCAGCACCTGGCCGACGCGGATGCCGTAACGGGCGAAGGAGGCGGTGTAGCGGGCCACCAGCAGGCCCTGGCCGACGCTAGCCGCGGCCTGCTGCCTGGCCAGGTCCCGGGGCCTGCGGTCCAGGCCGAGCGGGGCGAGCCCGGCGGCGATGGCGCCGGAGGAGACGAGCACCACCTCGCGGGCGTCGCGGGCCTTGGCCAGCACGTCGACCAGGGCGTCCACCCGGTCCGCGTCGAGGCCGCCGGCCGCCGTGGTCAGCGAGGAGGAGCCGACCTTGACCACGACGCGGCGTGCCGCGACCACCTCGGGGCGCGAGTCGCCCCCGGAGCCGGCCGGCTCCGCGCCCCGGTCCACACCCCGGTCCACGCCTCGGTCCGCCTCCCGGCGGGAACCCGGCTCCACACCCCGGCCGGGGCCCGGCTCCGCGCCCCGGACCCGGTCCGCATGCCGATCCCGGTCCGTGTCCCCTGCCGCGTCCTGCCGTGCCGCCGCTGCCACCGCGCTCGTCTCGTCCCCTCGCGTCGCGTCCCGGCGCGCGCCCCGGGCGCGGCCGTCCCTTTGCGCCCGAATCTACGCGACGCCGCGGGGCCGCCGCGGCGCCGTCCACAGTGCGGTCGGCGCGGGACCCGTGCTCAGGCGGCGGGAGGCCCTCGTTCAGGGGTCGCAAAGCTCCGCGTCCGGGGGGCCGGGGCCGCGCTCATGGGCCCGGGTCCGCGCTCGGGCAGCCGGAGGCTCCCCGCTCAGGGGGCGATTCGCCCGCTCACACGTGCGCGCGGTAGCGTCCAGACGCCCGCGCCGCGCCGTCCCACGAGGAAGCCCCCATGTCACAGCTGCCCCAGCCGCCACAGCGTCCCGCTCCTGGGCGGATTTCGAAGGCGGTTATTCCTGCGGCGGGGCTGGGGACCCGGTTCCTGCCGGCGACGAAGGCCACGCCCAAGGAGATGC
>JAJSZB010000174.1:0-5938 GCA_050613715.1 Streptomyces sp. IBSBF 3018
CCCCCCCCCCCCCCCCCCCCCCCCCCCCCCCCCCCCCCCCCCCCCCCCCCCGGGTGGGGAGCAGGCGCGGGTCGTCCCACTCCTGGGCGGGGGAGGTCGCCGGCGGCGGCGTTGTCGTCGGTGCGGGGCGCGGTGTGCGCGCCGGGCGCGTGACGGGCGGGGGCGAGATCAGCCGGGACAGCTTCGCGAGGCGGTAGCGCACGGTGTTCGGGTGCAGGTGCAGCGCCGCCGCGGTCAGGTCCAGCCGGTGCCCGAGGTCGAGGAACGTCAGCGCGGTGCGGGCCAGCTCACGGTGGAAGGCGTCCGCCGGGTCGAGCCGGCCGAGCAGCTCCCCGGCGAGCGTCGCGGCGAGGTCGGGGCGTGCGGCCAGCGCGGTCTCCGCGGCGAGGTCCGTCAGCAGGTGCGGGCCGGTCGCCCCGGCGGCCCGGCCCGCTTCCAGCGCGTCCGCGCACAGCCGGTGGATCTCCGGCAGCGCGGCGAGCGGGACGGCGGGGGCGATGACCACGAGTTCGGTCGGCTCCGCCGGCTCTGCGGGTTCCGTTGGCTGTGGTGGCTGTGGTGGCTGTGTTGGCGCTGGTGATGCTGGCCGTGGTGGCGCTGTCGGTCTTTCCGTCCCGCCGGTGGAGCCGCTCCTGGTCGCCGAGGCGCCGGGATGCGTCGGCGGGGTTCCGGCCGACTCCGGGAGCAGGCCCGCGAACCTTCCGTCGACCAGGCCGAACAGCGCGTCCGGCGCGGTGAGCCGGCGTTCCAGCGCGCGGGCGCGCACCGGGTCCGCGACGTCCCCCAGCACGCACCGGTACGCCGCGTCCGGGCGCAGTCCGGCCCGCCGCAGCTCCTCCGCGCCCGGCGCCTGGCCCGGCTCCGCGTGCAGCAGCCGGCGCAGCACCTGAGTGCGCTCGTCGCGCGAGGTGCGGGCGCGTTCCAGCTCGGCGGCGTGGTAGCCGGCGATCACCTGGCGCTCCATCGCGCCGGCGTGGCGGTCGAACAGCAGCAGTGCGTCGAGCAGCACGGCGTCGGGGACGCCGGCGGCGCGGCCGCGTTCGACGCCGATCTGGAGGGCGCGGATGCGGCCGGCGTGGACGCCGCGAAGGAGGGCGGTCAGGGGGACGCCCTGTTCGGCGCGGTCGGCGCCGAGGCGGGTGGCGGTGGGGTCGTCCTCGTCCTCGGGCGCGTTGTCGGGTGCGTCGTCGGGTGCGTCGGGGTGTTCGAAACCGGCCAGGCCGGAGGCGAGGAGGACTTGGATGTGGCGGAGGTTCTCGGTGATGGGGAGGCGGGCGACTTCGGGGGAGGTGCGGGCGGCGGTGGTGACCTCGGTGAGGACGGTGGGGTCCGTGATCATGGCGCGCAGGACCGAGGCGAGGGTGTCGCGGGCGTCGCGCGCGTCATCCGTTGTCCGGGCCACGCCCTGAACCTAGCGCGACGCTGGGCGCTGCGCCCTGGCCGGGTGCGGCTGCGTTGCGCTGGCGCTGGGCGTTGCCCTGGCCGGGCGCGGCTGCGTTGGCGTAACGCCGGGCGTCCACCTGGCCGGGTGCGCTGCGTTTCGGTTACGGGTCGGGTTCGTCCCGGGGGTGACTCCTCGAACTTCGAAAGTGGCTCGTTTCGTTGTCTGGCTTCTGCCGGTGTTGTTTTCGAAGTTCTGCGGGGACACCCCCGGACCGCCCCCTCGGGCCGCATCTGCGCTGCGGGTTGAGTTCCGCAGGGCTGCGGGGCTCCTGTTCGGCTGTGCGCTGGACGCTGACCAATCAGGGGCGCGGGGAACTGCGCCGCCGATGCGCTGAGCGTTGAGCTCTAGGGGCGCGGGGAACTGCGCGACAAGCCACAGCGGACCTGCGGCCGGGTACGGCCTGTTCGGGGCAGACGGGTTGCCGGTTTTTCAGGGGCGCGGGGAACTGCTCCCCCAGACTTCGTCCGGGAGGTACCCCCACCAGCCACGACGGAGAGTCGGACGGCGACGGTGGGACCGGGGCAGATGGTGGCCTGAAGGGGCGCGGGGAACTGCGCGACGAGCCACGGCGGACCTGCGGCCGGGTACGGCCTGTTCGGGGCAGGCGTGGGGGAGGGAAGTGCGGCGCAGCCGGGGGCGCAAAATGGGGGTGTGGCGAGGAAGAGGGTGGTGCGGGAGAGCAAGCGCAGCGGCGCCGCGGAGCTGCGGGCGGACCGGGACAACGCGCAGGGCTGGACCCTGTACGTCGACGGCGCACCGCAGTCGCACGTGAACCTCGCGAACCCCGCGGAGCTGACCTTCGCGTACCAGCGCCGCCTCGGCCACCTCGTGGACCTCGCCGCGCCGCCCGGCCGCCCGCTGCGCGCCGTGCACCTGGGCGGCGGCGCGATGACCCTCGCGCGGTACACCGCGCACACCCGGCCGCGCTCGACCCAGCAGGTCGTGGAGGTCGACGCCGCCCTCACCGAATTCGTCCGCGCGGAGCTGCCGTGGGACCGCGGCTGGCGCATCAAGGTCCGCGGTGACGACGCCCGCGCGGGCCTCGCCCGGCTCCCCGAGGGCCAGGCCGACCTGGTGGTCGCGGACGTGTTCGCCGGCGCCCGCACCCCCGCCCACCTGACCAGCACGGAGTTCCTCGCGGAGGTGCGCCGCCGGCTGCGCCCCGGCGGCTGGTACGCCGCGAACCTCGCCGACGGCGGCCCGCTCGCCTTCGTCCGCGGCCAGATCGCCACCGCGCGCGCCGCGTTCGGCAACGTCGCCCTCGCCGCGGACCCCGCGGTGCTGCGCGGCAAGCGCTTCGGCAACCTCGTGCTCGTCGCCTCCGACGAGCCGCTGCCGGTGGCCGAGTTCACCCGGCGGGTCGCCACCGACCCGCATCCCGGCCGCGTCGAACACGGCGCCGCCCTGGTCGACTTCGCCGCGGGCGCGCCCCCGGTGGCCGACGCGGCGGCGGTCCGCTCGCCGGCCCCGCCGCCGGGAGCGTTCCCCGACTGACCGGCCGCGGCGGAGCGCCGCCGCCGGGCGTGGCAGGATGGCCGCGTGCGGCGTGGGCTGATGCATGCGGGTGCCTGGGCGGCGGCGACGGCGGCGGCCGTGACGTTGTCCTGGTTCGGGGTGCGGTCCGTGCTGCGCAGCACCGCGTACGATCCGCCGCGGGCGATGCCGATCGCGACGACGCTGCCGCCGCAGATCTCGGCGACGCAGCGGCCGTCGCCCCGGCCCGGCACGACGAGTCCGTCGCCGCGCCCGACGCCCCGGCACACGGTCACGGGCACGGGCACGCCGAGGCCCAGTGCGACGGCGACCGGCACGCACGGGCCGGCCGGGACGCCTCCCGCGGCCCCCACCTCCCCGGCCGCGTCCGGCGAGGTCCACGCGTACACCGTGGGCGGCGGGCGGGTCGTGCTCTCCCTCGACGCCGACGCGGCGTCGCTCGTCTCCGCGACGCCCGAGTCCGGCTGGCAGATGAGCGTCTGGACGCCCTACGCGGATCAGTGGCTCCGCGTCACCTTCACCTCCGCGTCCGGCGACCGCGCGTCCACGGTCTCCTGCACCTGGAACGGCCACCCCCCCGAGGTCACCACTTACGAGAACTAGCTTCCGCCCGGCCCCTCTTGCACGCCGGGCGCCGTCCCATCCCGCTCCCCGCCGCGTCGGCCGGGGGCAGGCGCAGCGCCCCGCGCCGGGGCGGACGGGGATGGGGGCGACCGCGCCGGAGGCGATAGGTTGCGCGCATGCCAAGCGTGCTCGTCGTCGAGGACGACCATTTCGTCCGCTCCGCCCTGATCCGGCACCTGACCGACGCCGCCCACACCGTCCGCAGCGTCGGAACCGCGCTGGAAGCGCTCCGCGAAGTCGCCCAGTTCGGCTTCGACGTCGTGATCCTGGACCTCGGCCTGCCCGACCTGGACGGCTCGGAGGCGCTGAAGATGCTCCGCGGCCTGAGCGACGTACCGGTCATCGTGGCGACCGCGCGGGACGACGAGGCGGAGATCGTCCGGCTGCTCAACGCCGGCGCCGACGACTACCTGGTGAAACCGTTCTCCGTCGCGCACCTGTCCGCCCGGCTGGACGCCGTGCTGCGCCGCGCCCGCGGCCGGGCCGGCGCCGGGCCCGCCGAGGAGGAGCAGCTGATACGCGTCGGCGGCCTGCAGATCGACGTCCGCAGGCGGCAGGCCGCGCTGGACGGCGTACCGCTGGACCTGACCCGGCGGGAGTTCGACCTGCTGACGTTCCTGGCCGCGCGGCCCGGCGTGGTGGTCCCCCGGCGCGAGCTGCTCGCCGAGGTGTGGCAGCAGTCGTACGGCGACGACCAGACGATCGACGTGCACCTGTCGTGGCTGCGCCGCAAGCTCGGCGAGACCGCGGCCCGGCCGCGCTACCTGCACACGCTGCGCGGCGTGGGCGTCAAGCTGGAGCCCCCGGCGTGAGCCGCCGGGCCAGGCCGCACGGCGACCCCCGCGGCGGCAGACGCGACCCCGGCCGCGACGGGGGACCCGGCCGGGAGCGCGACGCGGGCGGCGAGCGGGAGCGCGGCCACCGGTGGGGCATGCGCTGGTCGCTGATCCGGGTCAGCCTCGCGGTGACCGCGATGGTCGTCATCGCGTTCGCCGTGCCGCTCGGCCTGGTCGTCAAGGAGCTGGCCCGCGACCGCGCGCTGACCAACGCCGAGCGGCAGGCCGCCGCGGTCGCGCCCGCGCTGGCGATCACCACCGACCGGGCCCCGCTCGACCGGGCGCTGGCCACCACGCAGGCCGGCGCGGAGAACCGTATCGCCGTGCTCGTACCGGCCTCGGACGGAGTGCCCGCGGTCGACCTCGGCACCCACCACGCGTCGCGCGCCGACCTGGACCGGGCGGCGCGCCGCGGCGAGGCCGCGACCGTACGGGTGCCCGGCGGGTACGCGCTGCTGCGGCCGACCGCGGTCAGCACCACCACCGCGGTGGTCGAGGTGTTCGTGCCGTCCGCGGACGTCACGCGCGGCGTGGCCACCGCGTGGATGGTGCTGGCCGGGGTCGGACTCGCGCTGATCATCGGCTCGGTGGCCATCGCCGACCGGCTCGGCGCGCGCATGATCCGGCCCGCGGTACGGCTGGCCGGCGCGGCGCACCGGCTGGGCGAGGGCGATCTGGAGGTACGTGTGCCCGAGGACGGCCCCGGCGAACTGCGGGCCGCCGCCGCGGCGTTCAACGCGATGGCCGACCGGGTGGTGCGGCTGCTGGCCAACGAGCGGGAGCTGGCGGCCGACCTGTCGCACCGGCTGCGTACGCCGCTGACGGTGCTGCGGCTCAACGCCGCGTCCCTCGGCGACGGCCCCGCCGCCGACCAGACGCGGGCGGCGGTCGCCCAACTGGAGCGCGAGGTCGACCAGATCATCCGTACCGCGCGGGAGCAGCGCGCGCCGGTCACCGCGTCGGCGGGCTGCGACGCGGCGGAGGTGATCCGCGAGCGGATGGCGTTCTGGTCCGCGCTCGCGGAGGACGAGGGCCGCTCGGTGTCCACGGCGGGCGCGGACCGGCCGGCCCGGGTGCCGGTCGGGCGGGCGGAACTGGCCGCGGCGCTCGACGCGATGCTCGGCAACGTCTTCCGGCACACGCCGGAGGGGACCGCGTTCGCGGTGGACGTGCACAGCTCCGACGACGCGGTGATCGTGCTGGTCTCCGACGCGGGGCCGGGCGTCGCCGATCCCGACGCGGCGGTGCGCCGCGGCCACGGCGACGGCGGGCAGGGCTCCACCGGGCTCGGCCTGGACATCGTGCGGCGTGTCGCGGAGTCCACGGGGGGTGATGTCGCGGTCGGCCGCAGCGTGCTCGGCGGCGCCGAGATCCGGGTCTACCTGGCGCGGCGCCCCCCGGGCCCGCCGGCCCGCGCCGCCTCCTTGCGACGGCCGTCGCGCCACGCATGAGGTGTCGCCTGCCGCTGGGCTTCGCGGTGGTGGGGGGGGCGGGGGGGGCCGGGCGCGGCCGCCGCGGCGGCGCGGTGGGGTTCCGTGGG
>JAJSZB010000174.1:5948-13724 GCA_050613715.1 Streptomyces sp. IBSBF 3018
TTTTTTTTTATGTGAGTGGGTGGGGGGTGGGGGTGGGGTGGGCGGGGGGGCGCCCGGCCGGGCGCTCCGGCCGAGTCAGCGGGGGCGGCGCTGTGCGTTTCCGTGCGGTGGGTGCGGTGGGTGCGGTGGGTGCGGTGGGTGCGGTCGGTTCGGCACCGCCGGGTCGCGCCGTCCCGCGTCCCGCCGCGGCGGCGGAGTGAAGGAGGCGCGGCCTCCTTCGGGCCGCGCGGGCTGCGAGGGCTGCGCCGTTCGCGCGGGCTGCGCCGTTTGCGCGGGCTGCGCCGCTTATGCGGGCTGCGCCGGCAGGACCGCTCGCGTGCCCGCGCTTCGGGGTGAGGGAGGCCGCGCCTCCTTCGGCCGCGTGGGTCGGCTGCGGGGGCTCGGGTGCGGCGTCCGTACCGGTTGCGCCGGCAAGGGCGCTCGCGTGGGCCGGGACGCTCGCGCGCCGCGCCTCGCGGTGGAGGCTGCGGCCTCCTTCGGCCGCGTGGGTCGGGTGCGGGGGCTCGGGTGCGGCGTCCGTATCGGTTGTGTCGGCAAGGGTGCTCGCGCGGGCTGGGACTGTTCGCGCGCCGCGCCTCGGGGTGGAGGCTGCGGCCTCCTTCGGCCGCTCGCGTCGGCCGTGCGGGGCGGGGCCTTCTGGGGGAGGGGGGACCCGCGCGGGGGTACAGGTGTGGCGGGTGGGGTGGGGGGAACTTAGCGTCGAAGCGCGGGCCGGTGCGGCGCGTCCTGCGTGGTGCACGTAGGTGGTTGCTGGCGAAAGCGGATGCGCTGATGACTTCTCGACAGGTGACGCCCCGGCCGCGCCGGTTCGCGATGACCGTGGCGGCGGGCGTCGCCGCGGCCACGGCCCTCGTGGCGCCGACCGCCCACGCGGACACGACGACCGGCCCCGCGACGACCGCGGCGCGTGCCACGCACGAGGACTCGGCTGCCGGCCGCGCGACGACCGGCCGCGCAGCAACCGCGCACGCCACGCACAAGGGCTCGGCTGCAGGCCGCGCGACGGCCACCGCGGACAGGGCCTCGGCCGCCGGCCGCGAGTCGGCCACCGCGCGCGCCGCGCGCACGGGCTCGGCGCGGCACGACAGCGTCGCCGCCGTGGTGCACCGGGTGGGGCCGGACCAGTCGGTGCAGGCGGCCGTCGATGCCGCGCGGCCGGGGGACACCGTCGAGTTGCAGCCGGGTGTCTACCGGCAGAGCGTCACCATCGGCGTGCCGCGGCTGACCCTGCGGGGGACCGGCGCCGGGCAGGTGACGCTGAGCCCGCCGCAGGGCGCGACCGGCGCGACCGCGGACACCGGGATCGCGGTCAGCGGCGCGTCGGGCGTACGGGTGGAGGCGCTCACGGTCTCCGGCTTCGCCCGCTACGGCATCTGGGCCACCCGCGCCGACGCCCTCACCGTCGAGGGCGTGGTCAGCGAGGACAACGGTCAGTACGGCATCGCGCAGGAGAAGTCGACCGGCGCCCGCTTCACCGGCAACGCCGCCCGGGACAACGGCGAGGCTGGCATCCTGCTGGCCAACGCCGTCAGCGAGGAGGGCGGCGCGCTGGACACCGAGGGCGCGCAGGTCGCCGGCAACGCGCTGACCGGCAACAAGATGGGCGTCGTGCTGCGCCGCGTGCGCAACCTGACCGTCGAGGCCAACGCGGCCGGCGGCAACTGCGCCGGGATGTTCGTCGTCGGCGACGAGGGCGTGCCGCGCGGCGGCCACCTGACCCTGCGCGGCAACGCGGTCACCGGCAACACGAAGTACTGCGCCGCCACCAGCCGGCTGCCCTACGTCCAGGGCTCCGGCATCGTGCTGACCGGCGTCGAGGACACCGTCGTCGAGGGCAACACGATCACCGGCAACACCGGCGCCGCGCCGATGTCCGGCGGCGTCGTGCTCTTCCACAGCTTCGTGGGCATCCCCGACACCGACAACGTCGTGCGCGACAACGTCATGACCGGCAACGGCCCCGCCGATATCGCCGACCGCGACACCGGCAAGGGCAACACGTTCACCGGCAACGCCTGCGCGGTCTCCCTGCCCGCCGGCCACTGCTGACCCCCGGCCCGGGAGCCGCGGCACCGGCTGCCGCCGCCCCCGGGGCCGTACGCACAGCACGCAGTTTCCCGTCCCGTTCCCGTCCCGTTCCCGTCCCGTTCGTCCCGCCCCCGCTGAGAAAGGCGGCGCCATGACCACCGCGCCACCCGCGTCCGACGACCGCACCTCCGACGACGGCGCGCCCGACCGCGCCTCCGACCCCCGTACGGCGGACGGCGACCGCGTCCGTACGCCCGATCCCGGCGCCTCGATGCGGCTGCGCGAGATCGTCTTCGGCGCGGCCCCCGCCGCGGCCGTCCGCGCCGCCGCCGGGCTCGGTCTCGCCGACGCGCTGGGCGACGCGCCCGCCGCCGCCGACGACCTCGCCCGCGCGGTCGGCGCGCAGCCCGGGCCGCTGCGCCGGCTGCTGCTCGCGCTCGCCAGCCACGGGCTGTTCGCCGAGACCGACGACGGCCGGTGGACGCACACCGAGATGTCCCGGCTGCTGCGCCGGGACGCCCAGGGCAGCCTGCACGACATCGCGCTGTGGTGCACCGAGCCGTGGACCTGGCAGGTGTGGCCGCGGCTGGACGACGCGGTCCGCTCGGGCCGCGCCGTGTTCCCCGAGGTCTTCGGCAAGGGCTTCTTCGACTATCTGCACACCGACGGCGGCGAGTCGGCTCGCGTGTTCGACCGCGCGATGACCGCCTCCAGCCGGCAGGCCGCCGCCGACCTCGCCGGTTACGCCGACCTCACCGGCGTCGCCTCGATCGCCGACATCGGCGGCGGCCAGGGCCTGGCGCTGGCCGCGCTGCTGGAGACCCGGCAGGACCTGCGCGGCACGCTCCTCGACCTGCCCGCCGTGGTGGCCGGCTGCGACCCGCGGCTGCGCGAGGGCGGCGCGCTCGCCGACCGGGCCACCGTCGTCGCGGGGGACTGCCGGCAGTCCGTGCCGGTCGCCGCGGACCTCTACGTCATCAAGAACATCCTGGAGTGGGACGACGCCAGCACCCGCGCCACGCTGGCCAACGTGGTGGCCGCCGCCGAGCCCGGCGCCCGGGTGCTGGTGATCGAGAACCTCGTCGACGACAGCCCCTCGATGCGCTTCACCACCGCCATGGACCTGCTGCTCCTGCTGAACGTCGGCGGCGCCAAGCACACCCGGCGCAGCCTTAGCGCGCTGATCACCGGGGCCGGGCTGCGGCTCGGCGAGGTCCGCCCGGTCAACCGCCACCTGCACGCGTTCGAGGCGGTCGTCGTCAAGTAGCCGGCGCCCGCGCGGACTTCGGCCCGTACCCCCCCGGCGAGGGGGGTACGGGCCGACGTCCGTGGTGCGCGGCCGGTGCCGGGCCGTGTCCGGCCGCGGTCAGCCGCGCTCCCAGCGGTAGAACTCCCTGGCCATCGCGTCCTTCGGCTCCCGCCAGGTCAGCGGGTCGTACGCCGAGACGTAGGTGCTGAGCGCCTCGCTGACCGCGCGGAACTCCGGGTGGTCCTTCATCCGGGCCACCTCGGGGCCGGGCGGCCGCTCCGCCTCGATCAGGTGCAGGTACAGCTCGCCGAACTGGAACAGGCTGCGTCCTGTCACCCCGATCAGACCGGGCAGTTCGCCCCGGTCCGACGCGGCGAACGCGTCCGCGATGCCCTGCGCGCCGTCCGGCTTCATACGGGCCACGATCAGGCTGCGGTGCACGGCGCTCACATCCGCCCCGCGCTTCCGGCCTCCGCGGCGGCCTTCTCGACCTGCTCGCGGATGCGCTCCATCTGGATCACCGAGTTGGCGTTGATGCGGTCGGTCATCCCGGCGTCGTCGATCGGCGCGGTCGGCTTCATCGCGAAGTCCTGCACCCAGCGCATGGACGTGCCGCCCGGAACCTCCTCGTACTCCCAGCGGATGTCCATCCGCTCGAACGGGCCGGTCTCCACCCGCCGGGCCCGTACGGTCCAGGTGTCGCGGTCGGTCTCGCGCTCGGAGACCCAGCTCCACACGGTGCCGTTCTCGTCCGGGTGCATGGTCAGGCGGAACAGCACCCGGTCGCCGTCGCGCTCGATGATCTCCACGGCCGCGTACTCGCTGAACAGCGTGGGCCAGCGCTCCAGGTCGTTGGTGATCCGCCAGGTCAGCTCCAGCGGGGCGGCGATGGTGATGCGGTTGTCGGTGTGTCCGGTCACGGTGCTTGCTCCTCGGTGCTCGTCGGGTGCTCGTGGGGTGATCGTGGGGTGTGCTCGTGGGGATGTTTTCGGGTGCTCGTGATGTGTTCGCCGGGGCGCCGCGGTCGCCCGCCGGCCGTCCGGTCGGGACGGCGGCCGGCGGGGAGCGGTCGTCAGACCGCGGTGCTCACCGTGGCGTTGACGGCGGCGAGGAAGGTCCGCGGGGTCCTGCACCCCTCGGCGTTCTCGCCGATCTTCACGCCGTGCCGCTTCTCCAACTCGGCGACGATGCCCAGCAGGCCGAGCGAGTCCAGGTCGAAGTCGGTGAACGCCGCGTCCGGGCGTTCCTCCAACTGCCGTGCGTCGACGGCCAGTCCGGCGCGGGAGTTCATCAGCTCGGCCAGTTCCCGGTAGCCGACCGGTTCGTTCACGGGTGCGCTCATGGTGCTTCTCCTTGCGGTGGGGACGAAGGGCCCTGGGAGTGGGGACCCGGGTTTCGGAGGTCTCGGGGAGGGGTCTCCGGGACGGGGATTCGGGACGGGGATTCGGGAGGTGCGGTCAGCGCTCGTCGCCCGGTGTGCGGCGCAGCACCAGGGCGGCGTTGCCGCCCATCAGGCCGCGGCTGAGCACGAGCGCGGTCTCCAGCTCGGCCGGGCGGGCCTCGCCGGTGACGACGTCGAGGTCGTGCCGGACCTCGGCGACGTTCGGGGTGGGCGGCACCACGCCGTGCTCCAGGGCGAGGACGGCGGTGGCGACGTCCAGCGCGGAGGAGGCGGAGTAGGCGCGGCCGTAACCGGTCTTGGGCGCGGTCACCGGCACGTTGGCGGCGTGCGGGCCGAGCGCGTCGGCCAGCGCCAGCGCCTCGGCCTGGTCGGCGGCCGGCACGCCCAGCGCGTCGGCGAAGACCACGTCGATCTCGCGGGCCGAGCAGCCCGCCTCGTCCAGCGCGCCGCGGATCGCCCGGGCCAGGCCCTGCCGGGAGCCCGCCCAGTCGCCGCCGCCGGTGAACGTCGCGCAGTGGCCGGCCACTTCGGCCCGCGCCCGGGCGCCGCGCCGGCGTGCCGCCGCGGCATCCTCCAGCACGAACATCGCGCCGCCCTCGGCGGGGGAGAAGCCGCGGGCGTCCACGGTGAACGGCCGGTAGGCCTGCTCCGGCTGCTCGGCCAGGCTCAGCTCGGGGTAGCCGAGCTGGCACACCACCGAGTACGGCGCGAGCGGCGCCTCGGTGGCGCCGACCACCATCGCGTCGGTGCCGCGCCGCAGCGTGCGCCAGGCGTGGGCGAACGCGTCCAGGCCGCCGGTCTCGTCGTCGGCGAGCACCCCGCAGGGGCCGCGGAAGCCGCCGCGGATGGAGATCTGGCCGGTGCTGGCCGCGTAGAACCAGGCGATCGACTGGTACGGGCCGACGAACGACGGTCCCTGGCCCCACAGTTGCTGCAGCTCGCCCTGGCCGAACTCGCCGCCGCCGCTGCCCGCCGCGGTGACCACGCCGATCGCGAACGGGTCGTCCGGATCGGTGGCCAACGCGGCGTCGGACAGCGCCAGTTCGGCCGCGGCCATGGCGAAGTGGCTGAACCGGTCGGTCTGCACCAGGAACCGGCTGTCGACCAGCGCTGAGGGGTCGAAGTCCCGTACCTCGCCTGCGACCTTGAGCGGCAGGTGGGCGCAGCCCTCCCGGGTGACCGGGCCCAGCACCGACACACCCCGCAGCACGGACTTCCAGAAGGCGTCCACCGTCGTGCCGTTGGGGGCGATCACGCCGAGACCGGTGACGACGGCCCGGCGCTCGCGGGAATCGTCGCTCATCGGGTGCTCCTCTCGGCGTGGGCGAGCACCACCGCGGACTGGAAGCCGCCGAAGCCGCTGCCGACCGAGAGCACCGAGCGCAGCGTGGCCTGCCGTGCGGTGCGCGGCACGTAGTCCAGGTCGCAGTCCGGGTCGGGGGTGTCGTAGTTGGCGGTCGGCGGCACCACGTCGTGCCGCAACGCCAGCGCGCACGCGGCGAGTTCGATCGCGCCGATCGCGCCGAGCGAGTGGCCGACCATCGACTTGATCGAGCTCATCGGCACCTTGCGGGCGTGCTCGCCCAGCGACCGCTTGACCGCCGCGGTCTCGTGCCGGTCGTTCTGCTTGGTGCCCGAGCCGTGCGCGTTGACGTAGTCCACGCCGTCGCGGGCGATCCGCGCGTCGGCCAGCGCGCGGTCGATGGCCCGGGACATCTCCCGGCCCTCGGCGGTCAGCCCGGTCATGTGGTAGGCGTTGCCGAAGGTGGCGAAGCCGCGCAGCTCGCAGTGGACGCGCGCGCCGCGCCGCCGGGCGTGCTCCCACTCCTCCAGCAGCAGCACCGCCGCGCCCTCGCCGAGCACGAAGCCGTCGCGGTCCGCGTCGAACGGCCGGGAGGCGTGCGCCGGGTCGTCGTTACGGGTCGAGGTCGCCTTGATCGCGTCGAAACAGGCCACCGTGATCGGCGAGATGGGGGAGTCCGCCGCGCCGGCCACGATGACGTCGGCGCGGCCCTCCTGGATCAGGTGGAAGGCGTGCCCGACCGCGTCCAGGCCGGAGGTGCAGCCGGTGGAGACCGTCTGCACCGGGCCGTGCGCGCCCAGGTCGGCGGCCACCTCGGCGCCCAGCGCGCTGGGCTGGAAGGCCCGGTGCAGATGCGGCCCGGCCTCCTCGTGCGTCACGTCCCACCGCCCGCCGGACGCACTGACCTTGACGTAGTCGTGCTCCAGCCGGGTGGTGCCGCCGACCGCGGAGCCGAGCGACGCGCCGATCCGCCACGGGTCCTCCGCGCCCATGTCGAGACCGCTGTCGCGCACCGCCTCGCGGGCCGCGGTGAGCGCGAACTGCACGTACCGGTCGCAGCGTTCGGCCTGCTCGGCGGTGAGCCCCGCCGCCGCGGGGTCGAAGTCGCACTCGGCGGCGATCCGCGACCTGAAGCCCTCCGGGTCGAAGAGGGTGATGCCGCGGGTGGCGGTCCGCCCGGCGGTCAGCAGGTCCCAGAACGCGGGGACGCCTATGCCGCCGGGGGCGACCACCCCGAGGCCGGTGACCGCCACGCGCCGGCTCATGCGTGCGTCCCGGCGGGGTCGGGGGGCACGGCGGGGGCCGCCGCGCCGCCCTCCTCGGTGTCGACGTGGCCGAGTTCCGGGCGCGGCGCGAGCGGGCCGAGGTGGAAGACCATCCGGGCCTCGGTGTCGCCGACGTTGCGGAAACGGTGCCGCTGGTCGATCGGGATCATCAGCCCCTGGTCGGGCATGAGCGGGTGGGTGACCCCGTCGAGGTCGACCTCCAGCGAACCGCTGACCACGAACACGAACTCCTCGGAGTACGGGTGGTAGTGCTCGCCGATCCGCTCGCCCGGCTGCAGGATCGCCAGGCCCATGAAGCCGCTGGTGGCGCCGGTGGAGGTGGGGGTGAGCACGGCCCGCAGGTCGCCGCCGCGGCGGCGGTTGGGGGCGGTGTCGTCGAGATGCACGATGCGTGCTTGCTGCTGTGCCATGACGGCTCCTTGGCCGGATCGGGGACGTGGACGGGTCCGGTCGGCGCGGCGCGGGCCGGCCGATCGGCCCGGAGGGGGACGGGGGTACGGAGGAGAAA
>JAJSZB010000175.1:0-13663 GCA_050613715.1 Streptomyces sp. IBSBF 3018
GTGCCGTGACGGGGCGGGACGCCGCGCGTGCCGTGACGGGGGCGGGACGCCGTGACGGCGCACCCGTCCGCGCGGACCGGCGTCGTTAGGGTGGCGGGCATGGACCTCCTCGCGCGCGCTTCCGAACTCCTGGCCGCCCACCCCGTCGTGGACGGGCACAACGACCTGCCCTCGCAGTACCGGTACCAGGTGGCGTACGACCTGGACCGCCTCGACATCGCCGCCGACCAGGAGGGCCGGACGCACACCGACATCCCCCGGCTGCGCCGCGGCGGCGTCGGCGCGCAATTCTGGTCGGTGTACGTGCCGTGCGAGCTGAAGGGCGGCGCGGCCGTCACCGCGACGCTGGAGCAGATCGACCTGGTCAAGCGGCTGGCCGCCCGGTACCCCGACGACCTGCGGCTGGCCTTCGACGCCGACGGCGTGGAGGCCGCGCGCGCCGACGGCCGGATCGCCTCGCTGCTCGGCGCCGAGGGCGGCCACTCGATCGACTGCTCGCTCGGCGTGCTGCGGCAGCTGTACGACCTGGGCGTGCGCTACATGACGCTCACCCACAACGACAACACCCCCTGGGCGGACTCGGCGACCGACGAGCCGAAGGCCGGCGGGCTCACCGCGTTCGGCGAGGAGGTGGTCCGCGAGATGAACCGGCTCGGGATGCTCGTGGACCTCTCGCACGTCTCACCCGACACGATGCGCGCCGCCCTGCGCGTCACCGAGGCGCCGGTGCTCTTCTCGCACTCCTCCGCCCGCGCGGTCTGCGACCACGTGCGCAACATCCCCGACGACGTGCTCGCCCAGCTCCCGGCGAACGGCGGCGTGGCGATGGCCACGTTCGTGCCGAAGTTCATCCTGCCCGCGGCCATCGAGTGGACCGAGGCGGCCGACGCCAACATGACCGCGCACGGCCTGCACGCGCTGGACACGACGCCGGAGGGGATGGCCGTGCAGCGCGCCTTCGAGGCCGCGCACCCGCGCCCGGTCGCCACCGAGGCGACGGTCGCCGACCACCTGGACCACATGCGCGAGGTCGCCGGCGTCGACCACATCGGCATCGGCGGCGACTTCGACGGCACCGCCTTCACCCCGCGAGGCCTGGACGACGTCGCCGGCTACCCGAACCTGATCGCCGAACTCCTGCGCCGCGGCTGGTCCGACGCCGACCTCGCGAAGCTCACCTGGGACAACGCGCTGCGGGTGCTGCGCGACGCGCGGTCGGTTGCGGTGGCGCTGCGGGCGCGGCGCGAGCCGTCCGCGGCGACCATCGACCAGCTCGACGGCGAGCGCTGAGGCCCGGCCCGGCAGATCCCGGCCCGCTCGGCCTGCGGCCGGTTCAGTCGCGGCCGGGTCCGGCCCGCTGCCGGGCTCAGTCCGCGCCGGGCGCCGCAGTGCCCGCGGCCGGCGCGGCCAGGCCCGCGCAGAGCAGGCGGACGATGGACCGCGCCTCGGGCTCCCAGCCGGGCTGGTCGTGCGAGGAGCAGATGCCGCTCATGGCCCGGAAGAGGGTCTCGGGGCCGATGTCCGTGCGGATCGCGCCCGCGGCGGCCGCGGCGGACATCAGGTGCCCGAGCGCGTCGATCATGTCCGCGCGGGCCCGCGGGAACACGGGCGAGCCGAGGTCCATGACCGCCTTCAGGGCGACCGCGGTGCTGCGGCTCCCGGCCGCGTGATCGACGAGCTGCTGCATGAACGCGGCGATCGCGTCCTGCGGCGGCAGGGTCTCCAGCAGCCCCGGCGCGGCGGCGCACAGATCGCGCACCCGCTGGTCGTAGACGGCTTCGACGATGCCCTCGCGGGTCGAGAAGTGCCGGTAGAAGGTGCCGACCCCGACGCCCGCGCGCCGCGCGATCTCCTCGACGCGGATGTCCGCGTCCCCCGCCGCGAACGCCTCCCGCGCCGCCGCCACGAGCGCCTCCCGATTACGCCGGGCCTGCGCCCGCAGAGGCTTCCCCGCACCCGCCGCGGACACGTCTCCCGGCTCCCGTACGACCGCCGGCCCGGACGCAGGCCCAGGCGACCCCCCGGCCTCAGACGCGGATACGGCCTCCGCCGCCCGTACGGCCGTCGGCCCGGACGCGGGCCCCGGCGCGGTCGCGGGGTCCGGCGCGGTCTCCGCGTGCTCGCGCGCCTCGCTCGTGTCCACGTCGCCTCCTCCTCCCGCTCTCGCCCGCCGCAGGCGTCGCCTCGTGTGCGGCGCGCGCACGGGCGTGGGCCGCGGGTTCCCCGCCACCCTACCGGAATCGGATTCCGGTAGGGTGGCGGAATCTGATTCCGGTTTTGGAGGGAAGACCATGGACCACACCACGTTCGGCCGGCACACCGGCCTGCGCGTGTCCGAGTACGCGCTCGGCACCGCCAACTTCGGGACCGGGCCGGGCGCCGGCGCCGGGCCCGAGGAGGCCGCGACGATCTTCCACGCCTTCGCGGAGGCCGGCGGCACCTTCGTCGACACCGCCGACGCCTACCAGGGCGGCGCCTCCGAGACCGTGCTCGGCGGCCTGCTCGGCGCGGACCGCGACAACTTCGTGCTCGCGACCAAGTACACCCGCGGCAGCGGCGAGCGGACCGGTGCGGGCGACACCGGCAACGACCGCAGAACGATGGTCCGTTCGCTGGAGGCGAGCCTGCGCCGCCTCGGGACCGACCACGTCGACGTGTACTGGGCGCACCTGCCCGACACGCTCACACCGGTCGGCGAGATCGTCGCCGCCTTCGACGACCTGGTGCGGGCCGGCAAGATCCTGCACGGCGGCCTGTCCAACTTCCCGGCCTGGCGGGTGGCCGCCGCGGCCACGACCGCCGATCTGCGCGACCGGGCGCGGATCGTCGGCATCCAGGTCGAGTACAGCCTCGCCGAGCGCACCGCCGAGCGCGAACTGCTGCCCATGGCCGAGGCGTTCGGCCTCGGCGCGGCGCTCTACGGCCCGCTGGCCGGCGGTCTGCTCACCGGCAAGCACCGGCGCGGCGAGGACAGCCCGCGCAGGCGGCGCGGCGCGGTGCGGGAGGAGGACGCGCACACCTCGGCGGTGCTGGACGAGGTGCTGGCGGTCGCGCGGGAGACCGGCGCCGACGCCGCGCAGGTGTCGGTGGCCTGGCTCAGGGCGCGCGCGGCGCGCGCGGCCACCGCCTTCGTCCCGGTGGTCGGCCCGCGCACGACCGCCCAACTGGACGCGTATCTGGCCGCGCTGGACCTCGACCTGGACGACGCGCACTACGAGCGGCTGGAGCGGGCGAGCGCGGTCGTGCTCGGCACCCCGCACGACCCGGTGGCCGCCGCCCTGCCCTCGATCCTCGGCAGCCCCGGCGCACGCGTACGCCGCCACCCGGTCCCGGTGATCTGAGGCCGGGGCGCCGGGCCGGGCCGGGGGCCCGGCCGCGGGCTACTGGCCGAAACCGAAGCCCGATCCACCGCCGACCCTGGCCCGCAGCCTGCGGCCCTTGTCGGTGGCCGCCTCGGTCAGGGACGCCTGGAACTCGCGCATGCGCGCGAGCAGTTCGGGGTCGTGGGCGGCCAGGATGCGCACGGCCAGCAGCCCGGCGTTGCGCGCGCCGCCGATGGACACGGTGGCGACCGGCACACCGGCCGGCATCTGCACGATGGACAGCAGCGAGTCCATGCCGTCGAGGTACTTCAGCGGCACCGGCACGCCGATCACCGGCAGCGGCGTGACGGAGGCGAGCATGCCCGGCAGGTGCGCCGCGCCGCCCGCGCCGGCGATGACCGCCTTCAGCCCGCGGTCGGCGGCCTCCTCGCCGTAGGCGACCATCGCGTGCGCCATGCGGTGCGCGGAGACCACGTCGACCTCGTACGGCACCGCGAACTCGTCCAGCGCCTTCGCCGCGGCCTCCATGACCGGCCAGTCGGAGTCCGAGCCCATCACGATGCCCACCAGCGGCGACGCGCCGGAACCGGTCCCGGACCCGGCCGGCCCGCCCGGCGAAGAGGCGGACGGCGACGCGGCGGACGGGGACGCGGGCGCTTCACTCATCGATGGTTCCTCGCAGGTAGTCGGCCGCGTGGCGGGCGCGTTCGCGCACCTCGGCCAGGTCGTCGCCGTAGGTGTTGACGTGGCCGACCTTGCGGCCGGGCTTCACGTCCTTGCCGTACATGTGGATCTTCAGCCCGGGGTCGCGGGCCATGCAGTGCAGGTACGCCGGGTACATGTCGGGGAAGTCGCCGCCGAGCACGTTGGCCATCACCGTCCAGCGGGCCCGCGGCCGCGGGTCGCCGAGCGGCAGGTCGAGGACCGCGCGCAGGTGGTTGGCGAACTGCGAGGTGGCCGCGCCGTCCATGGTCCAGTGGCCGCTGTTGTGCGGGCGCATCGCCAGTTCGTTGACCAGCACCCGGCCGTCCGCGGTCTCGAACAGCTCGACCGCCAGGTGCCCGACCACGCCCAGCTCCCGGGCCACGGTCAGCGCGAGCTGCTGCGCCTGCGCGGACAGCTCGGGCGTGAGGTCGGGCGCGGGCGCGATCACCGTGTCGCACACGCCGTCCACCTGGACCGACTCGACCACCGGGTACGCCACCGCCTGGCCGTGCGGCGAGCGCACCACGTTGGCCGCCAGCTCCCGCACGAAGTCGACCTTCTCCTCGGCGAGCACCGGCACCCCGGCGTGGAAGGGCTCGGCGGCCTCCTCCTGCGAGCCGGCCACCCACACGCCCTTGCCGTCGTAGCCGCCGCGCACCGTCTTCAGCACGATCGGCCAGCCGCCCACCGACTCGGCGAACGCGGCGGCGTCCGCCGGGTCGGCCACGATGCGGTTGCGCGGGCAGGCGACGCCGATCTCGGCGAGCCGGGTGCGCATGACGCCCTTGTCCTGGGCGTGCACCAGCGCGGCGGCGCCGGGGCGGACCACGACGCCGTCCGCCTCCAGGGCGCGCAGGTGCGCGGACGGCACGTGCTCGTGGTCGAAGGTGAGGACGTCGCACCCGGCGGCGAAGGCCCGCAGCGTCTCCAGGTCGCGGTAGTCACCGACGGTGACGTCGGCGACCACCTGCGCCGCGGAGTCCTGCGGGGTGTCGCTGAGGATCTTGAAGCGGATGCCGAGCGGGATGCCCGCCTCGTGCGTCATACGGGCGAGCTGGCCGCCGCCGACCATGCCGACTACGGGATATGTCACGCTGACCAGGGTATCCGCCCGGAGACGGCCGGAGGACCGGCCGCCGCCTCGGCGGTCGACGGCCGCCGATCGCCGTATTTTCGCACCGGGCGGTTAGCATGAGGTGGGCAAGGAGCACCACCATTCCCACAGACAGGGCCGAGCGACACATGAGCGAACGGCGCGATCACCGCGAACGGCACGGACTGCGTTCGCGGCTGGACCTGCTCTACCGCGAGATCGCGAAGTTCGGCGCGGTCGGCGCGGCGGGCGTCCTGGTCAACATCGGGGCGTTCAACCTGCTGCGGCACAACACCGGGCTGCAGACCGTGCGCGCGTCCATCCTGGCGACGGTCATCGCGATCGTCTTCAACTACGTGGGCTTCCGGTACTTCACCTACCGTGACCGCGACAAGGCCGGGCGCACCAAGGAGCTGAGCCTGTTCCTGCTGTTCAGCGCGGTCGGCCTGGTGATCGAGAACGGCGTGCTCTACCTCGCCACGTACGGCTTCCACTGGGACAGCCAGCTGCAGAGCAACGTGTTCAAGTTCGTCGGCATCGGCGTCGCGACGCTGTTCCGCTTCTGGTCCTACCGCACCTGGGTGTTCCGGGCGCTGCCGGCCCGCGAGGCGGTCGAGCAGGCCGAGGCGATCCTCGCGCAGGCCAAGCCGCGGCAGCGGGCGGTCGCCCGGCGCGGCAGCCGCTGAGCCCGCTGCGTCGGCGCCGCCTCGGCCGCTGAGCCCGCTGGGTCAGCCCCGCCTCGGCCGCTGAGCCCGCTGCCTCGGCGCGGCCTCAGCCGATTGCCTCGGCGCGGCCTCAGCCGATGACCTCCTCGCGCGGGGCGGGCGGCACGATCTCCTGGGCCAGGAACAGCGCGAACACCGGCGGGCGCTGCTGGAGCAGCTCCAGCCGGCCGCCGTCCGCCTCGGCCAGGTCGCGGGCGACCGCCAGGCCCAGCCCGGTGGAGTTGCGGCCGCTGACCGACCGCTCGAAGACCCGCGCGCCCAGGTCCGGCGGCACCCCGGGCCCGTCGTCGCTCACCTCGACCACCGCCTGGTTGCCGGTGACGCGGGTGTACAGCGCGACCGTGCCGGCGCCGTGCATCAGCGAGTTCTCGATCAGCGTGGCCAGCACCTGCGCGACCGCGCCCGGCGTGCCCACCGCGCGCAGCCCGCGGGCCCCGGACAGCACCATCGAGCGGCCCTCGCCCTGGTACGCCGGGCGCCACTCCTCGACCTGCTGCTTGACCACCTCGTCGAGGTCGAAGTCGACCGCCGAGCCGGTACGCGGGTCGCGGGCGTTGGTCAGCAGCCGCTGCACCACGTCGGTCAGCCGCTCCACCTGGCCGAGCGCGATGGCCGCCTCCTCCTTGACCGCCTCCCGGTCGTCGGCGGTCGCCATGATCTCCTCAAGGCGCATGGACAGCGCGGTCAGCGGGGTGCGCAGCTGGTGCGAGGCGTCCGCGGCCAGCCGCCGCTCGGCGGTCAGCATCCGCCCGATCCGCTCGGCGCTGGCGTCCAGCACGTCCGCGATCCGGTCGAGTTCCGGGACGCCGTAGCGGCGGTGCCGGGGGCGCGGGTCGCCGGAGCCGAGGCGTTCCGCGGTCTCGGCCAGGTCGGTGAGCGGGCTGGCCAGCCGGCGGGCCTGGCGGACCGCGAGGGCGACCGCGGCCAGCACCGCGAGCAGCGCGACCGCCAGGATGACCAGCAGGGTGCGGCCGAGCTGCTGGCTGACCGTGGAGCGCGACTCCTCCACCGTCACCGACTCGCCGTGGTCGCCGTGCTGGGTGGAGCTGATCACCTTGCCCCTCGGCCGCTTGCCCAGGTGCACCTCGGGGTTGCCGGGCACGCTGACCACCGCGTACCGGTCGTCGGCGATCTGCCGGTCCAGGCCGCGGGCGTCCACCGACTCACCGGCCAGCAGGCGGTTCTCCACGATGCCGGTGAGCCGTACCGCCTCGGAGTCCACGCCGTCCTGAGCGCTGCTCTGGATGGTCCTGGACTCCACCAGGACCAGCGAGAGCCCGAAGACGCCGATGACGACCAGCACCACGGCCAGCGTGGAGGAGATCAGACGGCGGCGCATGGCGGCGCCGGGTCAGTTCTTCTCGAAGCGGAAGCCCACTCCGCGCACCGTGGAGATGAAGCGGGGATTGGCGGCGTCGTCGCCGAGCTTCTTGCGCAGCCAGGAGATGTGCATGTCCAGGGTCTTGGTGGACGACCACCAGGTGGTGTCCCAGACCTCGCGCATCAGCTGCTCGCGGGTGACCACCCGGCCGGCGTCCCGCACCAGCACCCGCAGCAGGTCGAACTCCTTGGCGGTGAGCTGGAGTTCGTCGTCCCCCATCCAGGCGCGGTGCGACTCGACGTCGATCCGCACGCCGTGGGTGGAGGGCTGGGCCGCCTCGGTGGTGCCGCGGCGCAGCAGCGCCCGTACCCGCGCGAGGAGTTCGGCGAGCCGGAACGGCTTGGTGACGTAGTCGTCCGCGCCGGCGTCCAGACCGACCACGGTGTCGACCTCGTCCGCACGTGCGGTGAGGACCAGGACCGGGAACGAGTGCCCCTCGGTACGGATGCGGCGGCACACGTCGAGGCCGTCCATGCCGGGCAGGCCCAGGTCGAGCACGACCAGGTCGACGGCGCCGAGCAGCGCGGTCTCCAGAGCGGTGGGGCCGTCCTCGCGCACCTCGACCTCGTAGCCCTCGCGGCGCAGGGCGCGCGCGAGCGGCTCGGAGATGGATGCGTCGTCCTCGGCGAGAAGTACGCGGGTCATGGGCTCGATGGTAGTCCGCACTTCCCGGCCGCGACCGGGAGGTGCGGACGGCGGCGCCGCGGGGTCCGGGACCCGTTCAGTCCAGCGGCCACGGCCGGGCCACCGCGCCTAGCCGGTTCCACGCGTTGATCACCGTGATCGTCCAGATCAGCTCGGCGAGTTCGGTCTCGTCGAACTGTGCGGCGGCGCGCGCGAACACCTCGTCGCCGACCTGGGCGTCGGCGAGCCGGGTGGCCGCCTCGGTCAGCTCCAGCGCGGCCCGCTCGCGCGCGGTGAAGAACGGCGTCTCGCGCCACACCGGCAGCGCGTACAGCCGCCGTTCGTCCTCGCCCGCGTCGCGGGCGTCCTTGGTGTGGGTGTCCACGCAGTACGCGCAGCCGTTGAGCTGCGAGGCGCGGGCCCGCACCAGCTCCAGCAGGGAGCTTTCCAGGCCCACCTCGCGGGACGCGGCGTCGAGGGCGTTCATCGCCCGGTTGATGTGCGGGGCGAGCCGGTCGACGGCGAGGCGGACGCCGGGCACGACGCGGGGGCCCGCAGCGGGCCGGGTGGTCGTCGCGGTCTGTGCGGTCTGCGTGGTCTGCGTGGTCTTTTCGGTCTGCGCTGTCTGTGCGGTCTGCGTGCTCATGGGTACGACGGTACGAGCGGATTGGGCCGGGGATAAGCTCCACTTCCATGCATGATCCTTGGCCCAATTCGAGGGGCGCGCGGACGCGGGCGGACGCGGAGGCCGGCGCGCAGACGGACGCAGAGGCGGACGCGCAGGCCGGCTCGGACGCGGGGACGTACGCGGACGCGGACGCCGGCGCGGACGCGGACGCCGGGGTGGACCTGCACCTCGACCTGGACCTGGGCCTGGACCTGCCGTCCGGGCCCGGCGGACGCAGGGCCGCGCTGGAGCGGGCGCTGCGCGACGCCGTGCGCGCCGGCCGCCTCGCCCCCGGCGCCCGGCTGCCCGCGACCCGCCGGCTGGCCGCGGGGCTCGGCGTCGCGCGCGGCACGGTCAAGGCGGCGTACGACCAGCTCGTGGCCGAGGGCTACCTCACCGCGCGCCAGGGCTCGGGCACCGTCGTCGCGCAGCGCCCCGGCGGGCCGGCGCCGGCCGCCCCCTCGCCCGCCCGTGCGCCGGCCGCGCCGCGGCACGACCTGCGGCCGGGCAGCCCGGACGTCACCGCCTTCCCGGCCGCCGCCTGGCTGCGCGCCACCCGCCGGGCGCTGGCCGCCGCGCCCGCCGCCGCGTACGGCTACGGCGACCCGCGCGGCCGCCCCGAGCTGCGGGCTGCGCTCGCGGAGTACCTCGGCCGGGCCCGCGGCGTGCTCGCCGATCCGGAGGACATCGTGGTCACCTCCGGCTACGTCCAGGCGCTCGCCCTGCTGGTGCGGACCGCGGCCGGCACGGTCGCCATGGAGGACCCGGGCCTGCCGTTCCACCGCGAGGTGGTGCGCAGGAACGGCGGCCGGGTCGTCGCGCTGCCCACCGACGGCCTCGGCGCGCGTACCGACCTGCTGGGCGGCCGGGTGCGGGCGGACGCGGTCGTGGTGACGCCGGCCCACCAGTACCCGGTCGGCGTCACGCTGCACCCGGCCCGGCGGCAGGCGCTGACCGCGTGGGCGCGGCGCACCGGCGGCCTGGTGGTGGAGGACGACTACGACGGCGAGTTCCGCTACGACCGGCAGCCGGTCGGCGCGCTCCAGGGCACCGCGCCCGACCACGTCGTCTACGTCGGGACCGCGGCCAAGACCATCGGGCCGGCGCTGCGCCTGGGCTGGATGGTGCTGCCGCCGCGGCTGGTCGGCCCGGTCGCGGAGGCCAAGCTGCACTCGGACTACCACACCGGTGCGATCGAGCAGCTCGCGCTCGCGGAGCTGATCGGCGACCACGGCTACGACCGCCATGTGCGCGCGGCCAGGCTGCGCTACCGGCGCCGCCGCGACCTGCTGGTCTCCCGGCTCACCGGGCGGTACGCGCCCTCGGGCGTCGCGGCGGGCCTGCACGCGCTGGTCAGGCTGCCGCCGGGCGGACCCGACGAGGCCGGAGTCCTGGCCCGCGCGGCCGGCGCGGGCCTGGCGGTCGGCGCGCTCGGCGGCCACTGGCACACCGCGGGCGACCACCCGCAGGGCTTGATCGTCGGCTACGGCACGCCCGGCGAGGGCGCGTACCCGGCGGCCCTGGAGGCGCTGGTCCGCGCGCTGCCCTGAGTCCGCGCCGGGCCCGGGCCCGGGTCGGCGGTCGGCGGTCGGCGGTCGGCGGTCGGCGGTCGGCGGTCGGAAGGGCGTACGGCTCAGGAGCGCGCCCGCGCGCGGAAAGGCGTACGGCTCGGGAGCGGTCCGGCACCCGGAGGGCGTCCGTCGCTCAGGAGGGCGCCGCCATCTCCGCCCAGACCGTCTTGCCCGGCCGGTCGGCGGTGCGGATCACGCCCCAGTCCAGGCACAGCCGCTGGACGATGAACATGCCGTGGCCACCGGGCCGCCCCGAGCGGTGCGGGGTGCGCGGCGCGGGCTCGCCCGCACCGCCGTCCACGACCTCCATGCGCAGCGCCTTGTCGCCGTGCTGCAGCCGCAGCTCCTCGGGGCCGCCGGCGTGCAGGCAGGCGTTGGTGACCAGCTCGGAGACCACCAGCAGCACGTCCTCCGCCGCGGCCCTGCGGTCGGCGGTGGCGGCGGGCAGCCAGCCCCAGTCCCGCAACGCCTGGCGGGTGAAGTCACGCGCCCGGGGCACTATGCCGCTCTCCCCGGAGAGCGCCAGCCGCCGCACCGGGTCCACCACGAAACTCCCCACGTCGGACTCGCCTTCCGCGTCGCCCGTGTCCGAACCGCGGTCGTCCTCGGCGTAGGGCCGGGTGGTGCTCATGTAGGCCTCACCTCACGGATCTCCGACGGTTCCGTCATTCTTCTGCCCGGTCGATCTCCCGGAACACGTACGGCGTGCCACAAAAGCTGCGGCCTCCGCCGCCGATGTCGCTCATGTTCCCTCCCCGCTCCGCCTTACGACGCCCACCCCGAACTATTCCTGAAGTGCCTGCTCCGCGGTGTCGTGGACGACGAACACCGCGTCGGCGCCGGTGATCTCGAACACCCTCGCCACGGTCGGCTGCATCGCCGCCAGGTGCACCGCACCGCCCTGCGCGGCCACCCGCAGCCGGGCGCCCAGCAGCACGTTCAGGCCCGTGGAGTCGCAGAAGGCGAGCCGGGAGCAGTCGACCACGAGCCGGATCGCCCCGGCGTCGATCGCCTCGTCCAGCGGCACGGCGAGCACGTCGGCCGTGTGGTGGTCCAGCTCTCCGGCCGGCGTGAAGACCGCTGACCCGGCCTTGTGGGTGACCTCGACATGCAACCGGCCCAGGTCGGCCGTACCGACCGCCTCACGGTCCATGGACGCTCCTTCTGCTGCGACTGCATCGCGGCTCACCTGGTCAGGTCCGCCTGCTCATGCCCACCCGACCCTACGCACATAGCCCATCCTGCGGTAGTCGGCATCTTCACACCGGCGAACTTGCGACATCCGGCGGAAACGGGGTAGGGGTGGAGATACGGCTGAAGGATGCCATCGGCTACGGCACAGCAACCGCCCGCCGCAAGAGAGGGATGAGCACATGACACCCCGGCTCGGCCTGGATCATGAGCAGGAGCACGCAGAGCGCCACGGGGCCCACGTCGCGGACGGGGGCCGGCAGGCGCCGGAAGGACTTGAGGGGCTCCCGGAAATCCCGCCGTACGAGGAGATCGGGGCGGTCGACGCGCGCGCCCTGTCCAAGACGCTGTTCGCGCGCCTGGGCGAACTGGAGGAGGGCGGCCCGGAGTACTCCTACGTGCGCAACACGCTGGTGGAGCTGAATCTCGCGCTGGTGAAGTTCGCCGCGTCCCGGTTCCGCACCCGCAGCGAACCGATGGAGGACATCATCCAGGTCGGCACGATCGGCCTGATCAAGGCCATCGACCGGTTCGAGCTGAGCCGCGAGGTGGAGTTCCCGACCTTCGCGATGCCGACCATCGTCGGCGAGATCAAGCGGTTCTTCCGCGACACCAGCTGGTCGGTGCGGGTGCCGCGGCGGCTCCAGGAGCTGCGGCTGGACCTGGCGAAGGCCGGCGACGAGCTGGCCCAGCAGCTGGACCGCACGCCCACCGTGCGGGAGCTGGCCGAGCGCCTGGACCTGCCGGAGCACGAGGTCATCGAGGGCATGTCGGCGAGCAACGCGTACACCGCCAGCTCGCTGGACGCCCAGCCCGCCGAGGACGACCCGGAGGGCGCGCTCGCGGACCGGATCGGCTACGAGGACCACGACCTGGAGGGCGTGGAGTACGTCGAGTCGCTCAAGCCGCTGATCGCGCAGCTGCCGCCGCGCGACCGCACGATCCTGTCGCTGCGCTTCGTGGGAAATCTCACCCAGTCGGAGATCGGCGAGGAGCTGGGCATCTCGCAGATGCACGTCTCGCGGCTGCTGAGCCGCACGCTGTCACGGCTGCGCCGCGGCCTGATGGTCGAGGAGTAGCCGCCCGCCGCGCCAGACCGCCGCGGTGAGCGGCACACCGGGCCGGTAGGCCAGGTGGACATGGCTCGGCGCGTCCAGGAGCTGCAGGTCGGCGCGCGCGCCCGGGGCGACCGTACCCACGTCGGTACGGCGCAGGGCGCGCGCGCCGCCGTGCGTGGCGGCCCTGACCGCCTCGTCGGGCGTCATGCCCATGTCCCGGACGGCCAGCGCGATGCAGAACGGCATCGAGGTGGTGAACGACGAGCCGGGGTTGCAGTCGGTGGACAGCGCCACGGTGACGCCGGCGTCCAGCAGCCTGCGGGCGTCGGGGTAGACGGCGCGGGTGGAGAACTCCGCGCCGGGCAGCAGCGTGGCGACCGTCCCGGCGCGGCCGGGGTCCTGCGCGCTGCCGGCCAGCGCCTCGACGTCCGCGTCGGTCAGGTGCGTGCAGTGGTCGGCGGAGGCCGCGTCCAGCTCGACGGCGATCTGCACGCCGGGGCCGTGGCCGAGCTGGTTGGCGTGCACCCGCGGGACCAGGCCGCGGGCCCGCCCGGCGGCCAGGACGGTACGCGTCTGGTCGCCGTCGAAGGCGCCGCGCTCGCAGAAGACGTCGATCCAGCGGGCGTGCGGTGCGCACGCCTGCAGCATCGGGCCCGCGACCAGGGCCGTGTAGCCGTCCGCGTCGCCGTCGAACTCCGGCGGCACGACGTGCGCGCCGAGGTAGGTGGTCTCGTCGGTGTGCCGGCGGGCCACCCGCAGCGCCCGCTCCTCGTCCTCGACGGTCAGGCCGTAGCCGGACTTGGTCTCGACGGTGGTGGTGCCCTGCCGCAGCGCCTCGGCGACGAACCGGGCGACGCCCGCGGACAGCTCCTCGTCGGTCGCGGCGCGGGTGGCGGCGACGGTGGTGCGGATGCCGCCCGCGGTGTACGGGGTGCCCGACATCCGCGCGGCGAACTCGGCGCCGCGCTCGCCGGCGAAGACGAGGTGGGCGTGGGAGTCGACGAAGCCGGGCAGCAGCGCCCGGCCGCCGGCGTCGAACCGGTTGTCAGTGGCCGGTGCTTTGCTGGAGGCACCGGTCCAGACGACGCGGTCGCCCTCGATGACGACGGCGGCGTCCCGGACCAGTCCCAGGGGGTTGCCGTCCGGATCGAGGAGGGAGGGGTCGTTGGTGACCAGGCTGCCGATGTTCGTGATCACCGTGCTGGCGGCGCTGCTCGCGCTGCCCGTGCTGCTCGCGCTGCCCGTGCTGCTCGCGCTGCCTGTGCTGGCGGTGTGCGCCGTGCTGGCCGGCATGCTCCTCGTGTCCTCTTCCGGGGTGGGGGCGG
>JAJSZB010000176.1:0-13633 GCA_050613715.1 Streptomyces sp. IBSBF 3018
GCCCCGCCCTCACGCGGTCGGCCCCCGCCGCGACCGCCGGTCGTCCTGATCCGGCGCCAGCTCCGGGTCGGTGAAGACGGCGAGACAGCGGAACTCGCCTCCAGGCCCGGTCCGCAGAGCGATGTCCGAGACGAAGCCCAGGCGGCCCAGGTCCCGCAGGCAATGGGGTTCAAGTACCGCACGGCGAAGGCTGCGGGGCTGATGCAGAGCAGGTCGAGGTACTCGGCACCGGTGGCGCCAAGGGCGTCCCGGTCGTCCCCCGATCGGGCAATCCGTGGAGGCGACCGTAGCGCCGTCGTGAGGGCCGAAGGCATTCCGTCAAACCGGGCCGTTCCCACCCGGAGGCCGAATGTGCGGTCGGCCCCGAACGGCACCCAAGATGCCCCCGGGAACGGCTCAAGGCCCCGCCCCAGTGAGAATCAGGATCCTGAACTGCTGCTATACCGTCGCGTTGGCGGGATTTTGAACCCACGGCCTCTTCGTCCCGAATGAGGCATTGCCCCCTCGCTGACCTGCGGGATATTGGAAACCGCAGGTCAGGGGGTGGGTGGGGATTGGTCTGAGCGGGTGTGGGGAGGTGGTTTTTCCATGATCGTCTCCCAATTTTCTCCCAGGGCCCAGGCCTCCGACCTGCCCGATCGTGCGGTCAGAGTTTTGACGACCACCACGCGGTCACCGCAGAGCCTGTGCATGTCGTCCTCGTCCGATGTGAAGATCGTGACGCGTCCCGGCTGCCGCAGGGCCACGGCGGCGAGCCGCTCGATCTCCCTGCGCTCGGCCTCAGCCTCAGCCAGCTCCTCCTCGGTGACGGCCCCGTGCTCGTCCTCCTACCAGTCGACGGTCGCGTGCAGCCGCCCCCGCTCGCGCTGGCGCTCCACGGCCTGTGTGACGTAGCGGCTGAAGACCCCGGGGCCGACCTCGGAGCGGATCTCCTCGGCCAGTTCCTCGGGCAGCGTCACGGTGTACTTCTTCGTTGCCATACCGTCGACCATGCCGTGCGTGTTGTCGGTCGGCGCCAATGTGCTCGCCTTGGTCTGCGCCGCTTCGGTGTCGGCTGCCGCCGCTGGTCTGCACGTCCGGCCGAACAGCGCGGCCGTCCACCCCCTGAGCTTGCTCGCCGGCCATGGAGCCGCACTGCGCTACCACGACAACCTCGACGGCGAAGGCATCCGCATCGCGGCCTACGTCATCAGCAAGGTGCCGGTCACCCACCTGGCGCGTGACCGCAGCCGACTACCGCACGGCCCTCTCCCACAACCCGCAAGGCCCCGCAGCGGGACCTTGGCCACCGCCCCCTGGGCACCGTCCCATACCGCAGCGATGGCGGAGCACGGGAGGGCCGTGCTGGAGGAGAGGGGAGCGGACCTCCGAGGACCTGGCTCTGATCGGGGATCCGCCGGGCCGGTTCCAGACGTCTGACAGTTGTCACTTCGGGAAGTCGAGAGTCTCCTGGACGCCCTGAGCCGGGGACGTAGGACGTGCCGCCCGCGGGACCTTGGGCTCTTTGGAAGCGGAAGGGGGAACTGGCAGTACACCTTGGGCCGTCAGATCATCTGCAGTTATCAATGGGCCTGCCATGACAGCCTTCAGGAGTTTCCCCTGTTCCGGTTCCATAGCAACGAGCAGGCCCAACACGTTTATGAGGTCGAGGAGTTCCACGGTCCACTGTGCGGGCCAGGCTGCGGGCAGGATGTCGTTGAGGGGCGTTTGCCGCTCGACATCGGGCCTGCGTTTCCGGAAGCTGAACCACTTACGGATTACCTGCACGCCCCCTATCCGGTACTCCCAGGCTTCCGGCGAGACGGGGCAGATGATGCCGTCCCCCACTGTGAGCGTGCGCGTCTTCACTGCGTAGGAGATGCTCTCCGGCAGACCGCTGCCATGCTCGCCGATGGCGACATTGCATACGGGTTCATCGGCTGAGCCAAGCCGTGGGGCGTGTCCGTGCGGGCGGCCGGACCGGGGCGACGCGAATCGTTGCCCATATGTGTGGAGCCAAATGACACGCCGACCCGCTTCGGTGACCTGCGCCCACAAGGACGCGTCAGCCGTGAGGGGGATATGAGCGCCCGGAGTCTGCAAATGCTCGGCGAAGTACTCGGTGTAGCCGCTGTGCCCTGCGACACCGGCTATGTAGGCGAATATATCCTCAGCCGTCACCGCCATGCCGAGGAGGCGCCCCAGGGCACCCACGAGGCCGGGTGTGACATTCGGCTGCGCGAGTTCCGCGTGACGGTAGAGCGGCGCCACTCTGCCACCTTCCGTACCTTTGAAATGATGCATGTCGGGTATCAGCGCGGTGAACGCGACAGCCGGGCCCTCCCGACCGGCTTCCGTGTGCAGTTCGGTCAGGTAGACCTGCCGGTCGTCGCTATGGGCGAACCAGAGGGCCGGTCGTGGAAAGTCGATCACCCGACGGTCCGCGATGATCCATTGCCGGTCGAAGGCCATCCTGCCGTAGGGGGCCAGGACCGGTACGTAGTCTCTCTCGTCAGCCAGGGTGCTGCGCCACTGCTGACCGGGAAGTGGTTGTTCCAGTTTGTCCGGTCGGCGGTCCCGCGTGCTTTTCAACAGCGACGCCTTTGATGCGACCGGAGCCCGGACAAGGGTTCGCCAGCGCTCCAGCAGGACCTCCCGACTCGGTGACACCGGCCAGTTGCGGTTGTTCTTGTTACCGGAACTCGTCCACGGCAGAAGGGCGTCCACGGCAGGCATGGCTGTCCACTCCGGCGCCGCCAGGGCCCGGAACGGAGCGGTCCACTCGGTGGCGCACGGTACCCATGCGGCTCCGTCCCGGTGGCCTCTGATACCCAGTCCGTCGAGCCAGCCGAACTTCTCCTCCCTGCTCCCCGCAGGTACGTCCAGCCGCCACACGCGCGCCGGGCGTTGGGGCGCAGGAGATCCCCGGCGGACGAAGACCGCGATGCAGACTTCGCGTTTCACCGCTTGGAAGACGCGGGTGCGGGCATCGGAGTAGGGCCCTTCAGGCGAGAGCCCGACGATCCAACCCTCGTCCGCGGCCTCGCGGAGGTAGCGCCGCATGCCGGCGGTACCTTCACTGTCCAGATATCCGGAATTGGTGATGAGCGCGACGATTCCGCTGGGCGCGTGCGGCGCGCCCGAGGCGGTCACCTGATCGAAGACCTTCCACGTCGACCAGGCCCAGAAGTAGATGTAGAGGTTGTCGAGCGCATATCCGATACGTCCGTTGTCCTCCGGGTGGAAGCGCGAGAGGACGGCCCCCCTGTTGTTGTGGTTCCCCTCGGCGATCCACCGGCCGACACCGGACTTCCTGGCCCCTCGGAGGTAAGGCGGATTGCCGATGACCACCATGACCTTCTCCTCCGCCTTGACGTGGTTGGCCAAGCGGCGGTGGCGGGCGATCGCCTCGTACATCAGGCCCAGGTGGTGTTCGACCGTCGGATCGTCAAGAGTGTCGGCCACCAGTAGCCGCGGCGCCTGACGGGTGACGTCGGTCTGGTGGGCCTTGAATGCGTGATGCACGCGGAGTTCGGCCACCGCGTAAGGACCAGTCTGTTTCTCGAGGCCGATGATGCGTCCGGAGAGTTCGCGGAGCAGCCCACTCTTCAGGACATCCCCGTGTTTGAGGGCAAGGTCCTTTGCGACGTGGTCGATGATGTTGATGAGGAATGTGCCGGTGCCCATGGCGGGATCGACCACGGTCACCTCTTCGCTTCCGAAGCCGTCGGCCTGCTCGAGCCGATGGCGCAGGATCTCGTCCGTGAAGCGGACCATGAAGCGGACGACTTCGTTGGGGGTGTAGTACGTGCCCGTCCGCTGTCGCAGCTCAGGATCGTAGGCGCTCAGGAAGCCCTCGTAGAAGTGGAGGTAGGCGTCCCCGCTCGCGTCCTTGAACATCTCCGGGTCGACCGCGGAGACGACGTCGATCAACGAGTCGATGACCCCTCGGAGGTCGTCCAGAGCTTCGTCCGTCAGTACTGCGAGGGCCTTGCCCATCAGGGAGTGGCGTTTGCCGAGCCGGCCGGCGACGTCAGGCAGGGAGAGTCTCCCCAGATCGATGCCCTCCAACTGGGCGAGCAGGACCGCGAAAGTGAGCGTTTGGCTGTAGTGGTCGGCGAACTCGGCAGGGAGGGCGTCCGGGAAGAGCAGGTCCTTCCAGTTGTCGGCCAGGACAGAGAACGCAGCGGGGGCTTCTCCGTACTCCTCACGGGTGAGCCGCTCGGTGACCTCGTCACGCAGCAGAGCGCAGATCCCCGCGATGCGCTTGACCAGCTCACCGATGCTGCCGAGCGTCACAGCTGCAGGCGTCAAGAAGATGCTGATGGCGCGCTCGAACCGGTCGTCCAAAGCGCGTAATGGGCGTGTTCCGGCCATCAGGTCGCCGGTCAGGTGCCCGGTGGGGCCGACTTGAACGCCGAAACGGTATATCGCCCAGTCGTAGCCGTCGCAGTACAGCACATTCGGGAGGGCTTTGAGTTTCTCCCACTGCTGGCGATCGTGGCTCCTCGTGGGCCACCTCTGGGGATCGACACCTTTGCCCGGCTTCTTCAGCTCGACATGCCCAATGGTCCTGCCGCCCGTGCTGATCGCGAAATCGGGGCGGACCTTGAGCCGCTCGATCCTGCTCTGACCGTGCGCGACCAGTTTCAGGTGCTGCCGCTTCGCCATGTCCCGCAGCAGCTGCTCAACCGGTGCGGTAAGGCTGTCTTCTCTCCCGCTGGTCACTCCGGCAGGGCCTTGGAGTTTCGCCCTGACCTCCCGCCCGAACCGCGCGACAAGATCGGAGACCGAAGTGCTCGCCCCCCGCGCTCCGCCGCCGTCCCTTCGCAACACCGTCCACCCCCAGGCAGAGCGTGCACACATGGTGATCGCGCACGTACAGGCTGCCCAGGTCTATGCGTCCGGCAAACTTTATGCGCAATTTCTTATGGTTCGCGGACCGTAGAGGACGGGAACCTCATGCGAACGTCGCGATTGGTAACCATCCTTATCAAGAGGGCACGCGGCCACACCTGCCCGAGCGGCGTATCGTCGTGAGGGGTCGGCGAGAGGCCCCGAATGGCGGGGTTGTGTGCGGCAAGGGTAGGGCGACTGTCGCAGGCAGCTGAGACGAAGAGGCAGAGCGAAGGAGGGCGCGCCGTGGTCACTGGACCGTCGGACCTGCCGCTCCGCCCTCGGCCGCCGCTGCCTCTCCTGGTCTCGATGTCCGACATCGCCGCCTTCGCCAAGGTGAAGCGCCCGGTCGTGTCCACTTGGCGCCGGCGCCACCCGGATTTCCCCGCCGCCGTGTCCGAGAGCTCGGGGCGGCCGCTGTTCGACGGCGCCCAGGTGACCGAGTGGCTGATCGCCTCCGGCCTGGGCAACACCGTCCCGGCCGAACTCCGCTCGGAGCTGGCCCTCTTCGGCATTATCGCCTTGCGTGAACGCCTCACGGCGTGGCAGCTCGTCGAGACGGTCGGCAGCCTGCTGTGCCTGCGCCGTCTCGACGACCGGCCGCTCGTCGACCCTGCGGAGGACGCGGGCGACGAAGACCTCTGGACCGGCCTCCTCCGCCGTGCCGAACGCATCGATGTCGAGGACGAGTACGTCCTCCGCGAGCTGCGGGCCATCGACGCCGCAGCCGCTTCTGCCGACGCCGCCGCTCTCGCCCGTCTCGCCGAGGAACTGGTCGAGGCCGCGTACGGCGAGCGCGGCGCGTACGAGTGGCTGCTCGCCGCGCGCTCCCGGCTCGGGCTTGACACCCTTACCGCTGACGCGGTCACCCCGGAGCTGCGGAGGCTGCTCGGCCACCTCACCGACCTTCGTGCTCGTCTCGGAGAGGGCGAGCGTGTCACCCTCGCCGACCCGTACGCTCGCGCCGGCGACCTGCTCGCCGCCGTCCTCGCCGACACCGAGGAACGCGACCTCCTCACCGTCCTCGCCGCGGACCCCGACGACCGGCTCACCCGCATCGCCCGCCGTCGCCTGCTGCTGGCAGGCGTCGAAGAACTCAACCTCGACGTGCAGACCGGCACCGATCTGGAGGAGCGCTTCGCCGAGCCGGACCTCGTCGTCACCCAGCTCCCGTACCGCCCCGGCGAGGACCGCTCGGTGGTCGCCGTCCTGACCGAGCTCGAACGTGTCGCGTACCTCCTGCGGCCCGGTTGCACGGCCGTCGTGCTCGGGCCGGCCGACGCGCTCGTCGATGAGCTGAAGAGTACCGAGGCCGCCCAACTGCGCGCCGCCCTGCTGCGGGAGAACCTCGTTGAGTCGGTCATCGCGCTCCCCGGTGGCGTCCTGCCCTTCCGCCCCGGCTACCGCCCTGCCCTGTGGACGCTCACCCGCGGCCCCGTCCCCGAGGCGTCCGGCAAGGTTTTACTGGCCGACATCAGCGCCGAGCCGCTCACCCCGCACGTCAGCGCGCGGCTCGCCGAGGACGTACTCCTCTGGCGTGCCGAGGGACTGCGCCGCGACGGCCACGACCCGCGGTACGGCCGCGTCGTGCCCGTCGCCGATCTGGACCGGGCCTTCCGCGGCCCGCTCACCCCGCCCGCGCCGCCGCTGTCCGTCTTCTGGTCCACCGAGGTCGCCGAGCGACCCGCCCTCATCGCCGAAGCCGAGGCACGCCTGGAGCGCGCGAGTGCCGACGCCCGTACGTACGAGGAGCAGCGCGGCCCCTACCGCGGGCTCGTCCTGCGCAGGGTCGACGGCCTGCCGCCGCGCACCACCCTTGGCAAACTCATCGCCGCTCGCAGGGTGACCCGTCTCCCCGGGCACCGTCTCGACGCCGCACACCTCACCCCTGACGGCCACCACGTCGTCCTCGGCCCTGAGGAGATCACCGGTGAAAGGTCCGTCGGCGGGCGCCGTATCGACCGCATGGTGCTGGCCACGGCGTATGAACGGGCGGCGCTCACCGAGCCTGGCGACATCGTCTACACCCTCGCCCCCCGCCTCGGGCTGTACGTCGACCACGACGGCTTCTCGGTCGTTGCCTTCCCCGCCCGCATCCTCCGTGTCAGCCGCGACGCCGCACGCCCGCTCACCTCCCGGGTGCTAGCCGCCTTGCTCGGGGCTGCCCGCGGCACCGCCCGCAGCCCCGGCTCCGTACGCCCGGCCCGCCGCATCGAGGACTACCAGCTCCCCGACCTTGATCCGGACGAGGTGCTGCGCTTCGACGCGCTGCTGGCTGAGGCGGAGCGCCGGGAACAGCTGCTGCGCGCTCAGGCCGATGCTCTGGCGGAGGCCCGCCGGCTGACAATAGCGGGCTTGGCCGACGGCACCTTGACCATCGGATTGGCCCCCACCCACATGACTACGTAACGCGATCAACTGCCTCGGAACCGAACTCGGAAGAAGGAACGATGCCCCCGCGCAAGCGCGCCGCCGCCGCACAGGGCGAACTGCCCGGCGTCTCCAGCACCAAGGAGATCCAGGACATCCTGTGGAAGGCCGCGGACAAGCTCCGCGGCTCCATGGACGCCGCCCAGTACAAGGAGTTCGTGCTCGGCCTGGTCTTCCTGAAGTACGTCTCGGACGCCTTCGCCGAGCGCCGGGAGGAGCTGGCCGCCGACCCGGAACTGGCCCAGATCCCCGAGCACCGGCGAGCCGCCTTCCTTGAGGACAAGGACGAGTACACAGAGAAAAACGTCTTCTGGGTGCCCGCGACGGCCCGTTGGGACCACATCGCCGACAACGCGGCCAGCGCGGAAGGCGGCGTCGGCAGTCTCCTGGACACCGCGATGGACGAGGTGATGAAGGCCAACAAGGCCCTCACCGGCGTCCTCCCGAAGATCTTCAACCGCGACAACGTCGACCAGCAGCGCCTCAAGGAACTGGTCGACCTCATCAGCGACGCCCGCTTCACCGGCCACGGCGACCGCCCGGCCCAGGACGTGCTGGGCGAGGTCTACGAGTACTTCCTGGAGCGCTTCGCCCGCGCCGAGGGCAAGCGCGCCGGCGAGTTCTACACCCCGGCCAGCGTCGTCCGCCTCATCGTCGAGGTCTTGGAGCCGTACGAGGGCCGCGTCTACGACCCCGCGTGCGGCTCGGGCGGCATGTTCGTCCAGAGCGGCAAGTTCGTCGCCCGCCGCCGCGGCCAGGACCACACGCACGACCTCGCGATCTACGGCCAGGAGGCCAATGAACGCACCTGGCGGCTGGCGAAGATGAACCTGGCCATCCACGGGATGGACCCCAAGGGCGTCGGCGACCGTTGGGCGGACACCTTCGCTGACGACAAGTTGCCCGACTTGCAGGCCGACTTCGTGATGGCGAACCCGCCATTCAACATGTCGGACTGGGCGAGGAAGTCCGACGACCGGCGCTGGCGGTACGGGGTACCGCCGCAGTCCAACGCCAACTACGCGTGGCTCCAGCACATCGTGAGCAAGCTGGGGGACCGCGGGAGCGCGGGAGTGGTGCTCTCGAACGGGTCGATGTCCTCGAAGCAGAGCGGTGAGGGCGAGATCCGGGCGGCGATGGTCGAGGCGGACTTGGTGGCGTGCATGGTCGCGCTTCCGGGCAACCTCTTCCGGACGACGGCGATCCCGGCGTGTCTGTGGTTCCTGACGAAGGACAAGTCGCCGCAGGGCGCGAAGGCGTTGGAGGACCGACGCGGCCGGGTGCTCTTCATTGACGCGCGGGCTCTGGGGACCATGGTGGACCGCACGGAGCGGGTCCTGACGGAGGAGGACCTGGCGAGGGTCGCCGACACGTACCACGCGTGGCGTGGCACGGGGTCAGCGCGCGAGAAGGGCCTTTCGTACGAGGACGTGCCCGGCTTCTGCTATAGCGCGACGCTGGAGGAGATCGCGAAGCACGACTTCGTCCTGACGCCGGGGCGGTACGTGGGCGCCGTGGAGGAGGTCGAGGACCCGGACGCGGAGCCAGTGACTGAGCGGATTGCTCGGCTGACGAAGGAGCTCTTCGCGGAGCTGGACGAGTCCGCGCGGCTGGACGCGGTTGTGCGGGAGCAGTTGGGGAGGGTCGATGGCTGAACGTACGCTGTCGCTTGGAGAATTGGTTGATCAGTTCCAGATTGAAGTCGGCGCTGGGCGGCCTCGGTCAGTCCCGCAGCAGATGGGGCCAATCCCTATCCTGAGAGTCGCAGACGTCCTGGATGGCAAGATCGGCGATCCCGAATTCCTCTCGCCCCCGGAGGCTCATTCTTGGGACCTGGGCCCCAAGGCTTCGCGCTCCGGAGATGTTGTCCTGACGGTAAAGGGTACGGTGGGCCGAGTTGCCTTGATGCCCAACGACGGCCCGCGTTTTGCCTACAGTCCGCAGTTGTGTTACTTCCGGCCGTGCGAGACGGGGCTGCTGTCGCCGTGGTACCTCTATTACTGGCTTAAAAGTGCCGAGTTTTGGGTCCAGGCAAACGCCCTTAAGGGGCAAACGGACATGGCAGACTTCATCAGCTTGGGCGACATTATGTCGCTAAAGATGCGGCTCCCGTCTCGGGCGCAGCAGGATGCGGTAGCCGACGTGCTTAGAGCGCTGGACGACAAGATTGCGGCAAACAACCGTATCGCAATCTCCACAGAATCACTTCTCAGGGCGACGTTCGAATCTTGCTGTCAGCAGGCTGGCAAAGCGCGGGTCGACCAGATCGGCGGTGCAGTCCGCAATGCGGTGAGGCCGGAGCAAATTGCAGGTGACGAGCCTTACGTGGGTTTGGAGCATATGCCACGAAGGAGTATCTGGCTCAGTTCGTGGGGGGAGTCGTCGCAAGTAAGCAGTCAGAAAAGCGTGTTTCACAAGGGTGACGTCCTTTTTGGGAAACTCCGCCCGTATTTCCACAAGGTCGGGGTCGCCCAGGTTGATGGCGTGTGTTCGACCGACATCATCGTGGTGCGCGCGCAGAGGGACGAGTACCTACCTTGGCTCCTAATGGTGATGTCCAGCGACGACGTGGTCGCCTATGCGACAGCGCGCAGTGATGGAACCCGGATGCCTCGTGCAAAATGGACGGACATCGCTGAGTATGAAGCTCCCTGGCCCGGAACCGAGAAGGTTGCACAATTCGCTGGAGTTGCCAAGCCCATAATGCAGCGTGTCATGACCGGAGCAAGGGAGAGCCGCACGCTCGCCGCCCTGCGCGACACCCTCCTCCCACAGCTCATGTCCGGCAAGCTCCGCGTCCGGGACGCTGAGCGCATCGTGGAGGACGCCGTATGACCGCCCGCCCGCCCGGCCAGGGCAACGCCAGCGCCAACGGCAACACCCCCCGAGCCGGCCGCCAGGCCAAGACGCCGCCCACCCCCAAGGCGGACAGCAAGCTCACCGAGGCCGCCTGGGAGGGTTACGCCCTCGAAGACCTCGCGGAGCTCGCCTGGGACACCGTCCCTGGCAAGGAGATCGCGCCCGGCGCGGAGCGCCACGGCCACCGCACGGCCTGGGACGACCTCGTCCTCCACGACGAGCTCGCCGCCGCCATCGCCCGGCTCAACCCGGACCTCACGCCCTCCGCCATAGACGAAGCCCTGCGGATCGCCACCGACCCCGCGTCCAGCGAGGCATATCCGGAGAACCGTCAAGCCCACGCGCACCTCACCACCGGCATCCGGCTCGCGTACACCGACGAGTTCGGCGCCGAGCAGACGCCCACCGTGCGGCTGGTCGACTTCAACGACCCGGGCGCTAACACTTACCTCGCCGCCAACCAGGTCACCCTCAGGGACAGCGAGGGCCGGCACCGCCGGTTCGACCTCGTCGTGTACGTCAACGGACTGCCCCTCGCCGTCGCGGAGTTGAAAAGTGCCGCCGACGAGAAGGCGACGCTCAAGGACGCGCACGCCCAGCTCCAGACCTACCTCTCCGAGTTCCCGCTGGCGTTCCGCTACAACGTCCTGTGCCTGCTCTCGGACGGGATCACCGCCAAGTACGGCACCGTCTTCACGCCGTACGAGCACTACGCGCCCTGGAACGTCGACGACGACGGAGTCCGCGTCGACACCGACGCGCCCGAATACGACGGTCTGGAAGCCCTGGGCATCTCCGTGCACGGGCTGTTCAACCAGCCGCGCTTCCTCTCCCTCACCCGCAACTTCGTCAACTTCACCCCACCCAAGCCCGGGGAGCCGCTCTCCGGCAAGCGCATCGCCAAGCCGCACCAGTACTTCGCCGTCACCAAGGCCGTCGAGAAGATCGTCGAGGCGTCCCGCACCAACGGGCAGGCGGGCGTGGTCTGGCACACCCAAGGTGCGGGCAAGTCCGAAGAGATGGTGGAGACTTCGTCCCTGGTCTCCCGCCACCCCGCCCTGAACAACCCCACCATCGTCGTTGTCACCGACCGCAACGACCTGGACGACCAGCTCTACGACACCTTCCGGGACAGCCGCACCCTCCTCGGCCAGGACCCCCTCCAGGTCACCACCCGCGAGCAGCTCCGCAGCGAGCTGAGTGCGCGCACCGTTGGCGGGATCGTCTTCACCACGCTTCAGAAGTTCGGCCTCAGCCAGGAGGAGAAGCAGGCCGGGACCGCACACCCGCTGTTGTCCGACCGCCGCAACATCCTGGTGATCGTCGACGAAGCGCACCGCTCGCACTACGACAGCCTCGACGGCTACGCCCGCCACCTGCGCGACGCGCTCCCGTACGCGACGCTCATCGCCTTCACCGGCACTCCGATCTCCCGGGCGGACGCCGACACCCGTGCCGTGTTCGGCGATTACATCGACGTCTACGACCTGAAGCGGGCCGTGGACGACGAGGCGACCGTCCGCGTCTTCCACGAACCGCGCGTCATAGACGTGTCACTGCCCCCGGACGTCGACCCGGACACGATCGACCAGCAGGCCAACGCGCTCACCGAGGGCATGGACGACGCCGAGCGCCGCCGGGCAGTGCAGTACGCGGCCACCATGAACACCGTCTACGGTGCCCCCGACCGGATAGCGACCCTCGCGGACGACCTGATCGCCCACTGGGAGCAGCGCCGCGCGCTGATGGAGCCGGACATCGGCTGCCACGGCAAGGCGATGGTCGTGTGCGCCACCCGCGAGATCTGCGTCAAGGTCTTCGACGCGCTCGCCGAGCGGCGCCCGGACTGGGCGAGCGACAAGGTCGACGAGGGCGTCATGAAGATCGTCTTCCATGGCGACCGCACCGACCCCGAGCACTTGCGCAAGCACGCCCTGCGCAAGTCCGAGCAGAAGACGGTTCAGGGGCGGGCGAAGGACCCCGACGATCCGCTCGAACTGCTCATCGTGCATTCGATGCTGCTCACCGGTTACGACGCGCCGCCCATCCACACCCTCTACATGGATCGCCCCATGCAGGGAGCCAATCTGATGCAGGCCCTCGCCCGCGTCAACCGCCGCTTCCGCGCCAAGCAGGACGGCCTGCTCGTCGGGTACGCGCCCCTCACGGACAATCTCAAGAAGGCGCTGCACGACTACTCCGACCAGGACCGGGAGGACAAGACCCTCGGCGCCGACATCGACCGGGCGATCACCGAGGTCAAGAACGAGCTCGCCGCTCTGCGCGGCATGCTGGCCGGCGTCCCGTGGCGGGAAGCGCTCGTCGACACCTCGCACCCCCGCCCCCGTGTGCGCGCCCTCGGCCTCGCGGCCGAGTACCTGCGCAGCCCGCACACTCCCGGTAACAAAGTCGAGCCCGGCGAAGTCCCGCTGTCCACCCGATTCAAGGACAGTGCGGCCCGCCTCGACCGCTTCTACCGGGTCTGCGCGATGAGCAAGGAGATCGCCGAGCGCTGCGAGGACCTGGAGGACTGGCGGGCCGACGTCGCCTTCTTCAGCGAGACGCGCGCCTGGATGGTCAAGAAGGACGCCGCCGACCGTGAAGCAGCCGGTCAGCCGCTGACGGCGGAGGTCCGCCGCTACCTCGAAGCGCTCGCCGCCTCCGTCGTCGACGCCGACGACATCACCGACCTCTACGAGGAGGCCGGCATCGGCCGGCTGGACATCACTCGGCTCAATGACGCCGCGCTGCACAGGCTGGAGAATTCCGAGACTCCGCACCTCGCCGCGGAGGCGCTGCGCCGGCTCATCGAGCAGAAGATGCGCGAGGTGACCAAGCACAACGTCGTCCGCCACGAGAGCTTCTCCGAGCGCCTCGACGCCCTCATGAAGCGCTACATGCTCCAGCAGCTCACCAGCGCCCAGGTCATCGCCGAACTCGCCGCCATGGCAAGGGAGGTGTCCGAGGAGGCCCGCCGCGGCGAGCGCTTCGACCCGCCGCTGAACCACGCGGAGCTGGCCTTCTACGACGCGGTCGCCCACCGCGACATGGCCGAGCTGATGGCGGGCGGCGACGAGACGCTGGCCGCGATCGCCCGCGCGCTGGTCGCCGACATCCGCAAGAACCTGTCGGTGGACTGGCTGTCCCGCGAACCGGTCCGGGCCAAACTCCGCACCCGTATTCGCCGGGTGCTGGCGATGTTCGACTACCCGCCGGAGGAGGAGCGCGAGGCCATCGACCTGGTCCTCAAGCAGATGGAGACGTTCGCGGCCCAGTGGGCGCCGGGCGCGAAGGGGGCCTGAGCACGCCGTGCGACCGGGGCGGGCGACCGGTCGTACAGCACATTGGATTTCCTTCCATCTAGTGATAACCCTGGTTATCACTAGATGGAAGGTGTAAGTGGGGGGCTTCTCCCTAGGGTTCCCACCATGACGACGAACCCCGAAATCCCCCAGCCCCCCACCTACCC
>JAJSZB010000177.1:0-13613 GCA_050613715.1 Streptomyces sp. IBSBF 3018
GGGTGAGGGGGATGTGGCGGTGTGCGGGGCTTCGGTGGCGGGACGGCGGTCCGGTCTGGTCGTGGTGGCATCCGGTGCACGGCGAGCGGACCAGCGCGCAGCCGATGGGCGGCCGGCTCACGACGGCCCTGGCGCCGGACGCCGACCGGCGCTGCGCCGGGGTGTGGCGGGCCGGTCGGCGCATCCCGTGCGCGGACGCGGCGACGCTGCCGTACGACGCGCGGCGCGACCAGTGCGAGGCGTGCGCGGCGCTGGACCGCTCCTCGTCGGTCGCCGCGGACACGCGTGCAGACGACCCGCGGCCGTACGCCGTCTACCTGGCGTACTTCGGCCCCGGCCTGCACAAGGTGGGCATCACCGCGGTGGCCCGTGGCTCGGCGCGGCTGCTGGAGCAAGGCGCGGTGGCGTTCGCCTTCCTCGGCGAGGGTCCGCTGATGGCGGCGCGGCGCACCGAGGCGGCGCTCGGCGCGGCGCTGGGCGTCCCCGACCGGGTCCGCTCGGCCGCCAAGCGCGCGGCCCGGCGCGACCTGCCGCCGGCGGCGGACCGCGCGACGGAGCTGCGCGCGCTGCACGCCGCGGCGCTGGAGCTGGCGTCGGACGGGACACTGCCCGGGGCGCTGCGGACCCGCCCGTTCGCGGTCACCGACCACGCGGAGCGCTTCGGCCTGGAACCCGGACCCGGCGCGGATGCGGCCTCCGGACCGGGGCCCGGGCCAGACGCTGCGTCGCCGCCCGGTCCGGATGTCGACGCGGTGCCTCGGCCCGGTTCGGGGCCCGACGCCGCATCCGCGCCGGGGCCGGAGCCCGGGTCCGGCACGCTGTCCGGGCCCAGCGCGGCGTCGCCGCCCGGATCGGGGCCGGGCGCGGCGTCCGGGCGCGGGAGGCGGCTCCCCGTCGCGGAGGTGACCGCGCTCCGGCCCGGCGACGCGCTGGCCGGAGTGGTCACGGCGGCCGTCGGCCACGACCTCGACGTGCTGGCGGACGACGGCCGGGTGCTGCTCGTGGACGCCCGTCTGCTGTCCGGCTGGACGTTCCTGCGCTCCCCGGAGCCGCCGGACGCCGCCGCTTCCCGGCTGCCGGCCACCCGCCCGCTCGCCGTGCCCGCGCCGGCGCCCGACCCGCTGTTCGCGCTGCCGGCGCCGCTCCCCCGGCGCGGCCGCCCGTAGACCCGTACGCCGAGCCCGCACGCCCTGGGCCCGTACGCCATGAACTCGTACGCCGTGGGCCCGCCGCGGCGGCGCGGCGGCCGCCAGCGGTCCTGCCCGGCGCGGGCCGCCACCGCGCGATCCGTCACCGCGCGGGCCGACGGCGTGCCCCGCACGGCACGCCGTCGGCCGTCAGCCGCCGAGCACCGCGAGCGGATCGTCCAGCACCGGCTGCCACGCCAACTCGGCGGCCCCCACGAGGCTGTTGTGGTTCAGCGCGCACGCCAGCACGGGCACGCCGCCGCTGCGCCCCCACAGGCTGTGGTCCGCCACCACCGCCCGCAGCTTCTCCGCGTCCGCGTCCAGCAGGTTCCCGTGCAGGCCGCCGAGGAGGATGCGGTCGGGGTTGAGGACGTTGACCAGGCCGGCGAGCCCGCGCCCGAGGCGGTCGACGAGGATGCCCGCGGCGTGCCGCACCGCCGGATCGTCGTACTCCGTACGGAGCAGGTCGCGGGCCTGCTCGAGCAGCGAGACCTCGGGGCCCGGTTCGCGTCCGGCCGCCTCAAGGAAGGCGAGCGGGTCGGCCTCGACGTCGAGGCAGCCGCGGGACCCGCAGTGGCAGGGCCGTCCGTCCGGCACCACGGTGAGGTGGCCGACCTCCAGGGCGAGCCCGGCGCTGCCGGTGTGCAGGCGCCCGTTCAGGACGAGCGCGCCGCCGACGCCGCGGTGGCCCGAGGCGACGACCAGCAGGTGCTGCGCGTCCTGCCCGGCGCCGTGCCGGTGCTCGGCGAGCGCCGCCACGTTGACGTCGTTGCCGACGAAGGAGGGCACGGGCGTGCCGTCCGGCGCGAGGATGCCGGCCCGGGCGACCTGCCCGGCGAAGATCTCGCGGACCGGCGCGCCTGCGGGCCAGGCCAGGTGCAGCGGGTTGAGCGCGGTGCCCTCGGGCTCCGCGACGGCGGACGGCACGGCGAGGCCGGCGCCGACGCAGATCCGCCCCGAGGAACGCAGCAGTTGGGCCCCCGCCTCGACGACCGCGCCGAGCACGTGCGCGGGGTCGGCCGGCACGGTCATGGAGACCGGCGCCGTGGCGACGATCTCACCGCCGAGTCCGACCAGGGCCGCGCGGAAGCCGTCCGCGTGGACCTGCGCGGCCAGCGCCACGGGTCCTTCGGGGGCGACTTCCAGCCGGTGCGAGGGCCGCCCCTGGGAACCGGAGGGGCCGGCCGGCCGGGTGTCGACCCGGATCAGGCCGAGGGCCTCCAGTTCCGCGGCGACCGCGCCCGCGGTGGCCCGGGTGACCCCGAGCTCCACGGTGAGCAGCGCGCGGGTGGCGGCGCGCCCGGTATGCACCAAAGAGAGCGCCGGGCCGAGTGCGCCTCGTCCCCGCTCGAGCCTTGTCCGAATCTGTGTCACCCCTCTATTCTGACTTTGTGCCGACGCTAAACAAAATAGGGACAGCGCTGTCCCGATCCCACCACACTCCCGCCGCCGATCCCGCACTGCGCCGCCTGCGCATCGCCCTCACCGTCTTCTTCGCGGTCGACGGCTTCCTCTTCGCTGGGTGGGTGGTGCGCATTCCGGCCATCAAGGCGGACGTCGGCGCGTCCGCCGGGCAGTTGGGGCTCGCGCTGCTCGGCGTGTCGGCCGGCGGCGTGGCGACGATGGTGCTCACCGGGCGGCTGTGCCGGGCGTTCGGCAGCGAGCGGGTCACGGTGGGCACCGGGGTGCTCCTCTCGCTCAGCATCGCCCTGCCGCCCAGGGCTCACACGGCGCTGGCCCTCGGCCTGGTGCTGCTGGTCTTCGGCGTCGCCTACGGCGGTCTGAACGTCGCGATGAACAGCGTCGCCGTGGACCTGGTGGCCGCGCTGCGCCGCCCGGTGATGTCCGGCTTCCACGCCGCCTACAGCCTGGGCGGTCTGCTGGGCGCGGGCATCGGCGGCCTGCTGGCCCCGCATCTGTCCCCCGGCACCCACCTGCTGCTGCTCACGCCGGTCGGGCTGGTGGCGGTGGCCTGGGCCGGGCGGGTCCTGCTGGCCGAACCGCTGGGCGGGCCGGCCACCCGCGGGCGGTCGCGGTCGCCGGGCGCGCCGGAGGGGGCCGCCGGGACCGCCGGGACCGTCCGCGCGCGGGTTCCGGGTGCGACCCTGCTGGTGGCGGTCTTCGGCCTGATCGCGGCCTGCACGGCGTACGGCGAGGGCGCGCTCGCGGAGTGGGGGCCGCTGCACATCCAGCAGGACCTGCACGGCGGGCCCGACGTCGCCGCCGCCGGGTACGCGTGCGTGGCGCTGGCCATGACGCTCGGTCGGCTGTCGGGCACCGCGCTGCTCGAACGGCTCGGGCAGACCCGTGCGCTGGTGCTGGGCGGGCTCACCGCGTGCGCCGGGATGCTGGTCGGCGCGCTCGCGCCGTTCACCCCGCTGGTGATGGCCGGGTTCGCGGTGACCGGCTTCGGCCTCGCCAACCTCTTCCCGACCGCCATCGCGCGGGCCGGCGAGCTGACCGGGCCGAGCGGGGTCGCCGCCGCCTCCACCCTCGGCTACGGCGGGATGCTCCTCGGGCCGCCCTCGATCGGCTTCCTCACCGACGCGTTCGGCCTGCCGACCGCGCTCACGACGGTCGCCGCGCTGGCCGCGCTCGCCGCCCTCATCGCCTTCACCACGCGGGGCGGCGGCGCCACGGCCCGCCGCCGGTCCGCCGCGCGGGCCCGGGTTTGACGAACATCACAGGCGCCCGTGCGGCGATCCGGCGGCATGCTGGTGGACCACCGGAACACCGGGAGCCACCGCGGCGGCCGGCCGCCGAAACGGCCCCGCGGGCGCCGCACCCGCGGCGCGTGCCGCGGTCGCGGCCGGGCCGCCGGTCCCGAGGACGGCCGGCCGCGGCGCGGCGGGCCGGCCGCGCACACCCGAGGAGGAGCGATGCGCCTACCCGCCTGGGCGGTCCACGCCGTCCGACCCGTCCACCGCGAGCGCGTGTCCCGGATCTACCTGGGCGTGGTGGCGGCCGCCCTGGTGCTGATGCTGCTGGACAGCGCGGTGCTCTCCAGCAGCGGCACGTCCCTCACCGGTGTGCTGCTGTTGTTGCTGACGCTGCCGTGGACGCCGGCGCTCTTCGCGCTGTACGCGGCCGTCAGCGGCACCTCGGTGCAGTCCACCGCGTACGGCTGGTCGGGCTGGACCGTGACGCTGGTCGCGGCCGTGGTCTCCGCGCTGCTCAACGCGGTGCTGCTGGGCTGGGCCGCCCGGGTGCGGCGCCGCCGCGCGCCGGTGGCGGGATCTGGGCGGAACTCCGCCGGCGTCCGTTCCTGAGCTGGAAGAATCCGCTGCCATGGAGACCGCTGGATTCATCGAAGTGCTGCGCCGCGAGGGCGGGTTGCTGGCCGATGCCGCCGACGAGGCCGGGCTGGACGCGCCGGTGCCGCCCTGCCCCGGGTGGCGGGTGCGGGACCTGGTGCGGCACACCGGGGCGGTGCACCGCTGGGCGACCGGGTTCGTCGCGGAGCAGCGCAAGGAACCGGGAGCGTTCGACGACTCGGCCCCGGGCGACGCCGAGCTGACGCGGTGGTACCGGGAGCGGCTGGAGGATCTGGCCGGCGCGCTCGCGGCGGCCCCGCAGGACCTGGACTGCTGGTACTTCCTGCGCGCGCCGTCGGCGCTCGCCTTCTGGTCGCGGCGGCAGGCGCACGAGGTGGCCGTCCACCGGGCCGACGCACAGGCGGCGCTGGGCGGCCCGATCTCCCCGGTCGACGCGGACTTCGCCTCGGACGGCGTGGACGAACTGCTCAGCGGCTTCCACGGCAGGAGCCGCAGCAAGCTGCGCACGCCGCGGCCGGGCACGCTGCGGGTGCGCGCCACCGACACCGGCGGCGACTGGCTGGTGCGGCTGTCGCCGCAGCCTCCGGTGATCGAGCCCGGCGGGGGCCGGCGCGCGGACTGCACGGTGAGCGGGACGGCGGCCGAGCTGTACGTCGCGCTGTGGAACAGGACGCCCGGCGAGTCGCTGTCGGTGGAGGGCGACGCGGGGCTGCTGGAGGCGTTCCGGCGGACCGGCGCGATCAACTGAACCCTCGGACACGCGCCCCGAACCGGTCGCCCGGCGATGCGCCGGGCGGTCGGCTCCGCGCCGTGGACGACCGCCCGTCAGCCCCGCGGGGCGGCCGCCAGACGGCCGGGCAGCATCCGCTCCAGGACGGCGAGGTGGCCGGGGCGCGCCTTCTCGTAGCGCTCGCGGCCGGCCGGGGTGAGGGCGACCCGCACGCCGCGCCGGTCCTCACTGCATATGCAGCGCTCGACCAGGCCCTCCTTCTCCAGGCGGGCGACCAGGCGAGAGAGCGCGCTCTGGCTCAGGTGGACGCGGTCGGCGAGCTCCTGCACGCGGAAGGAGCAGTCCTCGGAGTCGGCCGAGTCCCCGGCGGCGAGCACGTCCAGCACCTCGAAGTCGCTGGCGCCCAGGCCGAACCGGTGCAGCTCACGGTCGATCTCGCATGCCGTGCGGGCGTGAACGGCGAGGATCTCCCGCCACTCCGCCTCAAGCGAACGCGCACCCTTGTCGCCGGTCATGTCGCTGAGGGTAGCAGAAAACGGACCCGTATGCACGAGAATTAAATGCGCTTGCATTCGATGCGCATGCATGTAAGTGTGTCAGCCATGACCTCTCCGTCATCATCGTCAACCACCGTCCCCCGCGCCGAAGAGCGCTGGACCGCCCTGCAGTGGGGCACCCTCTTCGTGCTCTGCGCAGCCCTGTTCCTCGACGCCCTCGACGTCTCCATGGTCGGCGTCGCCCTGCCGTCCATCGGGCACGACCTGGACCTGTCCACGTCCTCCCTCCAGTGGGTCGTCAGCGGCTACGTCCTCGGCTACGGCGGCCTGCTGCTGCTCGGCGGCCGCGCCGCGGACCTGCTCGGCAGGCGCCGGGTGTTCCTGACCGCGCTCGCGGTCTTCGCGGTCGCCTCACTGCTCGGCGGCCTCGTGGACTCCGGCGAGCTGCTGATCGCCACCCGCTTCATCAAGGGCCTCAGCGCCGCGTTCACCGCGCCCGCGGGCCTGTCCATCATCACCACCAGCTTCGCCGAGGGCCCGGTCCGCAACCGGGCGCTGACGATCTACTCCAGCTGCGGCGCGACCGGCTTCTCCATGGGCCTGGTGCTCTCCGGCTTCCTCACCGAGGCCGGCTGGCGCTGGACCATGCTGCTGCCCGCCCCCGTCGCCGTCATCGCCCTGATCGCCGGCCTGAAGCTGATCCCGAAGAGCCCCCGCGAGCGCGGTGAGGGCCGCGGCTACGACCTGCCGGGCGCGATCACCGGCACCGGGGCGATGCTGCTCCTGGTGTTCACGGTCGTCTCGGCGGCCGACGCCGGCTGGGCCTCGCTGCGCACCCTCGGCTCCTTCGCCGCGGTCGCCGTGCTGCTCGCCGCCTTCGTCACCGTGGAACAGCGGTCGTCCCACCCGCTGATCCGGCTCGGCGTGTTCCGCGTCGCCGGCCAGGTCCGGGCCAACATCGGCGCGGCCACCTTCTTCGGCTCCTACGTCGCCTTCCAGTTCCTGGTCACGCAGTACCTGCAGAACGTCCTCGGCTACAGCGCGATGCAGACCGCCCTGGCGTTCCTGCCGGCCGGCGCGCTGGTGGCGATCCTGTCCACCCGGATGGGACCGATCGTCGACCGCTTCGGCACCCCGCGGGTGATCACCTTCGGGTTCACCGCCCTGGTCGTCGGCTACGTGCTGTTCCTGCGCATCAACCTGCACCCGAGCTACGCCGCGGTCATCCTGCCCTCGATGCTGCTGCTCGGCGCCGCGTTCGCCACGGCCTTCCCGTCCCTGAACATCCAGGCCACCAACGGCGTCAAGGACAACGAGCAGGGCATGGTCTCCGGCCTGCTCAACACCTCCTTCCAGGTCGGCGGCGCGATCTTCCTCGCCGTCGTCACGGCGGTGGTCACCGCCCACACCGGTCACGGCGGCGGCAAGCAGGCCGTGCTGGACAGCTACCGGCCCGGCCTGTGGGTGATCACCGGGATCGGGGTGCTGGGCCTGCTGGTGACCGTCTCCGGCCTGCGCCGCCGACGCCCGTCGTACGGACTGCTGGTCGCGTCCTCCGCGACCGAGCCGGTGCGCGAGCAGCAGCCCGGCGCCGCGCGCGACGACGCGCAGGTGGCCGCGCGCGACTGACGCGGCGCCTCACGGGATGCGTGCCCGCATGCGTCCCGTCCGTCCCTGATCCGTTCTCGATCCGTTCTCGATCCGTCCCTGATCGGTCCCTGACCGGTCCTCGATCCGTCCCGTTCCACCGGTCGCCGTCGCGGTCCCCCGCGGCGGCGACCGTGTGCGTCCGGGGCCGGCGGTCAGCCCAGCCAGCCGGGCCGGACCAGTCCGGACTCGTAGGCGAGCACGACCAGTTGGGCCCGGTCGCGGGCGCCGAGCTTGACCATGGTCCGGCTGACATGGGTCTTGGCGGTGAGCGGGCTGACCACCAGCCGCCGGGCGATCTCCTCGTTGGACAGGCCGATGCCGACCAGCGCCATCACCTCGCGCTCGCGCTCGGTGAGCCGGTCCAGCCCTGCCGCCGCGGCGGGCTCCTTGGAGCGCGCGGCGAACTCGGCGATCAGCCGGCGGGTGACCCCGGGCGACAGCAGGGCGTCACCGGCGACCACCGCGCGCACCGCCCGCAGCAGTTCGGCCGGCTCGGTGTCCTTGACCAGGAAGCCGGAGGCGCCCGACCTGATCGCCTCGAAGACGTACTCGTCGAGTTCGAAGGTGGTCAGGACGACGACCCTGACGCCGGCCAGCGCCGCGTCGTCGGTGATCCGCCGGGTCGCGGCCAGCCCGTCCGTCAGCGGCATCCTGATGTCCATCAGCACGACGTCCGGGGTCAGCGCGCGCACCTGGCGCAGCGCCTCCTCGCCGTCCGCCGCCTCGCCGGCCACCTCGATGTCGTCCTGCGCGTCGAGCAGCGCCCGGAACCCGGCTCTGACCAGTGCCTGGTCGTCGGCGAGTACGACGCGGATCATCGGCGCTCCTCGGTGTCGTCCGGTTCCGGCCTGCCCGGGTCCGGCTGCGGCTGCGGTTGCGGTTGCGGTTGCGGTTGCGGTTGCGTATCCAGCTCAGGCCCCCGCCCCGACTCCGGCTCCGGCCCCCGCTCCGGCCGGTCCTGCGCCGGCCGGGCGAACGGCAGGGTGGCCCGCACGGCGAAGCCCCCGTCGGCGCGCGGGCCCGCCTCGACGGCGCCGCCGAGCGCCGCGGCCCGCTCGCGCATCCCGACCAGGCCGTTCCCGCCGCCGCTGTCCCCGCCGGCCGCCGCCGGACCGTCGTCGTCCACCCGCACCTCGACGCGCCCGGCGTCGTAGCGCAGCCGCACCCGCGCGGTGCGCGAGCCGGAGTGGCGCACGACGTTGGTCAGCGCCTCCTGGACGATGCGGAAGGCGGCCAGGTCGGCGCCCGGGGGCAGCCGCCGCGCCCGGCCCTCGACCGCGACGTCCACGGCCAGGCCCGCGGCCGCGGCCTGCTCGGTCAGCTCGGGCAGCCGGTCGAGGCCGGGGGCCGGCGAACGCGGCGCGTCCCCCGGCGTGCGCAGCGTGCCCAGCACCTGCCGGACCTCGCCGAGCGCCTCCTTGCTCGCGGCCTTGATCGTGGTCAGCGCGGTGCGGGCCTGCTCGGGGCGTTCGTCCATCAGGGCGAGCGCGACGCCGGCCTGCACGTTGATCAGCGAGATGCTGTGGGCGAGCACGTCGTGCAGCTCGCGGGCGATCCGCAGCCGTTCCTCGTCGGCGCGGCGGCGCTCGGCCTCCGCGCGCTCCCGGCGTTCGCGGGCGATCCGCTCGCGCCGCACCCGGTACAGCTCGGCGGCGGCGAGCACGGCCAGCAGCCAGGCCGCGCTTCCGGACAGCGTGGCCCACGACGCCGCCCGGTCGTGGGAGGGCGGCAGCCAGCGGTAGAGCCATGCGCCCACCACCACATGGCCGGCCAGCACCACCGCGGCCACCGCGAACACCGCCCTGCGCCGCCCGGCGGCGACCGCGGTGAAGACCGCGACGACGAAGCTCGCGAACACCGGCCCCCACGGGTAGCCGAGCGCGACGTACAGCAGGGTCACCGCTCCGACGCCCGCGGTCACCAGGACGGGCCTGCGGCGGCGCAGGAGCAGCAGCGCGGGCCCGGCCAGCAGCAGCGCGTAGCCGAGGGCGTCGAGCGGGACCCGCTCGGTCTGGTGGCGGCCGGCCACGCTGCTGCCGACCACCTGCAGCACGGCCAGCAGGAGCGGCGGAAGCCAGCCGGGCCGCCCCGCCGGCCCCCGGCGGCGCGGCGGTCCGGCGGGCTCCTGATACGTCATGGCCCTCACGCTAGACGTGCCCGGCCCCGCGCGGCGTCCGCCGGCCGGGGGCTTCCCGGCTACTGCCCGGGGAGTACGGACCGGGCGCGCGGCGGCCCCGCCCGCGCCCGGGCGGCCGGGCCGGGCGGCGCGGTGGTACGACGAGGGTGCGCGCGTCCGTGCCCGCGGCCGGCCGGGTCAGGCGCGGTCGAACGCCTCCAGCGCGCGGCGGGCCAGCGGCCGGGTGCGGACCAGTTCGGCGAGCGAGGTCTTGCCCCGGGTGATCCCGGCGAAGGCCCGCCAGGCGGGCGGGAAGTTGGTGAGCACCGCGTGCAGCAGCCCCGGCCGCTTCTCGAACAGCGCCAGCATGCGGCGGCCGACGCCCATCTCGACGCCGAGGCCCGCCTTGACCGCGAAGGCGTAGTTGAGCGCCTGCCGGCGGGCGTCCACCGCGTCGTGGGACTCGGCGATGCGCACCGCCCACTCCCCCGCCAGCCGGCCGGAGCGCAGCGCGTAGGAGATGCCCTCGCGGGTCCACGGTTCGAGCAGGCCCGCCGCGTCGCCGCAGACCAGCACCCGGCCGCGGGACAGCGGGGAGTCGTCGGCCCTGCACCGGGTCAGATGGCCGGAGGAGACGCTCGGCTCGAAGCCGGCCAGGCCCAGGCGGGCGATGAAATCGTCCAGGTAGCGCTTGGTGGCGCCGCCGTCGCCGCGGGCCGAGATCACGCCCACCGTGAGGGAGTCGCCCTTGGGGAAGACCCACCCGTAGCTGCCGGGCAGCGGGCCCCAGTCGATGTGCACCCGGCCGGCCCAGTCGTCGGCGACGGACGGCGGCACCGGGATCTCGAACTCCAGGCCGAGGTCGACCTGGTCGAGCTTGACGCCGACGTGGGCTCCTATCCGGCTCGCGCTGCCGTCGGCGCCGACCACCGCGCGGGCGTAGACGATCTCCTCCTGCCGGCCGTCCTTGCGCTCGTCGGTCGCGCCGTCCTCCGCGTCGTCGCTCCGGCCGTTCCCGCCGGTCGTGAGCACGACGGCGACGGTGCGCCGGTCGGGGACGCCCGGGCCGTGCTGCTCGACCCGGGAGACGGTCACGCCGGTGCGCACCTCGGCGCCCGCCTCGCGCGCGGCGTCGACCAGCCCGGCGTCGAACTCGGGGCGGTTGATCAGGCCGAAGAGCATCTGCCGCGAGCGCTTGGTACGGGTCAGCCGGCCGTTGAGGCTGAAGGTGACCGCGTGCACCCGGTCGCGCAGCGGCAGTTCGAAGCCGGGCGGCAGCGAGTCCCTGGACGGGCCGATGATGCCGCCGCCACAGGTCTTGTAGCGCGGCAGTTCGGACTTCTCCAACAGCAGGACCCGGCGGCCGGTCACCGCGGCCGCGTGCGCGGCCGAGGCTCCGGCGGGACCCGCGCCGATCACCACGACGTCCCAGACCACGGGGGCCCCGCCGTCCTCCGTGCCGCCGTCCTGCGCCGCCTGCTCACCGCTCACGTCTGTTTCCGCTCCTGATCGGCCCGTTCGGCCGCCTCGTGCTGACCTGGCTGTTCACGCATCCTATGCGCCCGGGGAGAACTCCTCGCTGTGGCACCATCGGCAGGGTGCCGTCGCGGGCGCCAACCGCCGCGGCGCCCCGGGGATTCCCCGGACCGCCCCACCCGGCCCACCGTGCAAGGAGTTCACATGTCGTCCGTTCCGCTCTCCGAGGCCGTGGCCGCGCTGATCCCGCGGGCCAAGACCGAACTGGCCGAGCTGGTGGCCTTCGCCTCGGTCGCCGACTGGCGGCAGTTCCCGAAGAGCGAATCGCAGAAGGCGGCCTCCTGGATCGCCGACGCGCTGCGCGCCGAGGACTTCCGGGACGTGGAGGTGCTCGACACTCCCGACGGCACCCAGTCGGTCTACGGCTACCTGCCGGGCCCCGCCGACGCCCCGACCGTGCTGCTGTACGCGCACTACGACGTGCAGCCGCCGCTGGACGAGTCGCAGTGGCTGTCGCCGCCCTTCGAGCTGACCGAGCGCGACGGCCGGTGGTACGGCCGCGGCGCGGCGGACTGCAAGGGCGGCGTGCTGATGCACCTGACCGCGCTGCGGGCGCTGCGCGGACAGGGCGGCGTGCCGGTCAACGTCAAGGTGATCGTGGAGGGTTCCGAGGAGCAGGGCACCGGCGGTCTCGAACGCTACGCCGAGCAGCACCCGGGGCTGCTGGCCGCCGACGCGATCGTCATCGGCGACTCGGGCAACTTCCGGCTGGGCCTGCCCACGGTGACCTCCGCGCTGCGCGGCATGGTGGTCGCCGAGGTGCGGGTGAACACCCTCCAGGGGAACCTCCACTCGGGGATGTTCGGCGGCGCGGCGCCGGACGCGCTGGCCGCGCTGATCCACATGCTCGCCTCGCTGCGCGACGAGACCGGCGCCACCACCGTCGACGGCCTCGACGGGGGCGGCGAGTGGCCCGGCATCGCCTACGACGAGGCGGACTTCCGGCAGGACGCCAAGGTGCTGGACGGCGTCGGCCTGATCGGCACCGGGGGCGTCTCGGACCGGCTGTGGGCCCGCCCCGCGGTGACGGTTCTGGGCATCGACGCCCCGCCGGTGGTCGGCGCGACGCCGTCGGTGCAGGCCAGCGCGGGCGCGCTGGTCAGCGTGCGCATCCCGCCGGGGGTGGACGCGGTCCGCACCGGCGAGGCGCTGAGCGCCCACCTGACCGCCGCGGCACCGTGGGGCGCCAAGGTGCAGGTGACGCTGGGCGGCAGCGGCCAGCCGTTCGCCGCGGACACCGGCAGCCCGGCGTACGCGGCGATGGCCGAGGCGATGCGGGAGGCGTACGGGCAGGAGATGGCCGAGGCGGGCAACGGCGGCTCGATCCCGCTGTGCAACACCCTGGCCGGCCTCTACCCGCGCGCGGAGTTCCTGCTCATCGGGCTGAGCGAGCCCGAGGCGGCGATCCACGCGGTCAACGAGAGCGTCTCACCGCAGGAGCTGGAGAAGCTGGCGCTCACCGAGGCGCTGTTCCTGCGCCGTTACGCCGCCCGCGCGGATCACTCGGCGGGGTGGCCGGCCTCCAGGTGCAGCGGCCGCCCCTGCTCGCGGGCTCGCAGCGCCCAGCGCAGCCGGTCCAGGCGCACCGGCGGCAGCATGTCCGCCGCCTCGTCCTCGGTGACGAACCGCCAGTCGCGCAGCTCCGAGCGCGGCAGCAGCAGCCGGCCGATGTCGGCGGTGGGCACCCGGCCGCCGTCGAACAGCAGCCGCATCCCCCCGTAACCCGGCGGGCGCGGCGGCTCCCAGTCCACGACGAGCAGTTCCAGGCCGCCGGTCAGCTCAAGGCCCAGCTCCTCGGCGACCTCCCGCCGCCCGGCGCGCAGCGGCGACTCGCCGCGCTCCACGACGCCGCCAGGGAACTCCCAGCCGGGCTTGTAGGTGGGGTCGACCAGCAGCACCCGGTCGTCGTCGTCGAACAGCAGCACCCCGGCGGCCAGCGTCTCGGCCCTCGGCTGCGGCGTCTGCACGATCCCGCACGAGCCCTCCCCGCCGCCGACCGCCTCGGCGATCCGCGCGGCGGTCTGCGCCGGGGTCAGGTCCGCGGTCCGCACGGTGTACGCGTCGCGTGCCAGCCAGTCCAGCGCGGCCCGGTAGTCGGGGATGCGCTCCAGCGCCCACCGGCGCGCGGCCGCGGCGGCGGCCGGGGCCTGGCCGGGATCGGCCGGCCGCGCCGCGATCCGCTCCCGCAAAATCGTTTCTCCTGGTTCCAGCAGCACATGGCGGACATCGATGCCACGTGCCGCGAGGCCGCCGAAGATCTCGTCGCGGTGCTCCTGGGCGAGCAGGGTCATCGGCGTCACCAGCACGCCGCCGACCTCGTCGAGCAGCGCGGCGGCGCTCTCGATCACCAGGCGGCGCCAGACGGGGAGTTCCTGGTAGTCGGTGACGTCGTCGAGCCGCTTCTCGGGCAGCAGGCGGCGCAGGCAGTCGCCGACGGCCTCGGGCTCGTAGAGCGTGCTGTCCGGTATCAGGTCCAGCAGCTCGCGCGCGGCGTGGGACTTGCCGGCGCCGAACGCCCCGTTCAGCCAGATGATCACGGTGCCCCCTTCTCCGTAGACCCCTACGAATTGCCCGGATCATCGGCCCCACCAAACGCTGCGCTCGTCTCGCCCGGCCCCCCCC
>JAJSZB010000178.1:0-13597 GCA_050613715.1 Streptomyces sp. IBSBF 3018
GGCGCGGCCCCACGCCCGACCCCCACCACGACCCCGTCACGCCCGACGCGCCCGGAACCTGTGCCGGCGCCTGCGGCGTCAACTCCCGCCAGCGCGGCTACGACAGGCCCAGGAGCGGGCGAACCGTCCGCGAAGTCCGCCACCCGGGCGACCGACACCACACCGACTCCGGCCAGCGCGGCCACCGCAGGCCCGGAAGCGGCTGATCCAGCCAGGTCGCCCTCCGCGCCGCCTGCGCAGCGCGCCGCGCGCACCGTCGACACCACGTCGGCACCCGCAGCCGCGGACGCCGTACGCGCGGAAGCGGCCGACCCGTCCGTGCCGCCGTCGCACCACCCGCACGCGGGACCCTTCGCGGCGGGCACCGCGGCGTCAACTCCCGCCAGCGCGGCTACGACAGGCCCAGGAGCGCCCGAACCGTCCGCGAAGTCCGCCACGCGGGCGACCGACACCACACCGACGCCGGCCGGCCCGGCCAGCGCAGGCTCGGGAGCGGGCGGTCCGGCCAGGTCGCCGTCGGCGGTGGCGTTCGCGGGGGCCGACGTGGGCGCGGCCGGGGCCGGGGCAGGTACTGGGCGTGCGGGGTGCGTACGGAACGGTGCCGGCCGGTCGGCGCTCCGGCGCGTGGGTGCGGCGGCGCTCGCGGCAGCGCGGAGGTTCTGCTGCGGGGTGGTCATGGCGCGGCCGGGGCGGGTGTGGGGAGCGGGGTCGCGGCGTGGGCGGCGAGGAAGGCGTTGACGGCCGCGGGCCAGGTGTAGCGCTCGGCGCGGGCGCGGGCCGCGGCGCGGCGGCGGGGCTCGGGCAGCGCGAGGAGGCGGTGGACCGCGCCGGCGTAGTCGGCGGTGGAGTCGGCCGCCGCACCGGCCTCGCCGACCAGCGCGGGCAGCGCGGAGCGCGCGCTGACCACCGCCGGGGTGCCGCTCGCGAGCGCTTCGAGCGCGGCCAGCCCGAACGTCTCGACGGGCCCCGGCGCCAGCGCCACGTCCGCGGAGGCGAGCAGCGCGGCCAGTTCGGGGCGCGAGCCGACGTGGCCGAGGAAGGTCACCGGCAGGCGTTCGGCCCGGGCCCGCGCGGTCAGCCGGGCCCGCAGCGGCCCCTCGCCGGCCACGACGAGCGCCGCGCCGACGCCGTCGTGCCGCAGCCGGGCCAGCACGTCGAGCGCGGTGCCGGGCCGCTTCTCCGGCGACAGGCGCGAGCACAGCACGAGCAGCACGTCGGCGTCGCCGGCGTACCGGCGGCGGACGCCGGGGTCGCGCAGCTCCGGCCGCCAGGCGTCGAGGTCGACGCCGAGCGGGGCGCGCACCACGTTGCGCACGCCGATCCGCTCGAACTCGGCGGCGGCCCACGCGGTGGTACACACGACCTTCGTGTAGGCGTGCGCGGTACGGCGGTTGAGCGCGTCGGCGGCGCGCCGGGCGGCCGGCCCCGGCAGGCCCCATGCGCCGAGCACGCCGTCGGCGCTCTCGTGGGAGACCATCACCGCGGGCACCCGGTGGCGCCGGGCCCACGCGCCCGTCCAGCGCAGGGTGGTCCGGTCGGAGACTTCGAGGCGGTCAGGGGCGAGGGAGGTCAGCAGCGCCTCGACCGGGCCGCGCCGGGCCAGCACGCGGTAGCCGCCGGTGCCGGGGAGTTCGGGTCCCGGCAGGGTGATCACCCGTCCCTGCGGGGTGAGTTCGTCGCCGGCCGCGGGTCCGGGGACGACGAGCACGGGTTCGTGACCGGCCGCCGCGTACCCTTCGCCGAGGTGGCGCATCGCGGTGCGCAGACCGCCCGAGACGGGCGTGACGAAGTTCGCGACGCGCACGATGCGCAGCCGTTCACTGGTGTACGCGCCACGGGCGTCGGCGGAACCGCCGGGGATGCCGCGGGCGTTCATGCCGCCGCCGCCTCGCGCTCGCCGAGCACCTGGGCGTAGTGGTCGAGCAGCCGGTCGCCGACCGCCTCCCAGGTGCGGTGGGCGACGGCGGCGCGCGCCTGTGTGCCGTAGCGCAGCCGCAGTCCGGCGTCGGCCTGGAGCAGGCCCACGGCGGTGCGGACGGCCAGCGGGTCGCCGGGCGGCACCAGCAGCCCGGTGCGGCCGTGCTCCACCAGGTCGAGCGGGCCGCCGACGGCGGGCGCGACCACCGGCACGCCGCTGGCCATCGCCTCCTGGACGGTCTGGCAGAAGGTCTCGAACGGTCCGGTGTGGCAGAACACGTCGAGGGAGGCGTAGATCCTGGCCAGCTCGTGGCCGGTCCTGCGGCCGAGGAACACCGCGCCGGGCAGCGCGGAGCGCAGTGCGGGGGCGCTGGGGCCGTCGCCGACCACGACGACCCGCACGCCGGGCAGCGCGCAGGTGTCAGCGAGGAGTTCGACCTGTTTCTCGGCGGCGAGCCGGCCGACGTAGCCGACGATCAGCTCACCGCGCGGCGCGAGTTCGCGGCGCAGGTCGCCGTCGCGGTGCCCGGGATGGAAGCGCACCGAGTCGACGCCGCGCGGCCACAGGTGGACACGCGGCACGCCCTGCCGGGTGAGTGCGCCGACCGAGGCACTGGAGGGCGCGAGGGTGCGGGCCGCGGCGCAGTGCACGGCGCGGATGCGGCGCCAGGCGGCGGCCTCGCCGGCGTTGAGGTACGTCCTGGCGTAGCCGGCCAGGTCGGTCTGGTAGACGGCGACCGCGGGGATGCGCAGCCGGGTGGCGGCGGCGAGGCCGCGGGCGCCCAGCACGAAGGGGCTGGCCAGGTGGACCAGGTCGGCGCGGTGCGCGGCGATGGCGGCGGCGGGTCCCGCGGGGGCGATGACCAGGGGCTCGTGGCCGCGCCGTGCCAGGTGCTCCGCGGTGCGCAGCGTGCAGTGCGCCACGCCGTTGACGTCGGGCGGGAAGGACTCGGTGACGATGGCGACTCTCATACGGTCGTTGTCGCCGCCCCGGGAGTTGTCAGGGTCACGTGGATCTTTCCCGCGGCGAAACGCAACTTGAGCTTTGGGTTCCCGGGCTCGCGCACCCGGTCCGTGACCCCCGCCGCGCCTCCGCGCCTCCGCGCCGGTGCGGCCCAGGCCGGGAGCCGCCGCGCGCGGCACGGGCCGGGGACGCGCCGCGCACGGCACGGGGTCGCGCCGCGGCCGGCGCGCGCCCCGACCCGGCCGACGCGTGCCCCGGCCCGGTCGGCCGGACCCGTTCAGCAGGTCGGGACGGCGCTGCCGTTCATGTCGTCGGCCCGGTCGTCGGCCTCGGCCTGGTCGTCGTCCCGGCCGGACGGGCAGTACCCGCCGGGCAGTACGCCGACACACAGCCCTGACCGGCGGTGTCCACGTCGGTGTGCAGGCACCAGGGGTCGTACGCGGAACCCGGGCCCACCCGCGCACCGGCGGCAGCGGCCGGGGTCAGCGGGAGGCGCCCCCCGAGCTGAGACGGCCGCGGACCGCGGTCTGGACCTCGGCCTCCTCGGCCGGGTCCGCGGCCAGCCGGCGCAGTTGGGCCAGCACCCGCACGTCGCCGGAGGCGGCGCGGCGCGCGGCGAGTTCCCGCGTGGACTCCTCGCAGTCCCACAGGCATTCGACGGCGAAGCCCGCGGCGAAGCCGGGGTCCGCCTCGGCGAGCGCGTGGGCGGCGGTGCCGCGCAGGTGGGACGAGGAGGTCTCGCGGTAGACGTGGCGCAGGACGGGCGCGGCGCGGCAGGCGGTGGCACGTCCGTCGTGGCTGCCGTGACCGTCGTGACTCTCGTGGCCGCGGCCCGGGCGGTCCTCGACACCCGAGCGGCCGGAGCCGCCGTCCGCGCCCGGCGCCGCTTCGCGCGCGCCCGCGCCGGACACGTGGCCGCCCGCGCCATGCGCGTCCTCGCACGGGCCGCCGGGGCCGTCCCCGCCGGAGGCGAGCCTGCCGACGCCCTCGATCAGCGCGTCGAGCCCGTCCGCGTCGGCGCCGCCGATCCGCACGGTGCGGCGCAGCGCGCTCAGCACGCGGCCGGCGTCCTCGGGGCCGCCGTGCCGGGCCAGGACGCGGGCCGCGGCGGAGCCCAGCGGATCGAGCGCGCCGGGGGCGTCGAGCAGTCCGAGGGGGTCGGGCGAGGGCGCCGTCCGGTCCGCCGCGGCGGACCGGTCGTCGGCGCGGTCCGCCCAGATCCGGGCGCGTTCCAGCGCCTCGTCGTCGCGGAGGCGTTCGAAGGACTCGACGGCGGCGCGCAGCACGCGTTCGTCGCCGTCGACGGCCGCGGCCTCGATGAGGTCGAAGCGCGCGGGGTCGCGGCGGTCCGTCAGGTGCCGCAGCGCGGCGGCGCGGGCCGCGGACGGGCCGTGCAGCGCGGCCCGCAGCAGCGCCGGCCGGTCCTCGGGGCCCGCGACGGCGCCCAGGCAGCGGGCGGCGGGCTGGTCGCGCTCGACGCCGGGGTGGGCGGCCAGGCCGTCCTGGGCCCATTCCAGCACCGCGGCCACGCTCCAGCCGGGGGTGGGGCCGCCGGAGCGCAACTGCCGCTGCCAGCGGTCGAAGGAGACGCGTTCCGCGGCCTTGCGGACGCGTTCCGCGGTGGCCGGGTGCGCCCCGTCCTCGGCCCACAGCTGCCAGGGCCGCGGCTCGTACGCCTCGCGGACCGCGCGGGCGAGGTCGGCCTCGCCCTCCTCGGTGGCCGGGAAGCGGGCGACGACCGCGGGGCCCAGCGCACGCAGCCCGGCCTCGTCGTCGCGCACCGCGAGCTCGTCCAGGGCCCATTCCCAGCAGCCGCCGGCCGCGGCGTAGCGGCGCAGCAGCCGCAGCGCGTCGCGGCGGCCGTAGCCGGCCAGGTGACCGAGCACGGACAGGGCGAGGCCGCAGCGGTGCTCGTCGGGCGACACGAGGTCGTCCGGATGGAACAGGTGCTGTTCGATCCCGTCGAGCGGGCCCTCCAGGTCGGAGTAGAGGCGTGCGTAATAGAGCGAACGCGACTCCACCCGCCAGTCCAGGCGGGGGTCGCGCAGCACGCACTGCTCCAGGGCGGCGAGGGCCTCGGCCCGCGGCGCCGCCAGGGCGTGCAGGGGCCCGTCCCCGCGCCCCCGCTGGAGGAGGCCGAGAAGGGTGCCGCTGGGCGCTATGTCTGGGTCGAACATGAGGTCAGCATCCGGTGCGGGGGATTCCATGGCAACGGGATTTCCGCTGCCGGTGCCCGGCATCCTTACCGACCGCCGGACAATTCATGCCTGGCGGGAGCGGGCGGATTCCGTGGGGACGGGCGGCGGAAGCCTACCGACTCGTGGGCGGGATGTCGCTTCCGGGCCGGTACGGCGGCGCTCCCGCACCCCCGTCCGGGGGCCGCCGTTCGTTGGCGGGTCCCCACAACGGGCGGCGGCAACCGCTTACCGTCGAGGCGGCGCGCGCCGGGTCGGCGCGGCGCCCTCCGTACACACGATCGGGCAGGTGGCGGGCACGGCAGGCCGGGAGGGGCGGCGCCCCGCGAGACTTTCCGGCTTTCATACGGCATATGCCGGAAGCACCACCGGATCGAGTATCGCAGAATCCCTTACGGGCCGTCGCTGGCTGTGCAACAGTCGTTACCGGTCCTTCCCGTCCGCCGCGGCCGCTTCCGCGTGCCTGCCAGCAGACCTGTTCGGAGTGCGTCATGCCGTCCCCCACGCACGCGGGTCACCCCGCAGCTCAGTCACCGGACGCCGGTGCCGTGGACGCGCTGATCTCCCAGGCGCGTCAGCTCAGGACGCGGGTCGACGCCGTCCTCGGCGACGTCGAGGCGCCCGCCGACGACCCCCAGCAGCGCTGGCAGCGCGCGCTGTGCGACCTCGCGGTGCACCAGCTCGACGACCTGGGCACCCACCTGGGCCAGCTGCGGGAGGGCTTCGACGCGGACGCGCCGGTCGGGGAGCTGCCGCCGGAGCCCGCGGCGCAGAGCGGCCGGCCGGACGCCGCCGCGGTCGGCGCGCTGGGCCGGGCCGGCAGCGCCGAGTGGGACCTGCTCACCGACGAGGTCCAGTGGTCGGAGGAGCTGTACCGCATCTTCGGCCGCTCCCCCGAGGACGGCCCGCTGACGCTGGACGAGCTGCCCTCGTGGCTGTTCTCCGAGGACCAGCAACTGCTGACCGAGATGGTGACCGGCTGCCTGGTCGACGGGCGGCCGATCGACGGCGAGTTCCGCATCGTGCGGGCGGACGGCACGGTCCGCACGGTGCACATGGTGGGCGAACCGGTGCTCGGCGCCGAGGGCGGGACCGTCTCCATGTGGGCGGTGATCCGTGACGTCAGCGATCTGCGCCGCAGCCAGCGCACGCTCCGCGAGACCCGCGACTCGCTGGAGCGCCAGCAGCGGATCGCCCAGACCGAGCGCCGGATGGCGGTCGAACTGCAGGAGGCCGTGCTCCCCCCGTGGCGCGGCGCCATGCGGTTCCCGCAGGACGGCGGTGGCCCGGTGACGATGGATCTGGCCGCGCACTACCTCCCGTCGGCCACCAGCGCGCTGATCGGCGGCGACTGGTACGACGCGATGCAGCTGCCCGACGGCTGCTCCTTACTCACCGTCGGCGACCTGACCGGCCACGGCGTGGCCGCCACCTCCGGCATGGCGATGCTGCTGGGCGCGCTGCGCGGCATGGCGGTGGCCGGCCTCCAGCCCGCGCCGCTGATGGGCTGGCTCAACGAACTCCTCGACACCTCCCCGCAGCCCGCCCTGGGCAGCGCGCTGTGCTGCCGCTACGACCCGCGCTCGCGGGTGCTGCAGTGGTCGCAGGCCGAGCACCCCGCCCCCCTGCTGTTCCGCGGGGGGACGGGGTCCGTCCTGCAGCGCCCCGAGGGCGTCCTGCTCGGCGCGACCTCCGGGGCGCAGTACGGCCAGGCCCGGGTGGAGCTGGCCGCCGGCGACCTGCTGGTGCTGCACACCGACGGCCTGGTGCCCCGCCGCGCCAGCGACGCCGCCGGCCCCGAGGGGGGCGAGCAGCGGCTGCTGGCGATGGCGCCCCGGTTCGCCGAGGCGGGCACCGCGCAGGACTGCATGCGGATGGTCGCCGAGGAGTTCGGCGTGCCGGACCGCGAGGACGACGCCTGCATACTGATAGCCAAGATCGGCTGAGGCGCGCGGCCCGGACGGTCCGACCGTTCCACCCTGCCGCGGCGGCCTTGCGCTCCGCGGTTCCCGCGCCCGGCTGTCCTTACGCCCGGCGGTCCCCGTGCTCCGCGGTCAGACCGTCCCGGTCGTCTCCGGCCCGTTCGGCGTCGGGTCGGGATGCGACAGGCGCGACAGGCGCGTCCGGGGCCGCGGTCGCGGCGGGCCGGTCACACCGGGGTGCGGCTGCCGCCGGGTTTCGCCGCCCTCCCCTTCTTCTGCTGCGGCGTCTTCTTCTGTTGCGGCATCGCCGTCTCGATCTCCCGGCGCAGGTCGCCGATGCCGCGCTGGTCGGCGTAGCGGCCGGTGAGCCGGTACATCTCGCGCAGCCGGTCCCAGGTGCGGTGCGAGGAGGTCGACCCCATGCTGAGCAGCGCCATCCGGGCGTAGGTGTCGGCCTGTTCGGGATCGCCGGCGATGAAGCAGGCCGAGGCGAGCGAGAGGTAGTCCAGGATCATCGACCGCTCGTGGCCGCTGCTGCGCAGCTCGATCGCCTGCCGGGCGTGGATCTGCGCCTGCGCGGCGGCCGACGGGTCGTGCTCGGCCAGGGTGCGGTACGCCAGCGCCTGCATGCCGTGCAGGTCGGCCTCGTCGAAGTTCTGCATCCAGCTCGGTGCGGGGGTGTCGTCGCCGGCCGACACGAACAGCTCCTCGGCCTCGCCGAGGGTCCTGCGCATGTCCTGGCCGCGGCCCAGGGACGCCTGCGCCCATGCCTCGATGGTGTGCAGCATGGCGCGGGTGCGCGGCAGCGCGGCCTCGCCCGCGCCCGACCTGGCGAGCTTCATCAGGTCCAACGCCTCGTCCGGGCGGCCCAGATGAACCATCTGGCGGGCGGCGCGGGACAGCGCCTCGCCGGCCCGCGGCCGGTCGCCGCCCTCGCGCGCGGCGTGCGCGGCGATGACGAAGTACTTCTGGGCGGTGGGTTCCAGGCCCACGTCGTGGGACATCCACCCGGCGAGCACCGCGAGGTTGGCGGCGACCCCCCACAACCGCCGTTGCAGGTGCGGCGGGTGGCGGTAGGAGAGCATCCCGCCCACCTCGTTGAGCTGGCCCACCACGGCCTTGCGCTGCAGGCCGCCGCCGCGTGAGGCGTCCCAGGCGCGGAAGACCTCCACGGAGCGCTCCAGCGACTCGATCTCCTGCAGGCCGACCGGTGCGGCCTCGTAGCGGTCGAAGGAGGCCGCGTCGGCGGACGCGTGCAGGGGGTCGTCGAGGACGGGGCCGTCGGCCGCCAGGGCCGGGTCGGTGTGCAGCCATTCGTACATGGCCGTGCTGAGTACGGTGCCGGAGGCGAGCGCGGCGCCCGCGCCCACCAGACCGCGTCGGTTGAACATGAGGTCCATTCCCGTGAATTCGGTGAGGACCGCGGCGGTTCGCTCCGGTGGCCACGGCAGGCCGTCGCCGGCCTGCTTCTTCGCTGTCTGCCGACGCCGGTCGAACCCGAGATCCTCGATGGTCACGACACGTCCGAGGCGCTCGGTGAACAGCGCTGCCAACACCTGCGGCACGGGTTCGCGCGGCGACTCACCGGTGTCGATCCAGCGGCGCACCCGCGAGGTGTCGGTCGCCAGCTGCGGGTGGCCCATGGCCGCCGCCTGCTTGTTGACCAGCCGTGCGAGTTCGCCTTTGGACCAGCCGGTGAGGCCGAACAGGTCCGCGAGTCGGGTGTTGGCTTCGTCGCCCACGTCAAGCCCCCAGGTTCCTCGGCACGTCGAGACTATTCCCGCCGGCATCGGCCCCGCGACTATTCGCCAGGGTTCGCCAGGGTCCGCCAGATGGTCTGCCACCCGTGCGCGGGTGTCAGGTAGGAACGCGCCACCCCGCCTGTGCGCCGCATTCCCCAGGGTGCGGAGGACGGGCGGGGCCGGCGCGCCGTCAGCCCGCAGGCACACGAAGGGATCTGCTTCCTCCATGTATCCGGCATCGTCCTCCGTGTCCGCACCAGCCCGTGCCGTCTTCCCCTCCGTCGTGGAGCCGGGGTTGCGGCAGCCGACCCGCAGGGCGGCGGGCGTCGTCCGGCGCGGTCCGGCGACGACCCCCTCCCATCCGCTCAGCGGGAGGATCGACTTGACCGGGCCGCAGCAGGCACAGCTTCGTACCGCCGTCGCCGCCGTGCAGCGGATCTGCCCCGAGTTCGCCCCCGCGCAGTTGCTCCGCCGCGGCGGCCGCACCGCGCTGCTGATCGGCACCTCCGGGCGCGCCCCGGCGGTGGCCAAGTGTCTGCTCGACCAGTCCCCCGCCTGGACGGAACGTTTCCGCCAGGAGATAGCTGCCTACCGCACCTTCGTCAGGCACCGCCCGCCGGTGCGGGTGCCGCGGCTGATCGCGGCGGACCCGGACAGCTGCGTGCTGGTGATCGAGCGGATGCCCGGCCGGGTGGTGGCCCCGCAGCGGCACCCGGTACAGGCCCCGACCAGGGCCGATGTGCGCGCGGCGATCTCGGCGTACGCGCGGATCAACACGTGGCGGCCGCCGACCGGCGCCTTCGACGCGCCGATCGACTATCCGGCGCGCATCCACCGCTACCACGAGCTGGGCCTGCTGACCGACCGCGACACCGGCGACCTGCACAAGCTGCTGCACGGACTCGCCCACGCGCAGGGCCAGTTCTGCCACGGCGACGCGCTGCTGTCGAACGTGCTGCTGTCGCCGGCCGGACCCTCGCTGGTGGACTGGGAACACGCGGGCTGGTACCTGCCCGGCTACGACCTGGCGGTGCTGTGGTCGGTGCTCGGCGACGACCCGGCCTCGCGCCGGCAGATCAGCCAGCAGGCGCAGGCCGGCGGCCCGGACGCGCGGGACGCCTTCCTGGTCAACCTGATGCTGGTGCTGACGCGCGAGATCCGCACCTACGAGACCGCGGTGCAGCGCTCGATGCGGGCCACCGGACCCGCCGTGCCCGGCTCGGTCGAGGCCGGCGAGGAGCAGCGGCTGCTGCTGCGACGGCTGCACGACGACTGCTGGGTGGCGCGGCGCGCGGTCCGCGCGGCGGTCGGCACCCGCTGACCCCGCGCCGGCGGGCGGTTTCGTCCACGGCGGGCGACCGGGCTGTCGGCGGACGGCTTCGTCCCCGGCGGACGGTTCGGTTCCGGCCGCAGTCCCGCGCCCGGCGGACGGTTTCCGTGTCGGCCGCGGTCCCCGCTCCGGGCGGAGTTCCGCGGCTCTCCCCACCTGCCCCAGTGGTCCACACCACTGACGCGGTCCAGGTCGCGCCCAGGGACCCGCGGAAACTTCGCCGGACCCGCCCTGACGTGCAAAGATGACGTCATCTCCGGGTCGTATACGGGCTGTTGACGGATGATCCGCGAGCCGATACCTCTGTGGTGCCGATCGACCGGCAACTCATGGAGGAGGCCGCTGTGCAAGGAACCGCTCCCCCGTCCGGCAGACCCGAGGAACCCCGTGCCCGCCGCCGCGCGGGCGCCGCGCGCGGGCTGCCGCGCACCCTGACGGCCGCCGTGGCCGCCGCCGCGCTGCTCCCGCTGTTCGGCGGGGCCGGCGCCGCGCACGCGGCGCAGCCCGCGGCCGCGCCGGGGTCGTTGCAGCAGGCGTTCGGCGCCGCGGCGCGGCAGTACGCGGTGCCGGACAGCGTGCTGCTGGGCGTGGCCTACATGGAGTCCCGGTGGGACGCGCACCAGGGACTGCCGAGCGTCACCGGCGGCTACGGCCCGATGCATCTGACCGACGCGCGCGCCGCGTTGAAGCAGTTCCCGCAGTCCGCCGCGGAAGGCGGCGGCGACGCCGGGGACGGCTCGGCCGACGGGAAGGGCACGGCGGACGGCACGACCACGGGCACGGGCACAGCCGCCGGCGCGGGCGAGAGCGGGGACGGGCGCGGCGACACCTCGCGCCCGCTGATCACCGCCGCGACCGTACGGGCTCCCGATCTCGCGGCGCTGCCGGCCGACCTCACCACGCTGGACCGCGCCGCGACGCTCACCGGGCTGTCCGCGGCGGCGCTGCGCGAGGACCCGGCGGCGAACCTGCGCGGCGGCGCGGCGCTGCTCGCCGACACGCAGAAGTCGCTCGGCGAGCCGCCGAGCGCGGACCCGGCCGACTGGTACGCCGCGATAGCCCGCTACTCGGGCGCGGGCGACCGGGCGACCGCCGCGTCCTTCGCCGACGACGTCTTCGACGTGATCAGGCAGGGGCAGGCCAGGACCACCGACAGCGGGGAGCACGTGGTGCTCGCGGCCGAGCCGGGGCTGGCGCCGGCCACCGGGCAGAGCGGCCGGATCGGCCTGCCGCAGGCGAACGACGCGGGCACCGAGTGCCCGCCGGGCCTGGGCTGCGAGTGGGTCCCCGCGCCGTACCAGGAGACCGGCGGCGGCGACTACGGCAACTACGACAAGGCGAACCGGCCGGTCGACGAGAAGATCGACACCATCGTCATCCACGACACCGAGGGCTACTGGGACACGGCGATGCAGCTGGTCCAGGACCCGACGTACCTGGCCTGGCACTACACCGTGCGCTCCGCCGACGGGCACGTGGCGCAGCACGTCAGGACACAGGACGTGGGCTGGCACGCGGGCAACTGGTACACCAATGCCAAGTCGATCGGCATCGAGCACGAGGGGTTCCTGATCGACCCGGGCACCTGGTACACCGAGGCGATGTACCGCTCGTCGGCCCGGCTGGTGAGGTACCTCGCGGCGAAGTACGGCATCCCGCTGAACCGCCAGCACATCCTGGGCCACGACAACGTGCCGGGCCCGACCGCCTCGTACATATCCGGCATGCACACCGACCCCGGCCCCTACTGGGACTGGGACCACTACATGGCGCTGCTGGGCGCGCCGATCCACGCGACGGCCGGGCCGCGCGGCGGCGTGGTGACGATCGACCCGGACTTCGCGACCAACGAGCCGCTGTACACCGGCTGCGTGACGGCCGGGGACACCTGCCCGGCGTACGGTTCCGAGGCGGTGCGGCTGTACTCCGCGCCGAGCCTGGACGCGCCGCTGGTCAAGGACGTCGGACTGCACGGCGCGACCGGCGCGAGCACCACGGGCGTCAACGACATGGGCGCGCGGGCCTCCACCGGCCAGCACTACGCGGTCGCGGACCGGCAGGGCGACTGGACGGCGATCTGGTACCTCGGACAGGAGGCGTGGTTCCTCAACCCGAAGGCGCACCCGACCGCGGTGGACTCCACGGGCCTGGTCGTCACCCCCAAGGCGGGCCTGGCCGGCGCCCCGGTGTACGGCCGCGCCTACCCCGAGGCGGCGGCGTACCCCGCGGACGTGCCGGTCCAGGGCATCTACGCGATGCCGTACACCGTCCCGGCCGGGCAGCGGTACGTGGTCGGGGGCGCGGTGCACGGCGAGTACTACTACTCGGTGACGTACGACACCGCGGGCCACCGGGTGGTGCGGGGCCAGAACCTCTACTACGAGATCCAGCTCGGGCACCGGGTGGAGTACGTGAACGCGGCGGACGTGACGCTGCTGCCCTCGACGGTGGGGGCGCCGCGCTGACCGCGGGCCGCGCGCGTACGCGGTGAGGGTGCGCGTAGACGCCGAACGACACGAGGGGCGTCGCCGGAGCGGATCCGGCGGCGCCCCTCGGGCTGTCGCGTCCTCGTACCGGCCGGGGCGGCGGCTCCGGTTCGCGGCCCGGCTCCGGCTCCTCCCGCGGCTCAGCCGACCTGGAACATCTCCGCGGGCAGCGGCTTGAGCAGCTGGTACAGGTCATCGGTGATCGGCCGGTCCCAGGTGGCGATGGTGACCTGGACGCCGTCGCTGCGCTCGAACTGGGCGCAGGCGACGCGGGCCTCGGAGATCTTGATCCGGCGCACGATCAGCAAGCTGTCGCCGTGCATGACCGGGGTGTCCTCGGACTCGGTGACCTCGGCTGGCTCGTCGTTGCCGAGCGCGGCGAGGAGTTGCGCGACCTCGAAGGGGACCTGGCCCTCCTCCAGCTCGCGGGCGGGCGAGCCCTCCGGCAGGTTGCCGATCAGCATCGCGGGGCCGCGGTTGCCGAACAGGTCGTAGCGCAGGTAGATGCCCTGGCAGCTGCCGTCCGGGCCCGGCAGCAGCCCGGCTCCGAGGTCGCCGGGCCAGTCCCCGGGATCCATGGCGAGGACGTCGAAGTCCGGCCCGGTGGGCGTGGCTGCGCTACGGCGACGGAGGAAGGACATGCGGCCATCGTACGGGGTACGGCCTGCGGCCCGGGCTCGGACGACGGGCCGGCTTCCAGCCCGGGTGTCGGGTGACGGCGCCGGCCTTCGGTTCGCGGCGAGAACCCCGCGGCGGGGTGCGGGTCGGTCGCGCCGCTCTCCACGGTGAGGCCGACGGGGGGGTCGGCCGGAACCCCGCGGCGCTGTGCCCCTGGCAGGAGGCGGGTCCGCGGGGTTCCTTCGGTCGGCCCATGCGGGACCCTGCCATGGCGCGGGGCGCGCGGCCATGCGTGATCCGGGGGTTGGCTCCCGTGCGCTCCCCATGCGCCCCTCCCTCCGGGAAGGGCCGCGGGCCGCGCCCCCGGCTGCCCCTGCCCGCCGTCGCGCGACCGTCCCCGTCAACGTGGCTGGTCGCGCAGTT
>JAJSZB010000179.1:0-13574 GCA_050613715.1 Streptomyces sp. IBSBF 3018
CCAGTACGCGCTGCGGATGCCGGCCACGCCGTGCAGGTGCTCCCCGGCCGGGCCGGTGGGCGGGGTCTCGGCTATCGTCGGCTCGGGTCCTCCGCGGGGGAGGGCCGACCGATCGGTGCGGGTGTGCCCGCGCAGCCGCCGTGGGGGCCGTGATGAGACTGAGGCTGGAATTCACGACCGAGCCGTTCGACCTGGAGGAGCCGCCCGCGCACGCGGTGGCTGCGCGCGAGGTGGTCGAGGGCGGCGCCCTGGACGCGGTGGACGTCGGGCCGTTCGGCAATACGGCCGAGGGCTCCGCGGACGCCGTGGTGGCCGCGGTCGGCGAGGTGCTGCGCAGCAGCCTGGCGGCCGGCGCGACCCGGGTGTCGTTGCAGGTCAACGTGGTGCCCGACGCCTCCGGCGAGGACCCGCGATGAGCCCGGCGGACCACCCGGACGGCCGGGACCGCACAGGCGGCCCCGACGGCCCGCAAGCGCCGGACCACCCGGACGCGCCGGGCCGCAGCGCCGCGGGGGCCCGGGCGGGCGCGCAGGGCGGCGCGCGTACGCGGGACGGGTCGGCCGCTCAGGGCTCCGCCGACGCGCAGGGCCGCGCGGACGACCCCCCACGCGAGGGCGACCCGAACGGCGACTCCCGCGCCGAGCCGGCGTCGCCCGGCCACATGCGGGCGAAGGCGGACACCCCGGCGGCTGCCGGGGCGGACCCGGCCGCCGGGGGAGGCCCCGCGCCTGAGGCGGTCGTTTCGCCCGAGGCGGTCCCTTCGCCCGACCGCGGGCAGCCGGCAGCCAATAGCCCGGCCACCCGAGCGGACCCGGCAGCCGGCAGCCCGACCGCCGGAGCGGACCCAGCCGCCGGGGCAGCCCCCGCGACCTCGCCGGAGGCGACCTCCGTGTCCGGGCGCGTGTCGGCGGCCGCCGACGGGTCCGCCGCCGGGGGAAGCCCCGTGACCTCGCCGGAGGCGGGTGCCGCGCCGGCTCATCCGCTCGCCGACGCCGTCAGGCCGCTCGCCGATGCGATGGGCGCCGCGCTGCTGCCGCCCGAGCAGGCCCGCGGCGACGACGTCGTGCTCAGCTGGGAGGGCCGCGCCGTGGTCGCCGTGCGGCTGCCGCACCTCGCCGACTCCCTGGACCACATCCTCGCCGACCTCCAGCGCCGGCACGGCCCGCTCGCGCAGCTCGGGCGCAAGGAGAAGCAGACGGTCGTGCGCATCCTGGAGGAGCGCGGCGCGTTCTCCGTGCGGCACGGCGTGGAGACCGTCGCCTCCGCGCTCGGCGTCAGCCGCTTCACCGTCTACAACTACCTGAACAGGGAGAACGCGGCCCGCGGCGGCGAATGAACGCGAACCCCGCGCGACGCGCCGGCCCCTGATTTTCAACAAACTGTTGACGTTCGACGGCGGCGGCTCGTAGCTTGCGAGGGTGACTTCCAGCGCATCGCCGGGTCTCGCCCGGCTCAACGAGGCCGCCGCCCCGGCCGCCGCACGGCTGCTGCGTGAGGTGTGCGGGAGCACGGCCTGGTGCGCCGCGGTGGCCGCCGGCCGCCCGTACGCGGACCTCGCCGGCCTGCTCGCGGCGAGCGACGCGGCCATGGCGGCGCTCACCGCCGCCGACCTCGCCGAGGCCATGGCGGCGCACCCGCCGATCGGCCGCCCGGCGCCCGGCGACCCGGCCTCCGCGCGCGAGCAGAGCGGCGTCGCCGACGCCGAGCGCGCGGAACTGCTCCGGCTCAACGCGGAGTACCAGCAGGCCCACGGCCACGTGTTCCTGATCCGCGCCGCGGGCCGTACCGGCGCGCAGATGCTCGCCGCGCTCCAGGAGCGCATCGGCAACGACCCCGACACCGAACGGGAGATCGTCCGCACCGAACTCGCCGCGATCAACCGGATCAGGCTCACCCGCCTGGCCGGCCCGGCGGCCGACCCCGAGCCCGCGCAGACCCCCGCGGCTTCCGGGACCGCCGAGACCCCCGACGCCGCGACGACCCCCGACACCTCGACCCCCGCCGCCTCGATCTCCACGCACATCCTCGACACCAGCCGCGGCCGCCCCGCCGCCGGCGTGGACGTCACGCTGTCGGTCCGCGCCGGCGCCGCCGCGCCCTGGACCGCGCTCGGCGCCGGCACCACCGACGCCGACGGCCGCTGCACCGATCTGCCCGCACCGACCGAAGGCACCACGCACGTACGGCTGGACTTCGCGGTCGAGCCGTACCTCGCCCGTACCCGTGCCGACGCCGATCCCCGTACCCGTCAAGCCACCGATCACCGTACCGACGCCCGTACCAGCCAAGCCGAGGCCCAGCAGGACGCCCCCCGCACGGACTCCGGTCCAAGGGACAGCGGCGTGTTCTTCCCGGAGGTGGCGGTCGTCTTCGCCGTCGCCGCGGGCGAGCACTTCCATGTGCCGATGCTGCTCAACCCGTTCGGCTACTCCGTTTACCGAGGGAGCTAGCACCGATGACCGCCGCATCCCGGCCTGCCGCCGCCCGCACCACGTATCTCGGCCAGAACCAGTACGGCAAGGCGGAGAACCGCGTCGTCCGCGTCACGCGCGACGACGCCGGCCACCGCATCAAGGACCTCAACGTCTCGGTCGCGCTGTCCGGCGAGATGGACGAGGTGCACTACTCCGGGTCCAACGCCAGCGTGCTGCCGACCGACACCACCAAGAACACCGTGTTCGCCTTCGCCAAGGAGCACGGCATCGACTCCGCCGAGGACTTCGGCCTGCGCCTGGCCCGGCACTTCGTCACCAGCCAGCCGCAGATCCACCGCGCCCGGATACGCATCGAGGAGTACGGCTGGCAGCGCATCGGCGACACCGGTCACTCCTTCGCCCGCACCGGCCAGGAGACCCGCACCACCGAGGTCACCGTCGACGGCCTGGGCGTCCAGGTGATCTCAGGACTGAAGGACCTGGTGGTGCTCAACACCACCGACTCGGAGTTCTGGGGCTACGCCAAGGACCGGTACACCACGCTCAAGGAGGCGTACGACCGCATCCTGGCCACCGAGGTCACCGCGCGCTGGCGGTTCGGCTGGACCGGCGACGAGGCCACCACGCCGGACTGGGAGGACTCCTACGCCCGCGCGCGCGGCCACCTGCTGGACGCCTTCGCGGACACGTACTCGCTGTCCTTGCAGCAGACCCTCTACGCGATGGGTACGCGGGTGATCGACGGGCAGGCGGCCATCGACGAGATTCGCCTGTCGCTGCCGAACAAGCACCACTTCCTGGTGGACCTGGAGCCCTTCGGGCTGGAGAACGACAACGAGGTCTACATCGCCGCCGACCGGCCGTACGGGCTGATCGAGGGAACGGTGCTGCGCGACGGCGCGCAGCCCGGCATCCCGGTGACGGACTGAGGAGGCCCCGCCGTGACACCCGGAACCCCAGCAACCCCCGGACCCATCGGAACTCCCGGAACTCCCGGAACTCCCGGAGTTCGAGCAACTCCCGCGCCGGACAAGGGTGTTCAGCCCGCAGCGGCCGGGCGCATCGTGATCGAGAACTGCGCCGTCGCCACCGTCGACGCGCGGGACACCGAGTACGCCACCGGGCACGTCGTCGTCGCCGGCGGCGTGATCGAGGCGGTGGGCGCGGGCCCCGCGCCCGCCGGACTGGAGGACGTCGCCCGCCGGATCGACGGCACAGGACACCTTGCCACGCCCGGCCTGGTCAACACCCACCACCACTTCTACCAGTGGCTCACCCGGGGCCTGGCCCAGAACAGCAACCTCTTCGACTGGCTGGTCGAGCTGTACCCGACGTGGGCGCGGATCGACGAGCCGATGGTCCACGCCGCCGCCTCGGGATCGCTGGCCATGATGGTCCGCGGCGGCGTCACCACCGCGATGGACCACCACTACGTCTTCCCGCGCGGCGCCGGCGATCTGCTCGGCGCGGAGATCAGGGCCGCGGCCGAGCTGGGGGTGCGGTTCACCGCCGCCCGCGGCTCGATGGACCTCGGCGAGAGCGACGGCGGGCTGCCGCCGGACTTCGCGGTGGAGAGCACCGAGGACGCGCTGCGCGCCACCGAGGAGGCCGTCGACCGGTACCACGACGCGTCGTTCGGCTCGATGCTGCAGATCGCCGCCGCGCCCTGCTCGCCGTTCTCCGTCTCCACCGAACTGCTGCGCGAGGCAGCGGTGTTGGCCCGCCGCAAGGGCGTACGCCTGCACACTCACGGCAGTGAGACGGTGGAGGAGGAGAAGTTCTGCCACGAGCAGTTCGGCATGGGTCCGACGGACTACTTCGAGTCCACCGGCTGGCTCGGGGAGGACGTGTGGATGGCGCACTGCGTCCACATGAAGGACTCCGACATCGCCGCGTTCGGCCGCACCCGCACCGGCGTCGCGCACTGCCCGTCCTCCAACGCCCGTCTGGCCGCCGGGATCGCGCGGGTGCCCGATCTGCTCGCCGCCCATGTCCCGGTCGGGCTCGGCGTGGACGGCACCGCGTCCAACGAATCGGGCGAGCTGCACACGGAGTTGCGCAACGCGCTGCTCGTCGGACGGCTCGCCGGCGGCGAGAAGGCGCTCGACGTGCGCCAGGCGCTGCGGCTCGGCACCTACGGCGGCGCGCAGGTGCTCGGCCGCGCCGCCGAGACCGGGTCGCTGGAGGTCGGCAAGCTCGCCGACCTGGTGCTGTGGAAGCTCGACGGCATCGGGCACTCCACGATCGCCGATCCGGTGGCCGCGCTGGTCCTCGGCGCGGCGGCTCCCGTGACGCTGTCGCTGGTCGGCGGCGTGCCGGTGGTCGAGGACGGCAGGCTGACCCGGGTCGACGAGGACGCGATCGCCCGCGAGGCCCGCGACGAGGCCCGCCGCCTGGCCCGCATCGCCGGGCTCGCCTGAGCCCGTCCTGACCCGGCGCCCGGATCGCAGCGCCTGGATCGGAGCGCCTGAACCGGTGCCGTACGCACGGCACTTCGGGCGGCGGCGGGCCGGCTCGTACGACGCGTGGGCCCACCGGACACGTGGGCGCCGGCGCGCCGCACGTCACGCACCGCCGGCCGGGGAGGGACGGCCCCCGGCCGGTGCCGGCCCTGCCTGAACGGGACCGGCGACGCCGCCCCCGGAGCCGGTTCCGCCAGGGACCCGCGCGCTCCGGGGGCGGCGCCATGCCGCCGACGCGGCCGCGACACGCCCTAAAAGCAGAGCGTGAGGATGCAGATGTGCCGCTGGTCCGGGGGCGTCGCGGTCGGCGAGGAGGTGGGCGTGCCGGGCGTGGTGCTCGGCGCGCCGGCGCCGGGCGCGGTGGTCGTGGTGACCGGTGCGGTCGGCCGGGTCCCGGTCGTGGGCGCGACGGTGCCGCGCGCGGTCGTCGGCGGCACGGACCGCGGGTCGTACGGCACGCCGGCCGGTGAACCGGCGGTGACCGTACGGGTCGGCGGCGGCAGGACGCGGCCGGTGCGGGACGGCTGCGCGGTGCCGGTCCGCGAGGGCGTCGTCGCGGACGGCGTGGCGCGCGGCGTGAACCCGCCCGCGTCGGGGCCCGGTTCGGGCGTCGAGGCGGTGGCCGGGTCGCCGGAGGAGCCGGCCGCGACCGCTGCCAGCGTCAGCCCGCCGCCGAGCAGGGCGAGCGCGGTGGCCGCGGCGGCCCGCCGGCGGTTGCGCACCCGCCGCCCGCCGTTGACGGCGTGGGACCCGCCCGCCGCCGCGGCGACCTCGACGGCGCGCACGACGTCGGGCAGCGGCTCGGGCCCCGCGTCGGGCCCCGCGTCCGGTCTCGCCTCGGGCTGAGGCTCCGCCTCCGCCTCCGGCTCGGGCCCGGCCTCCGCGGCCGCCGTGGCCCCCGCGGGCCCAGCCTCCGCAGCCGCCGCGGACCGCCCGGCCCCGACGGCCTCCGCGGAACCCGTCACCTCCGCGACGTCCGGCGCACCGGCCGCGTCCGTGGCCTTCACGGCCCCCGCCGCCCGCGTACGGGAAGCCGGCCCGTGCGGATCTATGTCCGGCGCGTACGCGCCGCAGTCCGGGCAGACCAGGGCCCCGCCCAGCGGGCGGCGGCATGTGGAGCACAAATCCATTCGCGACTTCCTGTACCAGCGGCCGTGGGCAGCCCGAAACGCTAGCACCGGAATCAGGGGACAAGGCGACACTTCTGTGAGGTTTTCGCGCAGATCCGGTCGGCCCCGCGCCGGTCGCCCTCCGCGCCCCGCGCCGATCGCGCTCCGGACCACGCCCCCGCCACGCCCCGGCTACGCGAACGCGTCGACCCCGGTCAGCTCCGCCGACAGCGTCCACAGCCGCTCGGCCTGCGCGTCGTCCGCCGCCCAGGAGCGGACCCCGCCCATGGTCGTCGCGTCGTCGTCGGCGATCGGCTCCGCGATGTCGCAGTCCTCGCAGTAGACGCCGCCGAGCCCGTCGAGCCGTGGGCTGGTCGCCGCCCAGACCTGGGTGGCCGCGCCCTGCTCGGGCGTCTTGAAGCTGTGGTTGATCTGGTTGCCGTCCTCGTCGATCCAGCCGAAGTCGACCATCTCCTGCTTGCTCAGGTGCCGTTGCAGCGGCGTGAGAATGCCGCCGGGGTGCACGGAGAACGCGCGCACGCCGAAGTCCTTGGCCAGCGCGTCGAGCCGGCGGGCGAACAGCGCGTTCGCGGTCTTCGCCTGCGCGTAGGCGAGCCACTTGTCGTAGCCGTCGCGGGAGAAGTCCAGGTCGTCCCAGCGGATGCCGCCGCGGCGGTGCCCGCTGGAGGAGACCGCCACCACCCGGCCGCGGCCCCGCGCGATCGCCGGCCACAGCCGGTTGACCAGGGCGTAGTGGCCGAGGTGGTTGGTGCCGAACTGGGACTCCCAGCCCGGGCCGACGGTGCTGTGCGGACTGGCCATCACCGCCGCGCTGTTGATCGTCAGATGGATGTCGCGCCCGGTGGCCAGGAAGCGGTCGGCGAAGTCGGCGATGCCGTCCTGGTCGGCCAGGTCCAGCGTGTCGACCTCCACGCCGTCGATCCCGGCCAGCGCCTCGCGGGCGGCCTCGGGGCGGCGGGCCGGCACCACCACGTGCGCGCCTGCCGCCGCGAGCGCGCGGGTCGCCTCGATGCCGATGCCGGAGTAGCCGCCGGTCATCAGCACGAGCCGGCCGGTCAGGTCGATGCCGGCCAGCACGTCCGCCGCGGTGCTGCGCGCGCCGAAGCCGGAGCCGATGGGCCGCTGGGGAGTGGTCGTCGTCGTCATGCCTTCGACGCTACGAGGTGGAGCGCACTCGAAGGCAATACGGCGCGGATCTTCAGCCAATGAATCCCGCGCACCGTCTTGACGGTTCGGCACGGTCACTTGACACTGCCTATCGGAACGAGAGCTTCCCCTGATCCGTAAGAAGAGAGCGTTCTCAAAAAGCCAATCAAAGGTGCAGGTCACTCCCGACCTGACATTGGTTCAACATCGGGGCGGCACAGCCCCCACATCGACCCCCACATCGCCGCGCCGACCCGGCTTCACTCCCCGAAGCCGGGCGAAAGGACATCCTCTGATGCGCAGCACCCCCATATCCGGCCTCGGCGGGCCGGGACAACGCTCGCACCGGCGCGCCCTGGCGCTCGTCGCGGCGCTGCTGCTGGCCGCCGCCGGGCTGCTCGGGCTGACCCGCGTGGCCGGCACCGCGTCGGCCGACACCACCGACTACACCCAGAGCGTCAGCCAGCCCGCCGCCTCCCAGGCGAAGATCACCTTCACCCCCACGTCGCCGGCCGCGTACGTCATCACGCACTACACGGTCAACGGCGCCAACCAGCAGAACGTCCAGATGGCCAACTCCGGCGGCACCTGGACGTACACGGTCTCCTCGCTGAGCAACGGCGCGGTGCTGTCCTACTCGTTCACCTACGAGAAGAACGGACCGCAGTACGACACGCCGTGGTTCACCTACACCGTGGGCAGCGGCACCACCCCGCCCACCTCGCCGCCGACCAGTCCGCCCACCAGCCCGCCGGCGGCCAACTGCACCAACCAGTCCGACACCCCGAACTTCGGGCCGAACGTGCACGTCTTCGACCCGTCCATGGGCAACGCCGCGATCCAGTCCCAACTGGACGCGCAGTTCAACCAGATGAAGGACACCCAGACCGCGCAGTTCAGCGAGAACCGGGTGGCCGACCTGTTCAAGCCCGGCACCTACAACGTCGAGGACAACGTCGGCTTCTACACCTCGGTGGCCGGCCTCGGCCAGAACCCCGACGACGTCACGATCAACGGTGACGTCACCGTGGACGCCTTCAACGCCTCCGACGCCGGCAACGCCACCCAGAACTTCTGGCGTTCGGCCGAGAACCTGGCGATCAACCCCTCCGGCGGCACCGACCGCTGGGCGGTCGCGCAGGCCGCGCCCTTCCGCCGGATCGACGTGCACGGCGGCCTCGCGCTCTACCCGGCCAGCTACGGCTGGGCCAGCGGCGGCTACGTCGCCGACACCAAGGTCAGCGGGCAGGCCGCGTCGGTCTCCCAGCAGCAGTGGTACAGCCGTGACAGCAACTACGGCAGCTGGTCCGGCGGCGTGTGGAACATGGTCTTCTCCGGCGTGAACGGCGCCCCGGCCACCACCTTCCCCAACCCGCCCGAGACCACCCTGGCCACCACCCCGGTCTCGCGTGACGTGCCGTACCTGTACATCGACGGCAGCGGCAAGTACCGCGTCTTCCTGCCGAGCCTGCGCACCAACGCCTCCGGCCCGAGCTGGGCAGGCGGCAGCACCCCGGGCAGCTCGCTGCCGATGAGCCAGTTCTACGTGGTCAAGGCCGGCGACACCGCGGCCACCATCAACAACGCGCTGGCGCAGGGCTGCAACCTCTTCGTCACCCCGGGCGTGTACCACCTGAGCCAGACGCTCAACGTCACCCGCGCCGACACCGTGGTGCTCGGCGTCGGCTACCCGACCTTCGTGCCGGACAACGGCGTGAACGCGATGCAGGTCGCGGACGTCGACGGGGTGCGGCTCAAGGGCCTGCTCTTCGACGCCGGCACCACCAACTCCCAGGCGCTGCTGACCGTCGGCCCGTCCGGCTCCTCCGCGAGCCACGCGTCCGACCCGACGACGATCCAGGACGTGTTCTTCCGGATCGGCGGCGAGAAGGCCGGCAAGGCCACCAACAGCCTGATCGTGAACAGCAACAACGCGATCATCGACCACATCTGGGCCTGGCGCGCCGACCACGGCAACAGCGGCACGGTCGGCTGGACCACCAACACCGCCGACAACGGCCTGACCGTGAACGGCAACAACGTGCTGGCCACCGGGCTGTTCGTGGAGCACTACCAGAAGTACGAGGTGGTGTGGAACGGCCAGGGCGGCAAGACGATCTTCTTCCAGAACGAGATGCCGTACGACCCGCCCAACCAGGCCGCCTGGGTCAACCCCAGCGGCCAGAACGGCTACGCCGCCTACAAGGTCGGCTCGAACGTCACCACGCACGAGGCGTGGGGATTGGGCAGTTACTGCTACTTCAACGTCAACTCGTCGGTGAACAGCTACCACGCGTTCGAGGTGCCCAACACCTCGGGCGTGAAGTTCCACGACCTGCTGACCGTGTCGCTGGGCGGCGTGGGCACCATCTCCCACGTCATCAATGACACCGGAGCGGTGACCGCCTCCAACACCACGCCGACCAACGTGGTGAGTTACCCCTGACGCGCCCGACCGGTGCCGGCCCTCGGGCCGGCACCGGTCGCCCGCTCCCTCAGCCCTCCAACTGCTCGTACGCCGGCAGCGTCAGGAAGTCCACGTACGAGGCGTCCAGCGCGGTGCGCACCAGCAGGTCGTGCGCCTGCGCCCATGTGCCGACCGCGAAGGCGTCCTCGCCGATCTCGTCGCGGATCGCCACGAGTTCGTCGGCGGCGACCTGCCGGACCAGCTCCGGCGTGGCCTTGACCGCCGCGCCGGCCTCCTCGAAGACCACCCCGGCGTTCACCCACTGCCAGATCTGCGAGCGGGAGATCTCGGCGGTGGCCGCGTCCTCCATCAGGTTGAAGATGGCCACCGCGCCGTGCCCGCGCAGCCACGCCTCGATGTAACGGATGCCCACCTGCACCGCGTTGCGCAGGCCCTCGTAGGTCGGCTTCGCCTCCAGCGAGGCCACGTCGATGAGTTGGGCCGCGGTGACGTGGACGTCCTCGCGCAGCCGGTCCTTCTGGTGCGGCCGCTCGCCCAGCACCGCGTCGAACGACGCCTGCGCGATCGGCACCAGGTCCGGGTGCGCCACCCACGAGCCGTCGAAGCCGTCGCCCGCCTCGCGGTCCTTGTCCGCCTTCACCTTCTCGAACGCCGCCCGGTTGACCTCCGGGTCGCGCCGGGACGGGATGAACGCGGCCATGCCGCCGATCGCGTGCGCGCCGCGCTTGTGGCAGGTGCGGACCAGCAGTTCGGTGTAGGCGCGCATGAACGGGGCCGTCATCGTCACCGCGTTGCGGTCCGGCAGCACGAAACGGGCGCCGCCGTCACGGAAGTTCTTCACGATCGAGAAGAGGTAGTCCCAGCGGCCGGCGTTCAGGCCCGAGGCGTGCTCGCGCAGTTCGTAGAGGATCTCCTCCATCTCGTACGCGGCGGTGATCGTCTCGATCAGCACGGTGGCGCGCACACTGCCGCGCGGCACGCCCACGTACTCCTGCGCGAACACGAACACGTCGTTCCACAGCCGGGCTTCGAGGTGCGACTCGGTCTTGGGCAGGTAGAAGTACGGGCCCTTGCCGGCGTCGAGCAGCCGCCGCGCGTTGTGGAAGAAGTACAGCCCGAAGTCGACCAGGCCGCCGGGCACCGGCTCGCCGTCCACCGTCAGATGGCGCTCGTCCAGATGCCAGCCGCGCGGCCGCATCACCACCGTCGCCAGCTCGTCCGCCGGGCGCAGCGCGTACGTCTTGCCCTCGGGGGAGGTGAAGTCGATCCGCCGCTCGTAGGCGTCGATCAGGTTCAGCTGGCCGCCGACGACGTTCTCCCAGGTGGGCGCGGAGGCGTCCTCGAAGTCCGCGAGCCAGACCCGGGCGCCGGAGTTGAGCGCGTTGATCGTCATCTTGCGGTCGGTGGGGCCGGTGATCTCCACCCGGCGGTCCTCCAGCGCGGCCGGCGCGTCCGCCACGCGCCAGTCGCCGTCGCGGATGTGCGCGGTGTCGGGGAGGAAGTCCAGCGTCGCGGTGCGGGCGATCTCGGCGCGGCGGGCGCGGCGCAGCTCCAGCAGCTCGGCGCGGCGCGGCGCGAACCGGCGGTGCAGCTCGCCGAGGAAGGCCAGCGCCTGCGGGGTCAGCACCTCCTCGCCGCGGGGGACGGGCGCGGCGCTTGCGGAGACGACCGCGGGGGCGGGGGCGCTTGCGGACATGCTGTCACTCCTCCAGAGGGGCCTGGGGTCTGCGGGCCGGGCCCGGGCCCGGTGGCCCGGGGCCCGTGGCACCGGGTGCCGGACCGCGGCGGGCGCGGGCGCCGGGGGGCGGCGCCGTGCGCCCACTGCGGGCGTTCTGCCTGCATTCTGCAAGGTGGAGCATAGTTTTCGCAGTGCGGAAGTTCAACGTTTTGTGGCACGCGGTGCAGGCGTGTCCGCGTCCGGCTCGACGCGCGGTCCCGCGCCCGGGACCGGGCCCGCGTCCTCGGCCGGGTCCGCGGCCGGGTCCGCGGCCGGGTCCGCGGCCGGGTCCGGGTCGGTGACCGGCTCGGCGCCCGGGTCCTCGCCCGTGTTCTCGCCCGGCCGGGGCGGGGTGAGCAGGCGCAGATCGTCCGGGGTGTCGATGTCCGCCGGGTCGGCCACGTCCGCGCACTCCACCAGGAGCGTCTGCCCGGCGTGCGCCCGCAGATACGTCCGCGCGCCGCGGTCGCCGCCCGCGCTGCCCGCCACCCCGGCCCAGCGGCTCGCCCCGATCAGCACCGGGTGGCCGCGCCGCCCCGCGTACGCCGCCGCGGCCAGGGCCGACTCCAGGTCCTCGGCGGCCCGCGCCGCGGCCACCACCCGCGCCACCGCCGCGCCCCCCACCCCCGGCTGGTCCACCAGCGCGACCACCGCGGCGGCCGGGCGGACCCCGGCGGCCGCGAGGGAGGCCAGGCCGGCCCGCAGCGAGGAGCCCATGCCCCCGGCCCACAGCGGGTTGTCCACCACGACGCACCCGGACAGGTCCGCGCGCTCGCGCACCTCGGCCGCCGCCGCGCCCAGCACCACGTGCACCGGGCCGCAGCCGCCCGCGCGCAGCGCCCGTACCGCGTGCTCCACCAGCGGCCGGCCCGCGTACGGCAGCAGGGCCTTGGGCCGGCCGCCCAGCCGCCGCCCACCGCCCGCCGCGAGCAGCAGCCCGGCCACGTCGTCCCTGCGCGCCATCGCGTCGTCCCTTCCGTCCCCTCCAGGCATACCGCGCGCCGCCGCGGCGCGGAACCGGGCGCTGTCGGCGCGGTGTGTTCCGGTATCGTCGGGCCGTGCCCGGGAAGGGGCGCGACCGGGGGAGTACCTGAGGAGTTCGGGACAGGACGGGGGCCGATGGGCGAGCCGCACACCGGTCCCGGCGTCCCGGGCCCGCACCCCGAGGACCCGTCCCCGCGCCCGCCGGCTCCGCCGGCGCCTCCCACCCCGCCCGCGCCCGGGATTCCGCCCGCGCCCGACGGGCCGCCTCCGCCTGCCGGTCCGCCGGCCCCTGCCGGTCCGCCGGCCCCTGCCGGTCCGCCCGCCTCTGCCGATCCGCCCGCGCCGCCGACCGCGCCGCCGGTTCCGCCCACGACTCCTCCGGGGGCCCCGGAGCCGTCCGCCACGCCCTCCGCAGGAGCCGCCGCGCCCGCGCCGGACGCGGGGGCCGCGGGGGCCACGGGACAGCGGGAGTCCGGCAGCGAGGGGCCTGCCGTGGTGGCCGGGCACCGGGTCGGGCCGCGGGTCCACGAGGGCGGGCTCGGGCCCGTGCACCTCGCGCACGCCCCCGGCGGGGAGCCGGTCGCGCTGACGCTCGTGCGGGCCGACACGGCCGCGCGGGAGGGGTTCGCCGCGGGCTTCCACCGCGACGCGCAGGCCGCGGGCCAGGTGCGCGGCGCGGCGCTGGTCCAGGTGCTCGGCAGCGGCAGGGAGGGCGAGCGCTACTGGCTCGCCGCCGCGTACGAACCGGTGCGGACGCTGGCCGGCGCGGGACCGCTGCCCACGCGTACGGTGCTGCGGCTGGTCTCCGGCATCGCCGAGGCGCTGCGGGTGCTGCACCACGCGGGCGTCGTGCACGGCGACCTGCGGCCGGCGCACGTACTGCTCGCGGCGGAGGGGCCGCGGCTGAAGGAGTACGGCCTCGCGGGCGTGCCCGGCTTCACGCCGGAGGCCGGCGAGGGGCCGGCGTTCCTGACGCCGGAGCAGGCCGCGGGGCAGCCGCCCGCCCCCGCCTCGGACGTCTTCGCGCTCGGGCAGATCGCCGCGTACGCCGCGATAGGGGCTGCGCCGTTCGGCGAGGACGCGGACGCGGCACGGGCCCGCGTCCGGCAGGAGGAGCCCGACCTCAACGAACTCCCGGGCGAGCTGCGGGAGATCGTCACCCGCTGCCTGATCAAGGACCCGGCGCTGCGGCCGTCCCTGGCGCAGGTCGTCGCGATGTGCGCGCAGGCCGCGCCCCCGGGCGCCCCCGCCACACCGTGGCTCCCCCCACAC
>JAJSZB010000017.1:0-39586 GCA_050613715.1 Streptomyces sp. IBSBF 3018
GGTCCGGGCAGGAGCCGGGGCGGGACCTCGGCCGGGCCGCGGCCGTACAGAACATTCGGTCTCTACACTGTGGGCCATGGCCACCACCACCGCTTCGAGCCCCAGGGACCGCCTGCTGGCGACCGCGCGCCGGCTGTTCTACGCCGAGGGCATCCACACCGTCCCGGTGGACCGGCTGGTCACCGAGGCGAACGTCACCCGGGCCACCTTCTACCGGCACTTCCCGGCCAAGGAGGACCTGGTCGAGGCGTATCTGCGGGCCACCGACGCGGACCTGAGGGCCGCCGTGGCGCAGGCGCTGGACCGGCCGGACCCGCGACGCGCCGCCGCCGCGCTGCTCGACCTGATCGGGCAGGTGACGTGCTCGGCGGGATTCCGCGGCTGCCACTTCATCAACGCGTCCGCGGAGTATCCGGACCCCGCGGACCCGGTGCGAGTGGCGGTCGCCGAGCACCGCGCCTGGTTCCAGGACACCGTGACGCGGCTGGCCGGCGAGGCCGGCCACCCCGATCCCGACCACGCAGGCCGGGTCCTGGTCCTGCTGCACGACGGCGCCCTGTCGGCCGCCGAGCTGGACGATCCGGCCCAGGTGCGCGACACGGTGGTCCGGGCGGGCCGCGAACTGCTCGGCCTGGAAAGTCCGAACACCTGAACGACGACGGCTCGCGACGTGCGGGCGGGGGGGGGGGGGGGGGGGGGGGGGGGGGGGGGGGGGGGGGGGCGCCCCCGCCCCCCCCCCCCCCCCCCCCCCCCCCCCCCCGACGGCGTACGCCTGCCCGGGGCGTACGCCGGCCGTCAGCCGGAGCAGACCAGCTTGGGCGTCGCCCAGTCGCCGTGGTCGTAGGCGTTGCCGTCGCCCGCGTCGCCGACCACCAGGTCCAGGGTCTGCACGCCGGTCAGGTCGGCGCTGATCTGCTGCGCCGGGTCGTGGCCGCGGACCGTGCCGGTCGCGGCGAGCGTCCTGCCGTCGCCCAGGACGCTGAACGTCATGGAGCCCTGGCCGCCCGCGTCGTCGTCGTTGCCGACCGTGGCGGTGAACTTCGAGCAGTTCCCGCCCAGGTAGATCGCCACGTCGCTGACCGAGTTGGTGCCCAGGCCCTTGGCGTAGACCGTGCCGTCGATCGTCAGCGGCGTCCCGTCGCCCGCGTTGGTGCCGCCGACGGACTGGTCCCGCTCGACCGGGCCCCAGCCGTTGGTCGAGGAGACGAACTCCAGATCGCTGACGTCGTTGGTGCCGGACGGCGGCGGCGGGTTGGTCACCTCCACCTGGGCGCCCTGCCGCAGCACCTGCGCCACACCGCGCTGCGCGAAGGTGGCCGTGGCGGTGAGCGTCGGCTTCGAGGCCGCGTCGGTCGGCGCGGTCAGCTGCCATACGGCCGTCGCGCTCTGCCCCGGCTGCACCGAGCCGAACACCTGGGCCAGCGGGTCGAAGACGAACCCGGCGGGCGCGCTGAGGGTGATGTTGACGCCTTCGGCGGGCGCGGCCTGCCGCGGCACCGACAGCGTGGTGGCGACGGTCAGCTGCTTGCCGCGCTGCACCGCGGCCGGCGACGGGACGACGCTGAGGGCCGCGGCGGGCGCGGCGTGCCGCACCGGGGTGAAGGAGAGGTTGTCGAACTGGTCGGTGGCGTAGGAGGTCAGGCCGAGCCCGCCCTGTCCGGCGGGGTAGCTGCCGTCGCTGACGGTGCCGAGCCGGCGGCCGTCGAGCGAGGCGGTGATGGACGGCCCGTCGAAGGACAGCGCCAGCCGGTGCCACGTCTTCGTGCCGAGCGCGGTCGTGGCGGAGCGCATCAGCACGGTGCGCTTGCCGTCCGCGTCGCTCTTGGTGATGTTCCAGGCCCCGGTGTCGGAGATCTGGAAGAAGTAGCCCTGCTGGTGGGACTGCGGGCGGTTCTGGGTGCCGGCCCGCCCGATCAGCTCCACCGTGCCGGGCGCGGCGAGTTCGGTGTCGGCCTGCAGCGTGTAGTCCGTCCACGCGGTGTCGCCGACCAGAGTGAACGCGTCGGAGTCGTCCTGCCACTCGATCGGCTTGACCGGCGCCATCTGCTGCAGGCACATCCCGCGCCGGCCGGCCGCGCAGCGCTGTGCCTCGAACGAGCCCTGCATGTCGGAGACGTACGTCGCCTCCTGGCCTGCCCGGTAGTGGTCGAACGAGTCGCTGTAGGGCAGCGCGAGCCCGTGTGCCGCGGGCGGGATGGCGGTGCCCTTGCCCTGTCCGGTGGTCGTGGTGACGGTGTAGACCCAACCGGGGTGCAGGGTCAGGGAGTACGTGCCGTCCGCCGAGGGCGTCACGTCCTGTCCGCGGACGAACGACGTCGCGAGGGAGGGGGAGTCGACGTCGGTGGCCCAGACGTGGGCGGTGCCGGTGGAGAGGCCGCCCTTGATCCGGAAGTCGACGGTCTGGTCGGTGGTGGCGGTGGTGGTCTCCAGGACGGTGGAGTAGTCCTTGCCGTCGGGGGACTTGAGGCTGACGTAGCTGCCGTCGGCCTCGTCGCCGGCGATGTAGCCGGACGCGGAGTCGATGAACGTCCAGCCGGGCCGGGTGAACTGGGTGACCTGGGCGGTGGCCCAGGTGCTGGCGCCCACCGTGTAGGCGCCCGACCAGGGCGAGTTCGCGGTCGCCAGCCCGACGGTGTCGTACGGCAGGTTGGGATAGATCGCCGCCAGCAGTGGCCAGTTGAAGTAGGTGGTCATCTTCGCGTCGATGTAGCCGCGGGTGATCGCGCGGATCAGCGCGGGCGCGCCGGTGTTCATGTCCTGCGAGCCGTTCTCGCTGTCCCACAGCGGCTTTCCGCTGTCGCGCGCGGCCTGGGTGCTGGAGCAGGTGTCGGCGTTGCCGCCGTCGCCGCCCTCGCAGCTGTAGTGGGTGCCGATGATCGACACGGCCTTGGCGAACGCGGGGTCGTCGGCCATGTCGTCGGCGACGTTCCAGCCGGTGTCGTCGGCGACCAGCTGGATGTCCCCGTACCCGTGGGCGTCGAGTGCGGTGCGGAGTTCGACGTACCAGTCGGCGTCGTGGCCGCGTTCGTTCCAGCCGCCGAGGTAGCTGATGGGCAGGCCGTGCTGTTTGGCGCAGCCGAGCCAGGTGATGAGGTAGTTGATGGTGTCGGTGGACCAGAAGCCGCCGTTGATCCAGCCTGGTGCGGCCCAGGCCAGGCCGTAGAGCTTGATGTTCGGGTTGCGGGCCTTGGCCTGTTCGGCGAGCCAGAACTCGTAGCCGGCGTCGCAGTCGACGGTGCCGCGGGTGTGTTCGACCGAGGGTTCGGAGCCGTCGGTGGAGTTGGCGTCGCCGCCGATCTCCAGCTTCAGCAGTTGCAGGTTCGCGCCGTAGCCGGGCTTGAACAGGTAGTCGAGGATCTGCGACTGCTGCGCGGGCGGATAGTCCTTGAGGAGGCGGGAGTTGCCCCCGCCGCCGCTGATCGCACCGATGCCGTCGAACGTCCGGCCGCCCTGCGTGCCGTCGACCGTGACGGAGGTGTCGGGCGCGGCGTGGGCCGGTGCGCTGCCGACCGCCAGCAGGGCGGCGAGCAGGGCGAGGACCCACAGCGGGGCGAGCGCGGTGAGTCTTCTGACGGTGGCCGGTCTGCCGGCCGGGAGGATCTGGTGGGCCGTGAACTTGGGCATGAGTGGGCGCCCTTCATCGCTCGGGAAGACGGCCGACAGTGTTCCGTCCTGTTTGATTTGCGGTCAACCTCTGCGTCAGAACTCTTGACTGCTCCCTAGAACAACGATGTCATGTGACGCGTTTCGTTCAGATCCGTTCGATGTTGTTGATCCGCTCGTAGGGGGACCGGCGCGGCGACCAGCCTCCGTACGGAGCCGGACACGAGGAGGCCAGCACGATGAGACGCATGGCACCACGATGGCGGCGGGCCAGGCGGGCGGTGACCGGACTGGCCGTGGCGGCGCTGGCGGGCACCGCGGCGCTCGCGGGCGGAGCGACGGCCCACGCGGCCGGCGCGGACGACCCGGCTGCCGGCTCCGGCGGTTCGGCGGCCGCCCACGGCTCCGCGCACTCCTGGACGCTCACCGGTCCCGGCCGGTCCGGGCCGACCGCGCGCCTCGGCCTCGACGCCGCGGGCGACCTGCGGCTGGCCGTCGACCTCGGCGGCGCGCCCGTGCTGCTGCCCGGCCGGCTCGGCGTCCGCACCGACCAGCACGACCTGACCACCGGTCTGCGGATGACCGGCCGCACGGACCGTACGGTCCACGAGTCGTACACGATGACCACCGGCAAGCAGCTGCGCCGCTCGGCCACCATGCGCGAGACCACGCTCACCTTCCGCGGCGCGGACGGCGCGAGCCTCGGCGTCGTCGTGCGGGTCTCCGACGACGGCGTGGCCTACCGGTACCTGCTGGGCGGGACCGGCCAGGTGACGGTCCAGCAGGAGGCGTCGACCTTCGAACTGCCCACCGACGCCAAGGCGTGGGTGCAGCCCTACGTCACCAGCTACGAGAACGAGCGCACCGAGACCACCGCGGGCGCCGCCAACGACGCGCAGCCGAGGACCTGCACCGGCGACACCTGCTCCTTCGGCTACCCGACGCTCTTCGACGTGGGCGGCTCGTACGTGCTGCTCACCGAGGCCGACGTCGACGGCCGCTACTCCGGCAGCCACCTGGAGCACCGCGACGGCAGCGGCGCCTACCAGGTCGCGCTCGCCGACGACGCGCCCGTCACCGCGCCGGGCCCGCTCGCCACGCCGTGGCGCACCGCGATCGTCGGCAGCCTGGACACCCTGGTCGGCTCCACCCTGGTGGACGACCTCGCGCCGCCGTCGAAGGTCGCGGACACCTCGTGGATCCGGCCCGGCGTGGACGACTGGTCCTGGCTCAGCGACGGCGACAGCCCGGGGAACGTCGACCGGCAGCGCGACTTCGTGGACTACGCCGCCGCCCACGGCCTGGAGTACACCCTGGTGGACGCCGGCTGGCAGGAGAGCTGGGTGCCCGAACTGGTCCGCTACGCACGGGCCAAGGGCGTGAACGTGCTGCTGTGGTTCGACTGGAACGACCTGAGGACCCAGGCGCAGCGCGACGCGTGGCTGCCCAAGGTCAAGGCGTGGGGAGTGGCCGGCGTCAAGGTCGACTACATGTACTCCGACAGCCAGTCGACCTTCCAGTGGTACGACGCGATCCTGAAGGACACCGCCCGGCTGAAGCTGATGATCGACTTCCACGGCGCGACGATCCCGCGCGGGCTGCAGCGCACCTGGCCGCAGGTGATGAGCGTGGAAGGGGTGCGCGGCGAGGAGAACGGCCAGAACCCCACCCGTGACATCTTCCTGGCCTTCACCCGCAACGTCGTCGGGTCGATGGACTACACCCCGACCTGGTTCTCCCGGCCGGGCCGGCAGGACACCCTGGCACGCGAACTCGCACTGCCCGTCGTCTTCGAGTCCGGCTGGACCAGCCTCGGCGACAACCCGGAGGGCTTCGCCGCGCACCCGGTGGCCGAGCGCTACCTCGAACAGCTCCCCACCACCTGGGACGAGACCCACCTGGTCTCCGGCGGCCCCGCGCAGCAGCCGGCCGGCGACCGCCAGGTCGTCATGGCCCGCCGCAGCGGCGACCGCTGGTTCGTCGGCGGCATCCTGGCCGGGAGCGCCGACACGATGAAGGCGCCGCTGGGCTTCCTCGGCCACGGCCGGTGGCTGCTGGAGACCGTCCAGGACGGCGGCGGCGACCTGAAGCGCACGGTGCGCACGGTCACCGCGGGCGACACCCTCGCCGTCGACGCGGCCGACAACGGCGGCTTCGCCGCCATCGCCTGCCCCGCGGCCGAGGGCCGCACCGACTGCGACACGCCCGTGGTCACCGCGCCCGCGACCACCCTCGCGCTCACCCCCGCGACGGCGACCGCCGGGCCCGGCGCGAGCGTGACGGTCGACGCGCGGTTCACGCTCCCGCAGGGCACACCCCTGCACGGCCTGCGCATGACGCTGGACCGCGACCGGCTCCCCGCCGGCTGGACGGCGTCCGGCCGCGACGTGGTGACCGGCACGCTGCCGGCCGGCCGCGCGCTCACCGGCCACTGGACCGTCACGGTCGGCGAGGACCAGCCGGGCGGGGCGTTCGACGTGCCGGTCTGGGTCGAGTACGCCAACCCGGCCGGCGGCGGCGCCCCGCCGGTGCACGTCGAGCAGGTCCTGCGGGTGAGCGTCCCGCTGCACGGCACGGTCTACGTCAGCGACCAGCCGTTCCTGGCCGAGTCCAACGGCTGGGGCCCGGTCGAGCGCGACCGCTCCAACGGCGAGACCGGCGCGAACGACGGCGGCCCGCTGACGATCGACGGCACGGTCTACGCCAAGGGCCTGGGCACCAACGCCGACTCCCGCGTGGACGTCGACGTCCAGGGCGTCTGCACCCGCTTCGACGCGCAGGTGGGCGTGGACGACGAGGCCGGCGGGCAGGGCAGCGTCACCTTCACCGTCCTCGGCGACGGCCGGCAGCTCGCCGCGTCCGGCGTCGTGCGCGGCGGCAGCCCCGCCGTCCCGCTCACCGCGGACGTCACCGGGGTCCACACGCTGAGCCTGGTCGTCGGCGACGGCGGCGACGGCAAGAACTTCGACCACGGCGACTGGGGGGACGCCCGGCTGACCTGCGCGGACTAGCCCGCGCAGGCGCTGCCGCGACCGGCCGCCGGCCGCAGCAGCCGCTGCTCCGGCCGCCGTCGCCCTGCCGCGCGGTGGACCGCCTCCGGGCCGTCCGCCGCGCGGCGCCGCGTCCGCGCGTGCGGGTCGCAAGCCCGGCCGCTCGGCGGCCCTGGGCGCGGGACGGCGATATGCCCGGCGAACCCGAGCGCCATCCCGATGACCGGGCGGCCCTGCGCGCGGGACGGCGATGTCACACTCGGCGCCTCTCCCGGAGTCATGAGTGCAGGAGCACCCTGACGAGAGGCAGTGCAGTCATGCGTATCGCAGTCGCCGGTGGAACCGGCTGGACCGGCCGCCTGGTCGTCGACGCCCTGCGGAGCGGCGGCGACGAACCCGTCGTCCTCGCCCGCTCGACCGGGGTCGACCTGACCACCGGCGCCGGGCTCGACGGGAAACTCGACGGCGTCCGGGCCGTCATCGACGTCAGCAACGTCGCCACCACCGGCGCGCGCAGGTCCACCGCGTTCTTCGAGGCCGCCACCGGCCGGCTGCTGGAGGCCGGGCGCAGGGCGGGCGTCGCCCACCACGTGGCGCTGTCGATCGTCGGCGTCGACCGGGTCGACTTCGGCTACTACGCGGGCAAGTGCCGCCAGGAGGAGCTGGTGCTGAACGGGCCGGTGCCCGGCACGGTGGTGCGCGCCACGCAGTTCCACGAGTTCGCCGCGCAGTGTCTGGCCCGCGGGGGACCGGTGGCGATCGCGCCGAAGATGCTCTGCCAGCCGGTGGCCGTCGCCGAGGTCGCCCGGCACCTGGTCGACCTGGTCCACCAGGAGCCCGCCGGCCTGGCGCCCGAACTCGCCGGGCCCGAGGAGCACCTGCGCATGGAGGACATGGTCCGCCGGCTCTCGCGGGCACGCGGCGCCCGGCGGCCGGTCGTCGCCCTCGGTATCCCGGGCCGGGCCGGCCGCGGCCTCACCGGCGGCGGCCTGCTGCCGTCCGGCCCCGGCCCGCGCGGCACGGTCACCTTCGACGCATGGCTGGACGCGCAGGGGAGGCAGCGGGAACGGGCCGGCGCCCACGACTGAGCAAACTTGCCATGTCTCGGTCAAAGTCTTGTCCGGGTCGCGCGGGCGCGGTTAGGGTCCGTGCGGCACCTGGACGCGTGCGCTGCCGGCCGCCACGCGGCAGCGGTCGACACCCATGGGGGGACAGATGCACGTCGGACGACGCCCTGCTTCCGTACGGTCCCGGGAGAGCAGCCGCGCCACCGCGCGCGGCCGGCTCGCGCGGCGCGGGCCGGTCCTGGCCGCCGCGCTGGGCGCGGTGATCGCGGCGCTCGTGACGCCCGCCGCCGCGCACGCGGGCACCGCCCCGGCCGCGGACCCGCGGGCAGCCGCCCGGGCCGCCGGCGGGACGTGGGCCGTGGACCTGGGCGCGGCGACCGCCGACCGGTCCAACACCGCCTCCACACACGGCCGGGTGACGCTCACCGACCCGCGCGCCCACCCCGCCGCCATGCCCGCGGACCGTGCCTACGGCGAGTACACCGCGCCGGCCATCGCGCTCGGCCGCGGCGTGTCCGCGCTGACCGTGACGACGGCGGCGACCCGCCCGGCCGGCTCCGCCGTGCAGACCGACGTCCGCGGCCGGGACGCCTCCGGCGGCTGGACGCAGTGGACCACCGCCGCGCCCGGCGCCGTGCTCTCCTTCGCAGCCCCGGTGACCGCCGTGCAGGTCCGGCTGGTGCTCACCGCCCCGGCCGGGGCCACCGCGCCCGCGGTCTCCGCCGTGACGCTCCGGGCCGCCGCGACTCCCGCGGGCGCGGCCGCGTCGCAGACCGCGGCGCCGGCCGCCACGGCCACCTACCGGGTGTACGCCACCCGCGAGGGCCTGGTCGGCGGCACCACCGCCGACGGCCATGTCATCGCCGCCCGCGACCACTTCGTCGCGCTGCCCTCGCGCCGGCTGCTCGACGCCGACGGCAGCCGCACGTACCAGGTCACCGTCTGCAACGGCAGCCGCTGCGAGACCGCGCCGATCTGGGACGTCGGCCCGTGGAACACCACCGACGACTACTGGAACCCGGCCGGTGTCCGCGAGTCCTGGGGCGACCTGCCGCAGGGCACCCCCGAGGCGCAGGCGGCGTACCAGAGCGGGTACAACGGCGGCCACGACCAGTTCGGCCGCGCCGTGTCCAACCCGGCCGGCATCGACCTCGCCGACGGCACCTTCTGGGACGGCCTGGGCATGACCGACAACGGCTGGGTCACCGTCACCTTCGACACCGGCGGCACCCCGCCGCCCACCACCAAGTACTGGGTGGACACCTTCGCCGACGCGCCCGTCTACGCCTCGCCGACCAGCACCGCCCAGACCGGCACGCTCTACGGCGGCACCAACTACGTCTACTGCAAGGCGTGGGGCCGCATGATCGGCAACAGCACCACGTACAACCACTGGTGGCTGCGCACCGACCCCGACAGCGGCCCGGCGAACCAGTACGTCTCGGCGTACTACCTCTCGCGCTGGGGCAACGACGAGGCCAAGGACAACAACGGCACGGTCATCCCGGACTGCTAGGACGTCACCGCGCGGTCCGCGCCCCGGTCTCTGTCGCTGTCCCGGTCTCCGCCCCGATCTCCGCCCGGTCCCGGTCCTCGCGCGCGGTCGCGCGGCCGAGGTAGGTGAGCGGGCCCGGGTCCGGCACCGCGATCTCGTGGAAGCCGAGCCGGTCGTAGAAGGCGCGGGCCGCGGTGTTGGCGGTGACCATGCCGAGGTGCACGGCGGGGACACCCTTGTCGTGCAGCCGGTCGAGGAACGCGTGCATCAGCCGCCGGCCGAGCCCGGCCCGCTGGTGGCCGGGCAGCAGGTCGATGTGCAAGTGCGCGGGGTAGTCGGCGAGTTCGGGCAGGATCATCCGCTCCGGGTCGTGCATGAGCCCGATCATGACCTCGGCGGGTGTGCGCGGCGGGCCGGCCGGCGCGGGGTAGCGGTCGAGCAGGCCCGGCAGCCACCGGTCGCGGTAGTGCTCGACGAACGCCGCGGTGTCGGCGGTCCCCAGGACGTAACCCACCGCGCGCCGCCCGTCGTCCGCCACGAACGCCACGTCCGGCTCCAGGTGCACGTAGGGCGCGGCGAAGATGCTGGGCATCAGGTCGAGGTCCGGGTAGACCTCGCGGGAGTCGCCGCCCTCCAGGGCGGTGCGCACGCAGATGTCGCGTACGGCGTCGAGGTCGGCGGGGCGGTACGGCCGGATGCCGGCGGGCGCGCTCATGACGTCATCATGGCCTGCGTGGGAGCGCTCTCACAAGCCTCGCCCGGCCCGGGCCGGCGCTGTGACGCGCCGCCCCTTTCGGGCCCGGCCGGGCGCTCCGGCGCGGCCTTTCACTGCTGCGCGTCGGCGCCCTGCGCCAGCCACTCGCCGATGCCGGCCAGCGCCGTGGGCCCGTAGTCCGCATCGACGTCGCGGGCCAGGTCGGCGACGGAGATGTCCCGCAGCGCGGCCCGCCACGCCGCGTCGGCCGACGCCATCGCGCGGGTGATCGCGCAGGGCCGGGTGCACGCCTCCGGCGCGGCCGCCAGCGGTCCGCGCTGCCGGATCTCGGTGCAGACGAACGCCGGCCGGGGGCCGTCGACCGCGAGGACCACGTCGAGCACGGAGATCTCCGCGGGATCGCGGGTCAGGGCGTATCCGCCGGCCTTGCCCTGCGCGGAGTGCACCAGCCCGGCGCGCGACAGCGCCTGCAACTGCTTGGCCAGATAGCTGCCCGACACGTCGTGCAGCTCCGCCAGGCGCGCGGCGGGCACCGGCTCCGCGGCCGTGGTGAGCACCACGCAGCAGTGCAGGGCCCACTCGACCCCGCCGGACAGCTTCATTCCGCGCGACCCGCCTCTCCCGGTTGACTCGGACACAGAGTATCCGACTATCATCCGAAGTGACTCGGATAAAAAATGTCCGGGATTCTGAGGCGGGTGCTCGGCATGCCCGGGCGCGCGCGGGCGCGGAAGGCGGAGACCATGAAGTTCACCGTGATCGGCGGGACCGGGCTGATCGGATCGCAGGCGGTCGCCTCGCTGCGGGCGGCCGGCCACGAGGCGGTGCCCGCGGCGCCGTCCACCGGCGTCGACCTGCTCACCGGCCAGGGCCTGGACCGGGCGCTCGAAGGCGCCGACACCGTGCTCAACCTGGCGAACTCGCCCACCTTCGACGAGGCGTCCCCGGAGTTCTTCCGCACCTCCATGACCAACCTGCTGGCCGCGGGGGAGCGGGCCGGCGTCCGGCACCAGGTGGTGCTGTCGATCGTCGGCGTCGACCAGGTGCCGGAACTGGACTACTACCGCGCCAAGACGCTCCAGGAGGAGCTGCTCCGCCAGGGCCCGACGCCGTACTCCGTCGTCCGCGCCACCCAGTTCTTCGAGTTCATGGACGCGGTGCTGTCCTGGACCTCCGACGACACCACCGTGCGGCTGCCCGCCACCCGCATCCAGCCGATGGCCGCCGCGGACGTGGCCGCCGCGGTGGTCGAGGCCGCCGTCGGCGCGCCGCTGAACGGCATCAGGAACGTCGCGGGCCCCGAGGTCTTCCGGCTGGACGAGCTGGGCAAGATCACCCTGGCCGCCCGGGGCGACGGCCGCGCGGTGGTCACCGACGACACCGCCGGCATGTTCGCCGTCGTCCGCGGCGACGTGCTGATCGGCGGCCCCGACGCCCGCCTGGCCCGCACCCGCTACCAGGACTGGCTGGACGCCGGGCGCTGACCGGCCCGAGGCCCCGCCGACGGGTCCTAGCCGGCCAGTGCGGTGCGGGGCGCGGTGCGGATCATCGACCAGGAGACCGGCGGCAGCTCCGCGGACAGCCCGGTCGGCTCCACGAAGTGCCGGGTGGAGCTGCGCGGTTCGACCCGGCGCTGCGCGGTCCTGGAGTTGGTCGCCAGCAGGTCCTGCCCGCCGAGCACGACGTGCTCGACCACCTCGTGCTCGTCGCCCACCAGCCGCAGCTGGAGCGTGGCCGCCTGCCGGTCGTCCCGGTTGACCGCGAAGATCGTCATCTCGCCGGTCTCCGGGTCCCGGGTGGCGGTCACGTCCACCGCGTCCACGTCGCCGATGGTGGTGGAGTGCAGCGAGGGCGAGACCGGCTCGACCCGCAGCACCTCGCCGCGGGCGTGCCGGGCGGTCAGCGCGAACGGGTAGAAGATGGTCTGCCGCCAGGCGCCGGTGTCGGGCTCGGTCCTGATCGGGGCGATGACGTTGACCAGCTGGGCCAGGCAGGCGATGGTCACCCGGTCGCTGTGCCGCAGCAGGCTCATCAGCAGGTTGCCCAGCACCACCGCGTCCTCGACGGTGTACTCGTCCTCGATCAGCCGCGGCGCGCGCGCCCAGTCCAGGTTCTCCTGGCCGGCGAACCGGCTCTCGTACCACAGGTTCCACTCGTCGAAGGACAGGTCGATCCGCCGCCGGGAGCGCTTCTTGGCGCCGATGTGGTCGGCGGTGGCGACCACGCCCTCGATGAAGGAGTCCATCACCTGCGCGGAGGCGAGGAAGCCGACCCGGTCGTCGCCGTGCTGCTCGAAGTAGGCGTGCAGGGATATGTAGTCGACCACGTCGTACGCCTCGTCCAGCACCTGGGCCTCCCAGGAGCCGAAGGTCGGCATCCGCTCGTTGGAGCTGCCGCAGGCGACCAGCTCGATCGAGGGGTCGATGCGGCGCATCGCCTTGGCGGTCTCGGCGGCCAGCCGGCCGTACTCGGTGCCGGTCTTCTGGCCGATCTGCCAGGGGCCGTCCATCTCGTTGCCCAGGCACCACGTCCTGATCGCGTGCGGCTCGCGCACGCCGTGCGCGATGCGCAGGTCCGACCAGCGGGTGCCGCCGGGGAAGTTGGCGTACTCCAGCAGGTTGCAGGCGTCCTCGACGCCGCGGGTGCCGAGGTTGACCGCCATGATCGGCTCGATGTCGGTCTGCCGGGCCCAGGACATGAACTCGTTCAGCCCGAAGGTGTTCGGCTCCACCGACCGCCAGGCCAGGTCGAGGGTCCGCGGCCGCTGCTCGCGCGGGCCCACCCCGTCCTCCCAGCGGTAGCCGGAGACGAAGTTGCCGCCGGGGTAGCGCACTGCGCTCACCCCCAGCTCGCGGGTCAGCTTGATGACGTCGAGCCGCAGCCCGTCGACGTCGGACTCCGGGTGGCCGGGGTCGTAGATGCCGCCGTAGACGCAGCGGCCCATGTGCTCGACGAACGATCCGAACAGGCGCGGCGGGACCGGTGCGACGGTGAAGGCGGGGTCGATGGTTGCAGTGCAGGTGAGCACACCTGTCTCCGATTTCTCTGAGATCGCTCCCGGGGGAGCGTCAAGGTCGTGTGGGGCCGGCGGGGCTCACTTGATGCCCGTGGTCGCCACGCTCTGCACGAAGTAGCGCTGCAGCGCGAGGAAGGCGAGGGCCAGCGGGCTCAGCGAGATCGCCGCGCCGGCCATGAGCGCGGCGTGGTCCACCCCGCCCTGGCTGGAGAACAGCGTCAGCGCGGCCGGCAGGGTCTGCATGTCGACGTTGTTGGTCACCACCAGCGGCCACAGGAAGTCGTTCCACAGCGCGGCGAACTGGATGATGAACAGCGAGGCCAGCACGGGCTTGGCGTTGGGCAGGATGATCCGCCAGAACAGGGTGAAGTCGTTCGCCCCGTCGATCCGCGCGGCGTCGTCCAGCTCCCGCGGCAACTGCATGAAGAACTGCCGCAGCAGGAAGATGCCGAGCGCGCTGGTCGCGCGGGGGATGATCAGCCCCTGGTAGGAGTTGAGCCAGCCCAGGTGGAACAGGGTCAGGAACACCGGCACCAGGGTCACCTGGAACGGGACCATGAGCGTGGCGAGGATCAGCAGGAACACCACGTTGCTGCCGCGGAAGCGCAGCCGGGCCAGCGCGAACGCGGTCATCGAGTCGAACAGCAGCAGCACCACCGTGGTGCCGCCGGCGAACACGAAGGTGTTCAGCACCAGCCGACCGAACGGCAGTTGGTTCAGCACCGCGTGCACGCCGTGCAGCGTCCAGTGCTGCGGGACCAGCCGGGCAGGGTCGGAGTAGAGGTCGGCGTTGGTGCGGAAGGCCACGCCGAGCATCCACAGGAACGGCACGACGGTGGCCAGCGCGGCGACGGTGACCGCGATCCAGGACAGCGCCGCGCCGCCGCGGGCCAGCACCCGTCCGGCGAGCACCAGCCGGAGCGCGCCCGGTGAGCGCGGCCCCTTGTCCTGGGGCCCGCCGGCGGTCACCGCGGAGCGCGGACGGAGGATGTCAGTCGGCATCGCGGTACCTCGACAGTCGCAGTTGGAGCGCGGAGATCGCGAGGATCACCACGAACAGCACCCAGGCGACGGCGCTCGCGTAGCCCATCCGGAACTCCACGAATCCCTTCTGGTACAGGTACATGACCACCGACTCGGTGTGGAAGATCGGGCCGCCGCCGGTCATCGCGAAGACCAGGTCGAACAGCTGCAGTCCGGTGACGGTGGCGATGAGCGTGGTGAACAGCAGCGCGGGGCGCAGCGCGGGCAGCGTCACATGGCGGAACCGCTGCCACGGCCCGGCGCCGTCCAGCGCCGCCGCCTCGTACAGGTCGGGCGGGATCTGCTGCATGCTGGCCAGCAGCACGATCATGGTGAAGCCGACGTTCTTCCAGATGCCCACGACGATCACCGTGGGCAGCGCCAGCGACGTCGACTGCAGCCAGTTCGGCGCGCTCACCCCGACCTTGGACAGCCAGGCGTCCACCAGCCCGACCTGCGGGTCCAGCAGGAACTTCCAGACGATCCCGCTGACCACCAGCGAGGCGATGAACGGGAAGAAGAACGCGGTCCGCAGCAGCGAGGTGTACCAGGTGGTGCGGCGCAGCCGGGAGGCGATGGCCAGGCCCAGCAGCACCTGCCCCGCGGTGACGGCGGCGGTGTACACCACCGTCACCCGCAGCGCGTTCCAGAACCGGTGGTCGTGGTAGAGCGCGGTGTAGTTGTCCAGGCCGACGAAGGTGTGGTGGGACTCGCCCACCGTCCAGTCGTGCAGGCTCATCCACGCCGACTGGACGATCGGCTCGGCGATGAACACGCCGATCAGCACGACGCTGGGCGCGATGAACAGATAGGCGCTGTTGAACCGGGGCCGGCGGCCGCGTGCGCGGGCGCGCGGCCGGGCCGGCGTGACGGGGGAGAGGCGGGTGCTCGACATGGCGCGGCTCAGTTCTTGTGGCATCCGGTGAGCGAGTCGATCGCCTTGGCCGCGTCGTCCGCGGCGGACTTGACGTCCGCGCCGCGCTCGATCTTCTGGATCAGCGGCACGTAGACGTCGGTGTCGATGCGGGTGGCGTTCGACTGCCCGGCGAGGTACAGCTTCGCGTGCGGCAGCGCCTTGGCGAACTCCGCGACGGTGGGGTTGCCGGCGCTTGCCGCGTCCAGGTCGGTCCTGGCCGGCGGGAAGCCGGAGAGCTTGGAGAACTGCGCCTGGGCGGTCTTGCCGGTGTACCAGGCGAGGAACTCCTTGGCCTGCTCCTGGTGCTTGCTGGTGCGCGCGACCATCAGCGGCACGGTCGAGGCCAGGGTGACCGGGCCGGCCGAGCCCACCGGCACCTGGGCGATGCCGAGGTCGACGCCCGCCGACCTGAAGCCGGCCGCGGCCCACGGCCCGTTGATCTCCATCGCGGCCTTCTTGGAGGAGAACAGCGTGTCGGCGTCGGCGCCGGCCTGGCCGACCGGGCTGATGTGGTCCTTGTCGACCAGCTGGCTCCAGCGGGTCAGCGCGGCCACGCTGGCCGGGCTGTTCACCACCGCGCAGCCGTCCGGCCCGACGATGTCGCCGCCGTTCATCCACTGCAGGACCGGCCACATCTGGATGGTGTTGTTGTCGGCCAGCGACAGCCCGTACCGGCTCGGCTTGCCGCCGGAGCCGGTGGTGAGCTTCTTGGCGTCGGCGATGAACTCGGCCTCGGTGGCGGGCGGCGCGGTGATGCCCGCCGCAGCGAACATGTCCTTGTTGTAGTAGAGGACCAGCGTGGCCATGTTCGCCGGCACCGCGTAGAGCTTGCCGTCCACGGTGAAGGCGGACTTCACGGAGGCCGGGAAGGCGGCGGAGTCGATCTGGTCCGCTCCCGCGCCGACCGAGGAGTCCAGCGGCAGCACCGAGTTGGTCTTGATGTAGGTGAAGATCGAGCCCGGGTCGGAGCTGGGGGTGGCCAGGTCCGGGCCCTGCCCGGTGGCCCACGAGGCGGGCAGCTTCTGGCCGATGGCGGACCAGGGCTCGGCCGTCATGGTGACGTGGATCTTGGGGTGGGTGGCGTTGAACTGCTTGACCAGCGCCTGGTACGACGGTGCGTCGGGTCCGGTGAACCCGGTGAGCATCGTCAGGTTCACCACCCCGCCGGCCGAGGTCCCGCCGCCGCTCCCGCCGTTGTCGCCGCAGCCGGCGAGCAGCAGCGGGATCGCGGTGGCGGCGGCCACCGCCGCGGCGGCCGCGCCGGGGCGGAGGTGTCTGCTGTGGCTGACGCGCATGATCGTTCCGTTTCGTCCGGTGCCCCGGGAGCCGGGGCGGGAGGGTCGATAGGTCTGTCTCCTTCAGCGGACCGCCGGTCGGGCGGTCGTTCCGGCGGCGGGCTCAGCCGGGATGGGCGCCGCAGGACTCGCGGATGGCGAGGTCGAACGGCAGCACGGTGTGCACCGGGTCGGGCGCCGTGCCGTCGAGGAGGTCGAAGAGCACCGCCGCGGCCTTGCGGCCGAGCGCCTCGGCCGGCACGTGGACGGTGGTGATGCCGGGGGTGGTCAGCCGCGAGACGCCGAAGTCGTCGTAGCCGGCCAGGGCGATGTCCTCGGGGATGCGCAGCCCGCGGGAGCGGATCTCCAGCATCGCGCCGTAGGCCATCTCGTCGTTGGCGGCGAAGATCGCCTGGACGTCGGTCATGCTGTCCAGCACCTCGCGCGCCGCCGCCCGCCCCGACTCCTCGCTGAAGTCGCCCACCGCGAGGGTGTGGGTGCACGGGCGGTCCGACTCGGCGAGCGCGCCGCGGAAGCCCTCGTAACGGTCCACCGCGGTCTGGTGGTTGAGCGGGCCGCTGATGTGGGCGACCCGGGTCAGGCCGTGGTCCTCCACCAGGTGCCGGGTGATCGCGGCGGCGCCCGCGATCTCGTCTATGCCGACGCTCACCGCGTGCGGCAGGTGCACGAACCGCCCGATGAGCACCACCGGGAGGGCGGCCTCCACCATGCGGTTCACGTTCGGGTCGCTGATCGCGGCCGAGGCGACGATCGCCCCCGAGGCGGCCTGCGAGCGCAGCACCCGCTCGTAGGCGGCGACGCCGTGGGTCTCGTCGGGGTTGGTCGACACCATCAGCGCCGCGTCCCGCGCGTTGGCCTCCGCGGTGACGCCGACCAGCAGGTGCATGAAGTACGGGTGGCCGAAGACGTGCTGGCCGGTCTGCGGCACCACCATGGCGATCGACGTGGAGCGGCCGGCCCGCAGCGCCCGCCCCGCGGAGTTCGGCACGTACCCGAGCCGGGCCGCCGCCGCCCGCACCGCCTCCTTGGTGCTCTCGCTGATCCGCGGGTGGTCCGACAGGGCCATCGACACCGCGCTCTGCGAGATCCCGACCGCGGTGGCGACGTCCTTGAGGGTGACGCTGGTGCGCCGGGCCGCCGTCATCGGCCCGCTCCGCGCGGCCCGGCCGGCGAACCGGCGCCCGCCGCTGCGGGCCGGGCGTGCGGCCCGGAGTACGGCTCGGTGTCCGCCATACGACACCCCTCTCTCGCCTCGGGCCCACGGTCAGGACCAGGGGGGCCGTTCAGGTGCTCTAACGTTTCAGCGCTTTGGACGCTAGGTTACGGCCAACGGTCCGTCAACCCTCCGGGTGACATTCGCGGAGGGAAATTCGGTGGCGCCGCGCGTATTGACGGGACCGGTCCGGACCCTTACTTTCAGAGCCGCTGAATCGTATGAGCAGATCGTCCGGGCGGCGGACCGCGCAAGCGTGGACGGCGCCGGCGCCGGCGACGCTCGCCCGGGCCGGCGCCTCACGCGGGTGGGCAGCCCATGCGGGCCGGCGGCCCGTCCGGGCCGGCGGCTCACGCGGGCCGGCGGCTCTCGCCCCAGCCGGTGACGCGGAAGTGCGAGCCGTCGCGGCGGACCTCGGCCGCGCCCGGGCCGGCGAAGTGCGCGGGCACCACCAGCTCGTTCTCGTCGGCCGCGCGTTCCAGCAGGCGGCGGCGGGTCGTCGCGGCCTGTCCCGGGTCCTCGCAGAAGCAGCTGCTGCAGTCGGGCCGCAGGATCTGCACCGGGCTGTGCAGCACATCGCCGACGAAGACCGCGCGGTCCGCGCCGGAGCGCACCCGCAGCACCGACGAGCCCGGGGTGTGGCCGGGCGCGCTCTCCAGCGTGAGGTTCCCGTCGATCCGGTGGGCGTCCTCCCACAGCACCGCGCGCCCCAGCACCGGCGCGACGCTGTCCGCGTAGACCAGCAGGCTGCCCTGCCGGCGCAGTCGCTCGTGGTCGCTGCGCGGGGCGCGCCGGCGGTGGGCGTTCTCCGGCGCGAAGTAACGCTGGTCCGCCGCCGGGATCAGATACCTGGCGTTGGGGAAGGCCGGCTCCCAGCCGTCCGCGCCGCCGCGGGTGTTCCAGCCCACGTGGTCGTAGTGGACATGGGTGTTGACGACGACGTCCACGTCCTGCGGGCGCACCCCCGCCTCGGCCAGCCGGTCGAGGAAGCCGGTGGCGAGGTGGTCGAACAGCGGGATCTGCGGCCGGTCCCGGCCGTCGCCGACCCCGGTGTCGACCAGCACCGTGCGGCCGCCGCTGCGCAGCACCCAGGTCTGCACCGCCGCGTGGTAGGAGTCGCTCGCCGGACGCCAGTGGTCGGGCGCCAGCCATGCCGCGTTGTCCTGCCACACCTCGGGCGTGCTGTCGGGGATCACGAACCGGGCCGGCGCGATCTCACCCGACCATTCGAGCACCTTCGTCACCTCGACATCGCCCACCATGAAATCAGTCATACGGCGACCGTATGCGGCTCTCGTGAGCGGACGAATGCTTCAGGACTGCGGATCGATGCGTGAGTGTCTCATCCGGTCAGAGCACCGCGAGACGGGAAGGACGTAGGGTGGCGGACGTGGACCTGCTCAGCGACATCACCGGCGTCATGCGCACCGGGCGGCCGACGGCCAACCGGCTGCGGGTGGGCGGCCCGCGCTGGAGCTACGCGTTCGCGCCCTACGACGGCGCCGGCTTCCACGTGGTGGTGAGCGGCGCCTGCTGGCTGCTGGCCGACGCCGAGCCGCCGGTGCGGCTCGGCCCGGGCGACGCGGTGCTGCTGCCGGCCGGCCGGGCGCACCTGCTGTCGCAGACGCCCGACGGCGCGAACGCCGTGCCGTTCGAGACGGCCGTCGCGGACCCTGACGGCGGCACCGAGCTGCTGTGCGGGAAGTACCGCCTGGACCGGCGCCGTACCCATCCGCTGCTCGCGGCCCTGCCGGACGTGGTGCACCTGCCGGCCAGGGCGGGCGACCACCGGCAGCTTCGCGCCGCCGTCGACCTGCTCGCCGCGGAGACCACGGGCGCCGGGCCGGGGCGCGACGCGGCGATCGCCGGCCTGCTCGACCTGCTGCTCGTCTACATGATCAGGGCCTGGCTCGACGAGCACCGGGACAGCGGCTGGCCCCGGGTGCTGCGCGACCGCGAGGTCACCGCCGCGCTGGAGGCGCTGCACGCCGCCCCGGACCGGGCATGGCGGGTGGAGGACCTGGCCGTCGAGGTCGGACTGTCCCGGGCGACCCTCGCGCGCAGGTTCACCGCGCTGGTGGGGCACGCCCCCATGGCGTACCTGGCGCAGTGGCGGATGACCCTGGCGGCCCGGACGCTGCGCGAGTCCGACCTCCCGCTCGCGGCGGTGGCCCACAAGGTCGGTTACGCCTCGTCCTTCGCCTTCGCCCACGCGTTCAAGCGCGAGTTCGGGACCGCGCCCGGCCGCTACCGGGAGGAGGAAGGCCGGTCCCGTGAGCAGGAGACCGGCCACGGCGCCGGGGACCTGCCCGCGCCCCCACCAGCGCAGGCAACGCCACTTCCCCCGGCGCCCGCACCCCTCGCCGCAGCCGCGCGCTGAGCGCCGCGCTGCCCGGTCGGACCGTGCGGGCGACCGCTCGTGTGGGGTTGGCCGAGGACGGACGGTTGCACCGTACGGGACGGATGTGGCAGGTGGGGGCGCGGAGCATCATGGGGAATCCCCCGTTCCTGTAGGAACCCGTAGGAGCCCCTATGCGCATACGATCCCTCCTGTGCGCCCTGGCGTTGGCGGTCGGCGGCCTGACCACCGCGGCCGGGACCACGGCGTCCGCCGCGCCGGCGCACCCGGCAGCCGCTTCCGTCCACCAGGCCGTGGCGGCCCCGGCCTCCGCCCACCGGTCCGCGGCGGCCCCGGCAGCCCCCGCCGCGGTCTCGCCCGCCTCGGTCCCGCACACCGTGACCCTGGTCAACAGGACCGGCCGTCAGATCTGGGTCGGCAGCGAGGTCAACGCCGACGGCTCGGCCGCCCTCACCGGCCTGCCGAGCCTGGCCGCCGGCGCCTCGGCCACGCTGACCGTGCCCGAGACCACCGGCGCCGGCCACTGGCGTGGCACCTTCTTCGCCCGCGAGGGCTGTACCGGGACCGACGGCAGCACCTTCCACTGCGTGCTCGGCGACTGCGGTCCGCGCGCGGACCGCTGCACCACCGGCGAACAGCCGGTCAGCCTCGCCGAGTTCAACTTCGACCCCGCCGACAGCCTCGCCCCCTGGTACGACGTCAGCTACGTCAACGCCTTCTCCGTGGCCGTCACCATCGACCCGACCGGCACCACGGTCCCGCCCGACGGCGCCTGCTCCGAGGGCGGCTGCCCGGAGAACCTGCTGCCCTACTGCCCGGCCGCCGACCTGCGGACCGACTCCGGCACCGGCCTGAGCACCTGTGTCAGCCCCAACCGCGACGCCCAGACCTCCTACAGCGACGCGATGGGCTCGCACTGCCCGCGCGCCTACTCCTGGTCCAAGGCCGACCAGGTCCCCGGCAACAAGGTCGTGCGCGACTGCACCTCCTGCTCCGGCATGACCGTCACCTTCCACTGAGGGGAGCGCACCGTGGCACGACCTGGCACGCTCGCCCCGGTCGCACCCCCGCGCACCGCGGGAACCGCCCGCACCGCCTGGGCGGCCCGCACCGCGGGGGTGGCACCGCCCCGACGTCTGTGGCGGCTGCTGGCCGTCGCACTGATCCTCCTCGCCGGAGCGGCCCTGCGCCCGCAGCCGGCCCACGCGACCGGCGCGGCCGGCACGGGGGCGGACGCAACCGCCGGACGCAAGGGGGTCAGCGTCACCTCGGTCGCGGGGGCCTCGCAGGCGCTCGCAGACGTCGGGGCGCACTGGTACTACGACTGGGCCACCACGCCGAACGGCGTCACCGCGCCCGCCGGCACCGAGTTCGTGCCGATGATCTGGGGCGCCGCCTCGGTCACCGACGCGGGCCTCGCGCAGGCCCAGCAGAACGGCACGGAACTGCTCGGCTTCAACGAGCCCGACCTCAGCGGCCAGGCGCAGATGTCCGTGCAGCAGGCCCTGGACCTGTGGCCGCGGCTGGAGTCGACGGGCCTCCGGCTCGGCGCGCCCGCCGTGGCGTACGGCGGGGACACCCCCGGCGGCTGGCTGGACCGGTTCATGTCCGGCGCGGCGGCCCGCGGCTACCGCGTCGACTTCATCCCGCTGCACTGGTACGGCGGTGACTTCTCCTCGGCCGCCGCCGGCGAACTGCGCGGCTACCTCCAGGCGGTGTACGACCGCTACCACAAGCCGATCTGGCTGACCGAGTACGCGCTCACCGACTTCTCCGGCAGCACACCGCGCTACCCCTCCGCCCAGCAGCAGGCCGACTTCGTCCGCTCCTCGGCGGCGATGCTGGACACGCTGCCGTTCGTGGAGAAGTCCGCCTGGTTCACGCTGTCCACCGGGACCGCCCCCACCGGCCTCTACGCCGGGACCGTCCCCAACTCCAGCGGTGTCGCCTACCGTTCGCTGCCCTGAGCGGCGGCCGGACCGCGGACGGCGGCCGTGACGGCGGGCCCGCGCCCGCCGACGCGGCCCGCCGTCAGAAGAACGCCAGCCCCTTCCCGTCGTTGCGGTGGTACAGCCCGTCACTGGTCTGGTAGATCCCCAGCTCCTTGGACTTGGCGCTGCCCCAGGTCGGCGAGCCCGGCCCCGGCTTGTCCGGACCGAGGTTGTACGACGGGTGCGAGCCGCCCCCGCCGCCGGCGGTGCGCCGGCTGCCGCTGCCGCCGGGGGCCTTCACCGACGCCATCGGCGGGGCGATGCACACGCACATGTTCGTGCCCGGCTTGCAGTACTGGTACTGGCTCGGGTCCGGCACCGCGGCCTGCTGGCCGCAGGGGATCGGCGCGTTGGGCGCCGGGTCCTGGCAGCTGTCGTAGACCCCGGACACGCCGACCCCGTTGGCGAGGTTGATGGTGTCCGCCCCCTCCTCCACCGCGCGCGCCCCGGCGGCGGCCTGGTTGCCGGTCATGATGACCGGGACGCTGCGCGACCACTCGGCGCCGCGCTCCAGCAGGTTGCCCGCGCCCTTGGCGACCGGTCCCACCACCATGCCCGCCGCGTCGAAGGCGAACTCCAGGTCCTGCTTGCCGGTGCTCTGCCCGGCGGCCTCGCGTTTGCGTTTGTCGTCGGTGAGGTCCTTCATGTCCATCACCGCCATGCCGGCGCCGGCGACCATCACCGCCCCGGTCGCCACCGTCGCCGCGGCGAATCCCGCCGCGGCCAGCGGCGCGAGGGCGACGGCCGCCATCCCCAGCACCAGCGTCAGGCCCAGCTTGCGCGACGGCGAGGCGTTCACCCAGTCGTGGACCGCGTTGCCGGCCTTGGCGACCGCGTTGCCGACGCTCTTGAGCCAGCCCCACATCTGACCGGTCGGGTCGGACTTGGTGACCGGGCTGTTGTCCGCGTACGAGTAGCCCTGCATCTGCTGCGGGTCGTCCAGGCTCAACTGCGGGTCCACGGACAGGAAACGGCCCAGCCCCGGGTCGTAGGTCCGCGCGCCGAGCTGGGTGAGGCCGGTGGTCGGGTCCTCGGCGCCGCCGACGAAGCCGCGGTCGCCGGGGAAGTCCACGGCCGCGCCGCGCGTGCCGCCGAACGGCGTCTGGCGGTGCACGCTCACCTGCAGGCTGGTGCTGTTCACCGCGATCTGCGTGGTGCCCTGGAGGTCGCCGGCCAGCCAGGTCACGCCGGCCGCGGTGCGCGCCGCGACGGTGGCGCCGCCGCCGGACGCGTAGTAACGGGTGGTGGTGAGCGCGCCGGTGGCCTTGGTCCAGCGCAGCTCCTGGCCGTCCAGGTAGAGGGTGCTGCCCCCGGGGTCGTGCCGGACCAGCTGGGAGCCGTCGGTGTCGTAGACGTACGAGGTGACCGCGGGACCGGAGCTGACCTTCGCCAGCCGGCCCTCCGCGTCCCAGTCCAACTGCTGCGTTCCCCCGGGGAGTTCGCGCGTGGTCGTGTTGCCGGTCGCGTCGTAGGCGTACCGGGCGGTGCTGCCGCCGGAGGGCCCGGCGGTGGTCACGGCGCTCAGCTCGTGCCCGGTGTCCGGCAGGTCGCTGGTGGCGACGGTGTCGCCGGCCGCGGTGTGGTCGGTCGCGGTCAGCCGGTCGCCGACCACGTCGTAGCTGAAGGACTGCCAGTACGGCGCGGGCCCGGCCAGCCCCGCCACCGACGGGTCCTGTGTGCAGTCGCCGGCCGGCGTCCACGCCTGGGTGATCCGCTGGAGGTAGTCCGTCCGGAAGCACTGCGTGTCGGCCGTGCCGCCCTGCGGGGTGTCGGCGATCGAGGTGATGTTGCCCGACGGGTCGTAGGTGTAGTGCGTGTCGGACTGCATCGGCGCGGGCGTCTCGGTGTCCACGACGGTCCGGTTCACCCGGCGGGTGTGGTCGTCGTAGAAGGCCGACAGCCACACCCGGTGGCCGGTGTCGCCGAGCTGGGTGCGGGCGGCCTCGCCGTAGCGGGTGTACTGCGTGTCGGTGACGTAGTCGGCGGTCGTGCCGCCGTAGCCGCCGGTGACGGTGGTCGGCTCGGCGAGGTCGTCGTAGGAGAACTGCACGGCCTCCGCGGGCAGGTCGCCGGCCGCCGCGTAGGTGGCGCTCGACCTGCTGCCGTCCACGTCGTACTTCGTGTACGTGGTGTACGTGCCGGAGATCCCCGGCTCGGTGGAGGGCACCGTCAGCTGCGTCGCGGTCGCCAGGTTCAGCGCGTTGTAGCCCAGCACCGAGGAGGTGTAGGCGGTGCCGTCCAGGTAGCGCGTGGACGTCGCGGGCAGTCCCTTGCCGAGCGACACGGTGTCGTACGTCCAGGCCGACAGCAGCGTCCCGGTCGCCGATCCGCTGCGCAGCTGCGTCGGCCGGCCCAGCGCGTCGTAGGCGTGCCACAGGGTGACGCCGCGCGCGTCGGTGCTGGTGACCAGCTGGTTCGCCGCGTCGTAGGTCATGTGCGTGGTGCCCTTGTCGACGTCGGTGTCCTCGACCTCGTTGCCGTGCAGGTCGTAGCCGCGGCGCCAGACGTCGCCCGCCGGGTCGGTGGTCGAGGCGATCCGCCCGTCGGGCGTGTAGGTGTAGCGGGTGACGTCGGCGGGGCCGGTGGGCACGTCGCCGTGGTACTGGTCGCGTTCGACCACCCGGCCGCGCGCGTCGGTCACCGTGGTCGCCGCGGTCGAGCCGGCCGGCGGGGTCACCGTGCTCCGGTCGCCGTCGTACGCGGTGGTGGTCCGCCACAGCTCGTCCGCGCCGCCCTTGACGATCTCCGCGCTCGCCCGGCCCGCGCCGTCGTACGCGGTGACGGTCTGCTGCGGCACGTCCACGTCGGAGGCCACCCACAGCCGGTCGTCGACCGCCGCGTCGTTGAAGTACGGCCGGGTCACCTTGTACCGGCGCCCCTGCGAGTCGTACGTGGTGTCGGTGATCAGCCGTCCGCCGCCGGAGGCCGGCGCCTGGGTCTGCCGCAGCCGCAGCAGCCCGTCGTACAGGTCGGTGGTGGAGGTGTAGTCGCCGTTCGGGCCGATCTTCTTCGTGGTCACCGTGGTCGGCGCGTCGTCGTGGTAGGTGTACGAGAAGACGTAGGTGCCGTCCGGGTTCGAGGCGCGCGGGCGGTTCGGCAGCCACACCTGGGTGCGGTTGCCGAGCGCGTCGTACGCGGTCTCGGTGACCCGGTTGTTGGCGTCGACCACCTTCACCGGCTGGTTGTACGCCGGGTCCAGGGTGGTCGTGGTGGCGTGTCCCGCCGGGTCGGTCACCTTCGTCTGGGTGAGCGGGCCGCCGGCCGCGGGGGTGTACGCGGTCGTGGTGGTCCTGCCCAGCCCGTCGGCGGCCGACGTCACCCGGCCCAGCGCGTCGTAGCCGGCGGTCGAGGCGGTCACGTACACCGCGCCGGAGGCCGGCCGGGAGTCCAGGGACTGCGTGGTGGTGGCGTCGCCGGTCGTCGGCGGGTCGCCGAAGCGCTGACCGTCGTAGACGTACCGGGTGCCGGACACCGCGTCGCGCGGGTAGACCGGCGTGGCCGTGCACGCCGCCGCGACGGTCTCCTTCTGCGAGGGCAGCGAGACCAGCCAGCGTGCGGTGTCGCGGACGTAGGAGGTGCGCGTGCACAGGTCGTCGACGGCGGTCGAGGTGTCGCCGAGGTCGTCGACCGCGGTGATCTGCCCGAGGTCGTCGTAGCTGTTCTCGGTGCGGGTCACCCGCCGCCCGCCCGACCCCAGCGTCGTGTACGTGGTGACCGTGCCCGGCCGCACGACGTACGCCTTGAGCGTGCCGCGGGTCGCCGTCGGGCCCTGCACGGCCGGCGTGGTGATCGTCTTGGCGACGACGTCCTCGCCGGTGCCGTCGTGGGTCTGCGTCTCGTAGCCGAAGCCCTGGAGCCACAGGTCGTCGCGGTGGGAGCCGCCCTCGGAGTCGGTGACGGTCACCGAGCGGGTGCCGGTGTTCTGCCTGTCGCCGTCCATGCCCCGGTAGAAGCGCTTCTCGGTCATGGTCCGCGGCCCGGCCGGGTCGTCCGGCTTCCCCTTGGTGATCCGCACCCGGCCGAAGCCGCGGAAGTCGTTCCAGGTGCGGTCGGCGTCCTTGGTGAACTCCGAGGTGTCGTACGCCCAGGCGGCGCCGTCCAGATACGCGTAACCGGTGACCTGCTCGGTGTTGGCGGCGATCATGTCGGACTGGGTCACCTGCGCCACGACGTACTTGTTGAAGTAGTCGGTGCGCTCGGAGAAGTCCTTCTTCGCCCACGTCTGCGGGAAGCAGCGCATGGTGTTGGTCGCGGCGTCGGACGGCTCGTGGCCCGCGGTGCACTCCGGCGGGGCGTAGGTGACCGTGGTGACGCCGCCGGCCTCGGAGACGACGCCGGTGACGCGGTAGCGCAGCAGCGGCCCGAGACCGTCCACGGTGTCGACCCGGTTGGCGAACTTGCTGCCCTCGAAGCGCACCGCGGGCAGCGTCACCGGTGTGCCGCCGGCCAGCCCGGTGTGGGTCACCGCCTTCAGCCACAGCGCCGGCTTCTCGCCGTCCCCGTTGACCGGGAACTCCTGGTCCAGGCTCCAGGACTCCACGTCCCGGTAGGAGGAGCCGTCCAGCACCTGCGTGGTGACCTTCGCCAGCCGCTTGGTGGACCAGAAGGTCGGCGAGTGGTTGTCCGGGCAGGTCGCGCCGGTGCACTGGGAGTCCCACGGCACGTCCGGCCAGTTGTCCTTCTTCGACGGCGTGCAGTCGCTGCCGGGCACGCAGCGGTCGGCCACGGTGAACGCCACCCGCTCGCCGGCCTGCCCCGCGACGCCGTCCCGCAGCCCGTACTCGGCGTCCTTCAGGGTGCCGCCGCGCACGTACGAGACCGCGGTGTCCTTGCCGTCCATCCCGTAGGAGTTGGTCTCGGTGTCGTAGTCGTACCGGATGACGTTGCCGTGCCGGTCGATGACCTCGTCCAGGTTCCACCGCCACGCCTGCGTGCAGTGCGAGGCGTCGAAGGACGCCGCGTGGCAGGGCTCGCCGTCGTCGTTGCCGAACACCGGCAGTGTCCAGGTGGAGTTCGCCTCGCTGCGGTCGCCGAACAGGTACTGGGTGCCGTCCACGGTGGTGATGCGCCAGTACTCGCCGTTGTCGTCGCCGTTGGCGGCGCCGGCCAGGTGCTCGATGCGGGCGCCGTCGTCGTCGCGGGTGTGCCAGGCGCCGGTGGCGTCGTCGCGGATCAGCTCGCCGCCGCCCGAGCCGTAGGAGGCGAAGGCGTTGTCGCTGCGCCAGCACATGTCGCCGGTCTTCACCGGGTGCACGTCGTCGGCGCAGGGGATGTAGGAGCGCTCGATGAAGCCCACCGACAGGTCCCAGCCGTCGCCGACCCAGGACGCCTGGTTGTTGGTGGCGCTGGTGCGGCCGTCCACGCCCGAGGAGGCGTAGGCCAGGGACAGGTCCGGGTCCAGACCGCCGGCCGACGGCGGGGTGCGCAGCGGATAGGTCCAGCTGAAGTCGCCGGTCTGCTCCGACACCTGCCAACTGGCCGACGCCGACAGCGGCGTGGCCTTGTACGTGCCGCCGCCGTCCTTGGCGCCGCTGCTCGCCGGCTGGTCGCCGTGCAGCTCGCTCGCGGTCGCCTGGTCGGTCGGCCGGCTGCCCATCGTCTGCTGGCTGACCGGCGTCGACGCGGTCGGCGGCAGCGGCACCGACGGCTCGGAGGCGAGGGCCCTGCCCGGCCCCGCCAGCGTCAGCGCGGCGGCGATCAGCACCGACGGCAGGGCCGCCGCGACGGCCCGGCGCAGCATCCGCATCCTCGTCCTCCTCGTGCTCGCCGTCCTCCCTGTCATGGCCATCACTCGAACACCGCCGTCTCGACCGGCACCGACGCCAGCGTGTAGCCCAGCAGCCGGTCCAGCGGGTAGCCCTCGCAGTCCTGCGACAGCGACACGAAGCTGTCGCCGCCGATCCGGCACCGGTACAGCGCCCTGGTGACCGTGCCGTCCGGCGGCTGCGTCCAGATCCCGCCGAGCACGGCGGTCAGCGCGCCGCCCTCGCAGGCCGCGTCGGTCGACACGAACCGGTCGTAGCCGTTGCGGCAGTCGTACAGCTGCTCGGTGCCCGGCCGGTCGGCGAGCACCACGTACCCCTGCGGGCCCTCGTTGCGGTAGCCCGGCGGGGAGCCGTCGATGCTGGTGGTGTGGTCGAAGCCGGGCAGCAGGTACCGGGACAGCTGCGCGTACGCCACGGTGTAGCCGAGGGTCCCCTCGTTGGTCGCGCCGCCGCAGGTCACGTCGCGCGACTCGAAGTGGTCGGGGCCGGTGTCGCAGCGGTACAGCGGCAGCGTCGGGACGTTGACCGGCGGCTGCGTGTACACCAGGCCGAGGTCGCCGACCACGGTCTTCCCCTCGCAGTCCGGCTGCTGCGAGGTGAAGCCGTCCGAGCCGGACCGGCACGCGTACAGCATCCGCGTGTCGTCGCCCGGCGCGGCGGCCAGGCCCAGCGCCGCCTCGAAGTGGTAGCCGTCCCTGACCGCGTCGGTGCTGCCGGTGTAGTGGTCGCCCGCCGCGTCCGCGAACCGGGCCAGCTCGCCCGGCTGCGGCGCGGACCAGCCGCCGCGCACCGCGATCGAGGCGTCGGTGGCGACGCCCTCACCGGCCCTGACCTCGTCCAGCGCGCCCGGGAAGTAGCCCGAGGCGGCGCCGTCGCTCTTGCCGCGGCCGATCACCAGGTGCCCGGTGGCCCGCCACAGCACCACGTCGTCGCGGCTGCCGGCCGGCTGCCCGTCGACGTACAGCCGCAGTTGCCGGGCCGCGTAGTCGTAGACCCCCGCCAGGTGCGTCCACTGGTGCAGGGCGGGCGGCGCGGTGGACGCCGCGTACACCTGCGGCGCGCCGTCGGTGTCGGAGACGGCCGCGCCGAACACCCACCGCTTCAGGTCCGGGCGGTACTGCAGCACGAACCCGCTGGCGCGCCCGCCGTCCTGGCTGACGGCGGTCGCCACCCGGTCGTCGCGGTCCAGCCGCGCCCACGCCGAGACGGTGAAGCTGTCGCGCATCGGCAGTCCCGAAGGCGTGGTCAGCGCGCCGGTGGAGCCGTCGAACTGCGCCGCCCTGCCGCCGCCGTCACCGGCCACGTAGCTCACGCCGCCGCTCGCGGTCGCGTCGTACCCCCGCCACGTCGAGTCCTTCGCGGTGCCGTCGTCGAACCGGTAGTAGCCCAGGTCCGCGTCCGTCACGTCGTCGTGGACCAGCCGCGCCTCGCCGTCGGAGAGCGCCTTCGCGTACACCCGCACGTCGTCCACCACGCCCGGCAGCAGCGCCGAGCGGTTGCCGTTCCACTTGCCCGCGCCGACGCTCATCGGCCCGGTCGAGGGCAGCACGCTCACCCCCACCTGCGCGGCCGACAGCAGTCCGTTGACGTACAGCCGCACCTGGTGCAGGTCCGCGTCGTAGGACACCGTCAGATGGGTCCACGCGCCGGCCACCGCCGCCTCGGTGGAGTTCAGGTTGACCACCGAGGAGCCGGGGTCGTCCTTGTCGGCCGGCGGCAGCGTCACCGTCCACTTCCCGGCCGCGCCGTTGTAGCCGAGGATGAAGCTGCTCAGCCGGCTGCCGTCCTGCGCCAGCACGGTGGCGTTGGCGGTGCCGGCGCTGTACAGGTACACCCACGCCGAGGCGGAGAAGCTCGCCGCGGTGTCCACCACGGGACCCGCGGTCTGCGCGTAGCCGGTGGTCCCGTCGAAGGACACCGCGTACCCGGACCTGCCGCCGATCCAGCTGCTGCCGCCTTGAAGCGTCGCGGTCATGCCGCGGCCGCTGGAGTCCTTCGCGGTGGTGCCGGTGTTCTCGTCGAAGGTCCAGCGCGCCGCGTCGGCCGTCGGCAGCGCGGCCGCGGTCATCGCCGGGTACGAGCGGTACAGCGCGCTGACCCGGTCCTTGTCCAGCTGCCCGGTGTACAGCCTGACGTCGTCGACGCCGCCCGGCCAGAAGTCGGCCGCCGCGCCGCCCGCCTTCCCGCGGCCGATGGCCAGGCCGCCGTTGGGCTGCCACGGCGAGTTGAGGGTGCCGTCGCCGACCCGGGTGCCGTTGACGTACAGCCAGACCTTCTTCACCGACGGGTCGTAGACGCCCACCAGGTGCGTCCAGGTGTTCACCTCCGTGGGCAGCGTCGACACCGCCGCCTTGGTGACCACCGCGCCGTCCGTGTCGGACTCCGGCATCTCGAACGTCCACGCGCCGAACTGGTTCTCGTCGGAGTCCACCACGTGGCCCAGCCGGAACTTGCTGGTGTGCGCGCCGTCCACGCTCACCGCGTCCGCCTTGCACGCGGCCACCGCGCTCAGGTCGCAGTCCTTCGACGCCAGCCGCACCCACGCCGAGACGGTGAACGCCTGGTCGAGACGCAGGTCCACGCCGGTGGTGGTGACCGCGCCGGTGCTCCCGTCGGTGGTCACCGCGTCCCCGACTCGGCCGGGTGAGAAGCTCGCCCCGCCGGCCACCGTGCCGGTACGGGCGCCCGCGGCGTCGGCCGCGCTGTGCCCGCCGGTCTCGTCCAGCCGGTACTCGTGCACCAGGGTCAGGTCCCGTCCGGCCATCGTCTGGATCTCCGAGGCGAACAGCGCCCGCTGGTAGACCGCCACGTCGTCCACCGAGCCGGGGAAGTACTCCACCGGCGCGCCCGCCCACTTGGCGCGGCCGATCTGCAGCCCGCCGGTGACGTCGTACGTCTGGGTGTGCGCGACCGTGCCCACCAGCGCGCCGTCCACGTACAGCCGCAGCTGGTGCGCGCCCGCGTCGTACACGCCCACCAGATGCGCCCACTGGCCGACCTGCACCGCGCCGCCGGTCACCTCGTCCCGCTTGGAACCGTCGTCGGGGGTGTCCGCGGCGAACATCACGAAGCCCCAGCGGCCGTCAGGCCGCGCCCTGAGCTTGAACGCGCTGTCGTTCGCGCCCTCCTGCGACAGCACGGTCTCCAGCGCGCCGGTCTGCTCCACCCGTGCCCACGCGGCCACCGAGAAGCTGCGGTCGACGTCGATCACGTGCGCGGTGGACACCGCCTGCGTGCTGCCGTTCAGCCGCACCGCCAGGTCCGCGGGGTCGGGCATGGCCGACTGGCCGCCGGTGTAGTCCGGCGCGCCGACCGCGGTGCCGTCGTGCGCCGGCGACGCCGAGTCCTGGAGGTTGCCGTCCAGCGTCCACCGGCCCTGCGGCACCCCGTCCTGGGTGACCAGGCCGCGGATCTCGTCCGCGGACAGCACCCTGCTGTACGCGCGGACCTCGTCGACCGCGCCGTTCCAGAAGTTGGTCGGCGTGCCGTTCCACCGGCCGCGGCCGAAGAGCATCGGCCCGGTGGCGTCGAACCCGCCGCTGCGGGCGGCGGAACCGGCCAGTTCGCCGTCGACGTACAGCCGGATCTGTCCGGCCGGCGCGTCGTAGACCGCGGTCAGCTGCGTCCACTCGCCGGTCCTCGCGACCGGCTTGCTCCGCACCATCGAGTCGCCGGAGCGGTCGGTCGCGTCGGCGGAGGTGGTGTACAGCTCCCACATGTCGCCGCCGGGGTCGCTGCGGTACTCCAGGAAGTACGCGCTGTTGACCGAGCCCTCCTGGGACAGCACGGTGGCCGCGTCGGTGCCGCCCGGCGCCTTGTCCAGGCGGGCCCACGCGGACACCGTGAAGCTCTGGTCGGTGTGCACCACGGGCGCGCCGGTGGACACGTAGTCGGTCGCCGCGTCCAGCTGGACCGCGCCGTTCACCGCGCCGCCGTCACCGGTGAAGTGCGCGCCGCCTCTGAGCACGCCCGCCGCCCCGCCGGGCACCGAGTCGGCCGCGGTGGCGCCGCCGGTCTCGTCCAGCGGCCAGTAGCCGACCTGCACGTTGTCCCGGCTGACCGCGGCGCTGATCTCCGCGGCGGTCAGTGCCCGGTCGTAGACGGTGACCTCGTCGACCGCGCCGCCGAGGTAGTCGCGGGAGACGTCGGAGTCCCACTGGGCGCGGCCGATCCGCAGCGGGCCGGCGGCGTTCACCGCCACCGGGCGGCTCTTGGCCGCCGACAGCACGCCGTCGACGTACAGCCGGATCTGTCCGGCCGGCGCGTCGTAGACACCGGTCAGATGGGTCCACACGCCGAGCTGGGCGGGGGAGGCCGACCAGGCGAAGCCGGCCGCCTTGTCGGCCGCGTCCGGGTCGGGCATCGCGAACGCCCAGCGGCCGCCGTTCTCCGGCCGGTACTGCAGGTCGAAGCCGGCGAAGGCGGCGCCGTCCTGGCTGACCACCGACTGCGCGACGCCGCCCGAGGTGACCTTCGCCCACGCCGACACGCTCATGCTCGCGTCCGTGCGCACCGCGTTGGGCGCGGTGACGTAGCCGGTCGTGCCGTCCAGCTGGACCGCCGAGCCGACCGCGCCCTGGGTGTAGCCGGCGCCGCCCTGCAACGTGCCGTCGCGGTCGCCGAGGTACGCCGAGTCCTTGGCGTTGCCGTCCAGCGACCACTGGGCGACCGGGCCGTTGCCGGCCCGTACGTACAGGTGCAGCGTCTTCGTCGGGCTGCGGTGGCCGGCCCGGTCCACGCTCTGCACGTACAGGTTCTGCGGGCCGTCGGCCGGCGGGGCGATCGACACGGTCGCCCGGCCGCCGAGCGCGTCCGCGTCGGCCTGCGTGGCCGGCGGGTCGCTCCAGCCGTAGAGGTAGTGGTCCACGTCCGCGACGCCGGCCGCGTCGAAGGTGAAGGAGCCGGGCACGCCCTTGCCGCCGTGCCAGCGGCCGTCCTCCTGGTACAGCCCGCCGGCCACGCCCGGCGGGGTGCTGATCCCGACCCGGTCCACCACGAACGGCCCCGGGCCGTTCTTCCAGTCGCCGCCGTCCGGGCCGTCGTTGCCCCACAGCGTCCAGCTGACCTTCTGGCCGTCGCGACCGCGCAGGTCCACGTCCGTGGTGAACACGCTGCCGGAGATCAGCGTCGGACCCTCGTGGTGCTCGGTCGACGGGCCGCCGTAGACGTCCCACACGGCCTTGAGCTGGTCGTTGTCCGGGTCGCTGAGCCGGCCCTGGAGCCGGATCGTGTCGTCGGCGACGTACGGGGTGCCGCCGCACCACTTGCACGCCTTGAGCGGCGGCTGGGTGGTCATCTCGTACGGCGCGATCGGCCGGGTGTTGTAGTTGACGACGACCCTGGTGGCCGGGGCGTCCAGCTTGCGCCAGGCGTACTTGTCGCCCTCGTCGTGCGCCTTCATGAAGTACGCCGACCAGCCGGTGGTGTTCAGGCCGTTCATGACGTTGAAGCCGATGCCCTTGTTGCCCGCGCAGCCGGTGTACGCCGAGCCGCCCGGCTTGGTCTCCAGCAGCCAGCCGCCGGGCGCGTTGTTCCAGGTGGTGCCTGCGTTGATGGTCGCGTTCGCGGCGAACAGGTCGTAGTCGCGGGTGTTGCACTGCGGACCGTAGACGATGGTGGCGTCCAGCTCCGCGCTCAGGATGCGCTTGCCGGCCAGGAAGCCGGTGTCGAACTGCCAGTAGGTGCGGGCGACGTCCACGCCGCTGCACCCGGCCCAGCCGACGCAGGTGCCGACCTTGCCCCAGCTGTCGGCGTCGCCGGCCCCGTACCAGTGGGTGCTGTTCGGCGAGCCGGAGAAGACCTTGGTCCAGTCGTTGCGGTCGAAGGTCCGCCAGTCCGGGTCGATGACCACAGGGAACACCGCGTGCGGGTCGGTGAGCAGGGCGCGGTCGGGCACCAGCGTCAGCGACGTGCGGTCCAGCCGGACGGCCGCGTGCGAGGCGCGGGTGCCGGAGGAGTCCCACATCGCCGAGGGCGGGGTGCTGAACACCGTGTGTCCGGCGTGGTCCCGGGCCTGCACCGCGCCGGTCGCGTCGGCCTTCAGGGTCAGGCCGTCGGTGGTCAGGCCGAGCCGGATGCGGGAGAGCGCGGGGTCGTGCGCGGCCCGCGCGGTCCTGACCACCAGGTGCTGCACGAAGCCGTCGGCCTCGGCGGTCAGTTCCAGGTCGGCGCCGGGGACCACGTCGCGGTACACGGCGGTCGCGCCGTGCAGCACCGGCACGGGCAGGGTCCCCGGCCAGGACAGCGCGAAGGACCGGCCGGCGGAGCCGTACCGGACCAGCGGGGTCCCGCTGCCGCCGCCGGAGAACGCCAGCGGCGTCTGCGCGGCACGCGGCGCGACGGTACGGGCGGGCGAGGCGGCGGCCCGCGGCGATGGGGCGGTCCGCGGCGAGGCGGGGGCGGAGGAGGAGGCGGCGCGGGCCGGTGACGCGCCGGGGGCCGGCGCGGTCGATGCGGCGCCGGCGGGCGAAGCGACCAGGGCGGTGTCCACCGGGACCCAGTCCGCGCCGCGCCGCACCCGTACCGGCGTCATGCTCAGCTCAGCGGTCAGCGTGCCGTTCGGCTGGGCGGACACCTTGCGGGTCGGCGTCATCAGGGAGGTCACGACGACCGGCGAGTCCTGCCTGCGCGCCGCGGCGAACGCGGTGGCCGGGTCGGCGGCCTGCGCCAGCGGCACGGCCGGCGGCGCCTGCGCGGACCGCTGCCGCAGGCCGAGCGGCACGCCGAGGAGCGGCGTGGCGGTGAGGACGGTGGCCAGGCCGAGGGTGAGCCAGGTGCGGGGGCGTGTCTGCCTCCGCCCGGTCCCCGGCGTCGGGCCCGGCGCCGGCTCTTCGCGTGCGCCGGTTCTGCGTGTGGTGATTGCGCGTACGCCGACATGACGGCGCGACAGTGCACCGGACAAGACGTCCCCCCGAATTTCCGTGCTCACCGGATCTGTTGCCGAACCAACGGCGCACCGCGGCCCGGATCACGGGCACGGCGCGACGCTCCGGACCCGTACGGCACGTCGACTCCCGTGCGCACCGCACGCACCCGCGGCCCCGATCTTCACAGCAGCGTGACAGCCGCACCAGAGCGAATCCATGACAAAACTTGACCGATCCATAGACTGCTGTGCATGGACTGGGGAGTCGACGGGGGCGACGTGCTGCGCGCGGACGAGGGAAGACCCGGTACGGGTGAGGGGACTCCGGGGCCGCCGGGGCGGCAGGAGCCGACCGTCCACCAGTTGCGGCTGCTGCTCACGCTCGCCGAGGAACTGCACTTCGGGCGCGCGGCGGCCCGGCTCTACATGACGCAGCCCTCGCTCAGCCGCCAACTGCGCGCGCTGGAACTGCGGGTCGGCTTAGAGCTGTTCGACCGCACCAGCCGCAAGGTCGAGCCGACCGCCGCCTGCCGCGCGCTGCTGCCGGACGTGGCCGCCGCGGTACGGGCCATGGACCGGCTGCGCAGCTCGGTGGAGTCGCGCAGCCGCGAACCGGCCGGCCGGCTGGTCGTCGGCAGCCTCGGCGCGGTGGCCTCCCTGCCGCACAACCGCGCGCTGCTCAGGGAGTTGAGGACCCGGCATCCGCGGATCGACGTCCAGGTGCGCACCCTCAACTTCGCCGACCACATCGGCCATCTGCTCGACGGCACGGTGGACGTGGTGCTGCTGCGGCCGCCGGTCCCGCCGGGCGTGCAGACCCTGCACCTGTCCACCGACCCGCGGCTGGCGTGCCTGCCCGCCGGCGATCCGCTCGCGCGGCGCGAACGGATCACGCTGGCGGACCTGTCCGGCCGGGTGTTCGCCGACCTGCCTCCCGAAGTCCCGCGCGCCTGGCGCGACTTCTGGGCGGTCGACCCGCGCCCGGACGGCGTCCCGGTGCGCTACGGCCCGGTGGTCTCCGACATGGAGAGCCAGCTGCACGTGGTGTCGGCCGGTGAGGCGATCGTCTTCCTGCCGGCGAGCGCCCGCACCTTCTACCCGCGCCCGGACGTCCGCTACGTCGACGTCGTCGACCTGCCGCCGTGCACGACGGCGCTGGCGTGGACGGCCGCGTCGCGCGAACGCCCGGCCGTCGGGGCGATCCGGCGGGTGGCGGCGGAGCTGGGGCCGGTGACGACGGGCGCGTGATCGCGGGGCGGGGGAGTGGCCGGCGTCCCCCGGCCGGGCCGGAGTGATCTTCGGCACCCGGGACGGCCGGTCGGCCGGACGCTGCGACGTGCCGGGCCCCGGCTCGCCTAACATACGACTGAACCGCAGTACAGGTGCGCGACCGCACCGGACCGCCGGGGCTCGGGCGCCGACCACCGGCCCGCGGCAGGAGAGGAAACGCAGGGTGAGCAGCGGGGACGGCGAACGGGACGGCGACGGCGTGGGCGGCGGTGACGCCGCCGGTCCCGGTGGCGACGACACCTCCGGCGCTGGCGCCCCGCACACCTCCGGCGCGGAGGACCGCGGCACCCCCGGAGCCGGCGACGCCGCCAGGCCGCGGCCGATGTCCAGGCCGCGGATGCAGGACATCGCGGACGCGACCGGCGTCACCATCAAGACCGTCTCGCGCGCGCTGTCCGGCGCGCCCAACGTCCGGGCGTCCACCCGTGAACGGGTGCTCGCCGAGGCCGCCCGGCTCGGCTTCCGGCGCAACGACATCGCCGCCGGGCTGCGCAGCGCCGGCCAGACCATGAAGACCATCGGCGTGGTCCTCGGCGACCTCGCCAACCCCTTCTTCCCGCCGATGCTGCGCGGCATCCACCAGATCGCCGCCGAGCACGGCTACCTGGTGATCAGCGCGGACGCGCAGGGCGACAGCGAGGTCGAGCGCGAGTCGATCCAGACCATCCTGGCCCAGCGGGTGGCCGGTCTGATCATCTCCCCGACCGGCACCGACTTCGGCTATCTCGCGAGCGAGGCGGAGTTCGGCTCGGCCATCGTCTTCATCGACTCCGCGCCGCTGGGCCTGACCGCGGACGCCGTCACCACCACCAACACCGCGAGCACCCGGCACGCCGTCGCCCATCTGATCGGGCGCGGCCACCGGCGGATCGGCTACGTCGGCCACCCGGCCCAGGGCTACGGCGCGCCCAAGCGGTGGAACGGCTACTGCCAGGCGCTGCGGCACGCCGGGATCACCGTGGACAGCGACCTGGTCAGGCGCGGCCTGACCACCGAGGCCGAGGCGGCTCGCGCGGCCGACGAGCTGCTCGCGCTGCCCGACCCGCCCACCGCGCTGTTCGCCGACAACAACCGGATGACCGTGGGCATCCTCCAGTCACCGGGCTACGCGGCGCACAACCCCGAGGTCGTCGGCTTCGACCACTTCGACCTGGCGCCGGAGCTGGGCATCTCCGTCGTGGACAGCGACCCGTTCCGGGTCGGCAGCGCGGGCGCCGAACTCCTCTTCCGCCGCCTGTCCGACCGCGACCGCCCGCCGACCCAGACCACGGTCAGGGCCCGCCTCATCGTCCACGACCAGCCCACCTTCACCCCCCTCCCCACCCGCCGCTGGGCCGCGTCCGACACATAGCGTCGTCCGCCCCGGATCCCCTCGGACCGCCGGCAGGACGGCGGCCGCCCGCGCCAGGGTGCGCACCCAGCCGACCCGGTCGCAGCCGTGCCCGCGGCCCCTCTCGCGCGCTCGCGCGCGCCTTCGCGCGCCCGCGCGTACCCCCGTTCGCCCGGTCATGGGCCAGGGCGGACAGAAAAATTGTCAACGTTGACATTGTTTCCGGTGCGTGTCATGTTCGACCGTGCCGGAGCCGCGGAGCCCGCTTGCGCCCGGCACGTCGACCGTGGGGATGCGAAGGGGAGTACGAGCGTGCACGACAGCAGCAGGCACACCGAGGACCGGGTCGAGCGGGCGCTGCGCGAGCGGATTCGGCCGGCCGTCCTGGTGGCCCGCGTGCCGCTGGAGGTCAGCGCCAACCACCTGCCGGGGGAGCCGGTGCCCGCGGCCGAGGCGATGGCCGGGGAGTTCCGGCCCGCGGCCGTCGGCGAGCGCTGGGGGCCGGCCTGGGGCACCAGCTGGTTCCACGTCACCGGCCGGGTGCCGCGGGAGTGGGCCGGCGGGCGCGTGGTGCTCCGCGCCGACCTGGGCTTCTCCGGCGGCCCCGGCTTCCAGGCCGAGGGGCTGGTCCACCGGCCCGACGGCGTCCCGGTGCAGGGCATCGAGCCCGACAACACCGAACTCCTGATCGCCGAGAAGGCGGTCGGCGGCGAGGAGGTCGACTACTACCTGGAGGCCGCCGCCAACCCCCCGGTGATCGAGCACGCGTTCCGCCCCACCGACCTCGGCGACCTGCACACCGCGCCGCGCGACCCGCTCTACACCCTCACCACCCTCGACCTCGCCCTGGTCGACCCGGCGGTGCGGGGCCTCGCGCTCGACGTCGAGGTGCTGCTCGGGCTGGCCAGGGCGCTGCCCGGGCACTCCGCCCGCGGCCGGGAGATCCTGCACGGACTCGGCCGGATGATGGACGACCTGGACACCGGCACGGTCGCGGCCGGCGCTGCCCGGGCCCGCGCCGCGCTGGCGCCGCTGCTGGCCGCCCCCGCCGACCACGCCGCCCACCGCGTCTCCGCGGTCGGTCACGCGCACATCGACTCCGCCTGGCTGTGGCCGGTCCGCGAGACCGTGCGCAAGGCGGCCCGCACCTTCTCCAACGTCACCGCGCTGGCCGGGCGTTACCCCGAACTGCGCTTCGCCTGCTCGCAGGCCCAGCAGTACGCGTGGGTGCGCGACGCCCACCCCGCGCTGTTCGCCCGGATCAAGGACGCGGTCGCGGCAGGGACGTTCGTGCCGGTCGGCGGCATGTGGGTGGAGGCCGACACCAACATGCCCGGCGGCGAGGCGCTGGCCCGCCAGTTCAGCCACGGACAGCGGTTCTTCCGCGAGGAGTTCGGGGTGCTGTGCCGGGAGGTGTGGCTGCCGGACTCCTTCGGCTACACCGCGGCGCTGCCGCAGATCGCCCGGCTGGCCGGCATGGAGTGGTTCCTCACCCAGAAGATGGCGTACAACGAGGTCGACCGCTTCCCGCACAACACCTTCTGGTGGGAGGGCATCGACGGCACCCGGATCTTCTCCCACTACCCGCCGGTGGAGAACTACAACGCCGAGCTGATCCCCTCCGAACTGGCCTTCGCCGCACAGCGGTTCACCGAATCCGGTCCGGGTACCCGGTCGCTGGTGGCGTTCGGCCACGGCGACGGCGGCGGCGGCCCCACCGCCGACATGCTCGAACGCGCGCGCCGCCAGGCCGACCTGGCGGGATCGCCCGCGGTGACCGTGCAGACCCCCGCGGAGTTCTTCACCGCCGCGCGCGCCGAACTCCCGGACGCCCCGGTGTGGGTGGGGGAGCTGTACCTGGAGTCGCACCGCGGCACGTACACCTCGCAGGCGCTGATGAAGCAGGGCAACCGGCGCAGCGAGCACCTGCTGCGCGAGGTCGAGCTGTGGGCGGCGGCCGCGGCCCGCCGGGGCCTCGCGCCGTACCCGTACGACGAGTTGGACCGGCTGTGGAAGACCGTGCTGCTGCACCAGTTCCACGACATCCTGCCCGGGTCCTCGATCGCCTGGGTGCACCGCGAGGCCCGCGACACCTACCGCCGGGTGATCGGCGAGCTGGAGGCGCTGCGGGACACCGCGCAGCGGGCGCTGGCCGGCGAGGGCGGGGGCGAGGTGACCTTCAACGCCGCGCCGCACGCCCGCGACGGGGTGCCGGCGCTGGGCGCCGCCGAGGCCGAGGAGCAGGCCCGCCCGGTCCTGGTGAGCCGCGACGCGGACGGCGTCGTGCTCGACAACGGCCTGCTGCGGGTCCGCGTCGACGGCCGCGGCCTGGTCACCTCGGTACGCGACCTGGCGGCCGGCGGACGCGAGGTCGTGCCGCCCGGCGCCGCCGCGAACCTGCTCCAGCTGCACCCCGACCGGCCCAACTCCTTCGACGCGTGGAACGTCGACGGCTTCTACCGCAACCGCGTGGAGGACATCACGAGCGTCGACGCGCTGGAGGTCGAGGGCGGCACGGCGGCGGGGGACGCACCCGCCCGGCCGGCTCCCGACGCCGGGGACGATTCCGCCTCCGGTGCACTCACCGCCGCACCGACACCCGCCGCCGCACCCGCACCCGCCGCCGCGACCGTGACCGTACGCCGCACCTTCG
>JAJSZB010000180.1:0-13489 GCA_050613715.1 Streptomyces sp. IBSBF 3018
GGGTCCTATCTGATGGTCGGAGGAACCGCAGCGGAGGTGGGGGCCGGGCTCGGCGGCGCCGCGTGGATCGCGGTCGCCGTCGCGGACCGGGCGGCCGGTGCGGCGTCGGCGCGGGTACGGCTGGCCGCGGTGGTAGACGAGGACACCGCGCGCACCGCGGCCGCCGGACTGCTGCGGTCGTACGAGGAGGTGCGCTGGGCGGCGGGCGACGTGGTCGCGCGGCGCGTCGAGCGGCTGGGCGCCGTGGAGTTGAGCGCGGTCCCGCTGCGCTCGCCCGATCCCGCCGCGGTGCGCGCCGCGCTCCTGGAGGGGCTGCGCGCCGAGGGCACCGGGCTGCTGCGGTGGTCCCGCGAGGCGCGCGAGACCCGGCAGCGGATGGCGTTCCTGCACCGGGTGCGCGGCGGCGCGTGGCCGGACGTCTCGGAGCAGGCGCTGCTGGAGCGCGCGGAGGACTGGCTCGGGCCGGAGCTCGGCCGTGCCCGGCGCCGCGCCGACCTGGAGCGGGTCGAGGCCGGCGCCGCGCTCCCGCGGCTGCTGCCGTGGGCGAGCGGCGAGGCCGCGCGTTTCGCCGATCTGGCGCCGGAGCGGCTGCAGGTGCCCAGCGGGTCGCGCGTCCGTCTGGACTACAGCGGCGACCAGCCCGTACTGGCCGTGAAGCTCCAGGAGTTGTTCGGCCTCACGCAGAGCCCGCGGGTCGGCGGGCTCACGCCGTCCGAGGGCGTGCCGGTCCTGGTCCACCTGCTGTCGCCCGCGGGCCGTCCCGCCGCGGTCACCGCCGACCTCGCCTCGTTCTGGCGCGAGGGCTACCGCGCGGTCCGTGCCGAGCTGCGCGGCCGCTATCCGCGGCACCCGTGGCCTGAGGACCCGGCCACGGCGGTCGCGACGGCCCGCGCGACCCCGCGCGGACGCCCTAAGTGACTCGATCGGCGGCGCCGCGTCGTGCAGGTCGCGGCGCCTGCCTCACGGTGCCGAGGTGACCGGTGCTCCGGTTGCCGCGCCCGCGGTGTCGGTGGGCGTGGGCGTCGGGGTGTCGGTGGCGCACGGGTCCGGCGTGGTGCCGTCGGTCGGGGTGTCGCTCGGTGACGGGCTCGCCTCGCCGCTGCCGGTGGGCGTCGGCGTCGGGTCGTCGTCTCGCCGCCGGTCGGCGGGGTGGTGGTCTGGCCGCCGGTGGGAGGAGTCGTGGTGGAGCCGCCGGTGGCCGGCGGGGTGGTCGCGCCGCCGGTCGGCGGGGCCGGGGAGACGGAACCGCCCACGGTCACCGGGGGCTTGGGCGTCGAGGACGGGTTGCCGCCCGAGCGGTGCGGCAGCGGCGGCGCGGGCGGCGGGACGATGCCGGGGCCCGGCGTTCCCGAGCGGTCGGGCACGGTGACCGGGCCGCCGGCCCTGAAGTGCGCGTACCACGCCTTGACCAGGTCCAGATACGCCTGCGAGTGGTTGTAGCCGAGGATCGCCCGGTCCATGTCCGCGGGCACGGCCAGGTCGCGGCCGTCGGCGCACAGGTAGTTCCCTGCGGCCAGCGCGGCGTCGTAGACGTTGTTGGGGTCCTTCACGCCGTCGCCGTTGCCGTCCGCGCCCCAGGTGTTCCACGTCGAGGGGATGAACTGCATCGGGCCGACCGCGCGGTCGTGCACCGCGTCGCCGTCGTAGCGGCCGCCGTCGGTGTCGCTGATGTTCGCGAAGCCGTCGCCGTCGAGCACCGGGCCGAGGATCGGGGTGTACGTGGTGCCGTTCGCGTCGACCGCGCCGCCGCGGGCCTGACCGGACTCCACCTGGCCTATCGCGGCCAGCAGTTGCCACGGCAGGTGGCAGCCGGGGTCGGTCTGCGCGAGCGTCGCCTCGGCGCGCTGGTACGCGGCGAGCACGGTGGTGGGCAGGCTCGCGCCGCCGCCGGGGATGCTCACCGCGGGGCTGGTACCGCCGGACTTCGGGGTGGCGACCGGCCCGGTGGGCGTGTTGAGCGGCGGCAGGTCGGTGATGTACGGCGAGCCGCCGTCGATGGGCTCGCTGCTCGGCGGGGTCGTGGACTTCGGGGTGTCCTGCGCGGCGGCGTGCGCGACCGGCAGGAAGCCGGGCGCCTGCGAGGCGCTGAGCGCCGCCATCGCGGCGGCGGCCACCGCCGTGCCCGCCGCAGTCCTGCGAAGCCTCCGACCGTACCGCCGCGCCGCCATAGTGCGGTCCCCTCCCACCCGAACGAGGTGCGCGCCGTCAGGCGCCACAACCCGATTGACCCTACGGCAACTTCAGTCCCTGGACCACAGCGTGAAGGCAATCCACAGGGTGCGAAACACCGCGATTCGCCCCTCGTTCACACCCCCGCGGCGGCCTTCACCGCAGGGGCGCGGATCCGTCGCGCACCATTCACGCCCGGCCGTGCAACCTTCGGCACGGCCCGCTCGTCAGTGCGCGGCCGACTCCCAGTCCGGGCCCGAGCCGACCGACACGTCCAGCGGCGCCCGCAGCGGGTACGCGGCGGCCATCTCGCGGCGCACCAGCTCCTCGACCTGTGCGCGCTCGCCCGGCGCGACCTCCAGCACGATCTCGTCGTGCACCTGGAGCAGCATCCGCGAGCGCAGCGAGGTGCGGGCCAGCGCCCGGTCGACCTGCAGCATCGCGATCTTCACGATGTCCGCCGCCGAACCCTGGATCGGCGCGTTCAGCGCCATCCGCTCGGCCATCTCGCGGCGCTGCCGGTTGTCGCTGTTCAGGTCCGGCAGATAGCGGCGGCGGCCGAGCAGCGTCTCGGTGTAGCCGGTGCCGCGGGCCTCCTCCACCACCCGGTGCAGATAGTCCCGCACACCGCCGAAGCGCTCGAAGTACGTCTCCATCAGGGCGCGCGCCTCGGCCGCCTCGATGCCCAGCTGCTGCGACAGGCCGAACGCCGACAGGCCGTAGGCCAGGCCGTACGACATCGCCTTGATCTTGCGGCGCATCTCGGCGTCCACCTGGTCGCGCGGCACCGAGAACACCTGCGAGCCGACCGTGGTGTGCAGGTCCTCGCCCGAGGTGAACGCGGCGATCAGGCCCGCGTCCTCGGACAGATGGGCCATCACCCGCAGTTCGATCTGGCTGTAGTCCGCGGTCAGCAGCGACTCGTACCCCTCCCCCACCACGAAGCCGCGGCGGATCGCCCGGCCCTCGTCGGTGCGGATCGGGACGTTCTGCAGGTTCGGGTCGGTGGACGACAGCCGGCCGGTGGCGGCGACGGTCTGGCTGAAGGTGGTGTGGATGCGCCCGTCCGGCGCGACCGTCTTGACCAGGCCCTCCACGGTCACGCGCAGCTTGGCCTGCTCGCGGTGCCGCAGCATGATCACCGGCAGATCGTGCTCGGTCTGCGCGGCCAGCCAGGCCAGCGCGTCGGCGTCCGTGGTGTAACCGGTCTTGGTCTTCTTCGTCTTCGGCAGGCCCAGCTCGCCGAAGAGCACCTCCTGCAGCTGCTTGGGCGAGCCGAGGTTGAACTCGTGGCCGACCGAGGCGTGCGCCTCGCCCACCGCGTGCTGCACCGCCGCCGCGAACTGCTGCTCCAGGCCCTCCAGATGCGCCCGGTCGGCGGCGATGCCGGCCCGTTCCATCCGCGCGAGCAGCGAGGACGTCGGCAGCTCGACGTCGTGCAGCAGCTCCGCCGCGCCCACCTCGGGCAGCCGCTCGGCGAACACCTCGCCCAGGTCGAGGACCGTACGCGCCTGCACCATCAGCGCCTGCGCCGCGGCCGCCTCGCCGTCCTCCCCCTCGCTCTCCTCGCCGAACGCCAGCTGCCCGCTGCCGCCCTCGGCCGGCGCCAGCTCCCGGCCCAGATACTCGACCGACAGCACGTCCAGCGCGAAGGACCGGCGGCCGGGCTTGATCAGGTACGCCGCGAGCGCCGTGCACATGGTGATGCCGGCGATCCGCCAGCCGTGCTCGGCGAACACCCGCTCGGCGTTCTTCGCGTTGTGCAGCACCTTCGCGCGGTCGGCGTCGGCCAGCCAGGCGGCGAACGCCTTCTCGTCCGCCTCGTCCAGCTGCGCCGGGTCGAACCAGGCGGCCTCCTCGCCGGCCGCCAGCGCCACCTGCGTGACGCTGCCGCTGCCCAGCGCCCAGGTGTCCACGCTGGCCAGGCCCACCGGCACACCGGCATGCCGCTCCAGCCAGCCCGGCAGCTCGCCGGCCGCCAGCACCTCGCCCTCCACGGCGACGCCCTCGGCGATCGCCGCCTCCTCCTGCTCGGTGCCGGGGTCCGCGGCGAACAGCCGCTCCCGGAAGTTCGGATTGCGGAACTCCAGCGTGTCCAGCACCGTCGACAGCGAGGTCCGGTCGTAGGGCGCGCGCTCCAACTGCTCGGGCGCGCTGTGCAGCGGCACGTCCCTGACCATCTCGGTCAGCCGGCGGTTCAACTTCACCGCGTCGAGGTGGGCGCGCAGGTTGTCGCCCGCCTTGCCCTTCACCTCGTCCACCCGCTCGCACAGCTCGGCGAACGAGCCGAACTGGGTGATCCACTTGGCCGCGGTCTTCTCGCCGACGCCGGGGATGCCGGGCAGATTGTCCGAGGGGTCGCCGCGCAGCGCCGCGAAGTCCGGGTACTGCGCCGGGGTCAGGCCGTACTTCTCCTCGACCTTCGCCGGGGTGTACCGGGTCAGCTCGGAGACGCCCTTCGTCGGGTACAGGACCGTGACGTGGTCGGAGACCAGCTGGAAGGAGTCCCGGTCGCCGGTGACGATCAGCACCTCGTACCCCAGCGCCTCGGCCTGCGTGGCCAGCGTGGCGATCACGTCGTCCGCCTCGAAGCCGTCCACCGCGAACCGCGGCACCTTCATCGCGTCCAGCATCTCGCCGATCAGCTCGACCTGGCTGCGGAACTCGTCCGGCGTCTTGGAACGCGTCGCCTTGTACTCCGGGTACTCGTCGAACCGCCAGGTCTTGCGCGACACGTCGAACGCCACCGCCAGATGCGTCGGCCGTTCGTCACGCAGCGTGTTCGACAGCATGGAGGTGAAGCCGTACACGGCGTTCGTCGGCTGGCCCGTGACGGTGGTGAAATTCTCCACGGGCAGCGCGTAGAACGCCCGGTACGCCAGCGAGTGCCCGTCCAGCAGCATCAGCCGCGGGCGGTCGGTCGTCGTCTTCGATGCGGATGCTTTCTCTGCCACGTCCCCGATCCTCCCACGGGGGTGTGACATCCCCCGCGCACCGCCCGCCGCCCCGGCGGCGATCGCGCGGGGAAACAGTGGCAGGATCGACGCATGGCGAAGAAGCCCCCTTCAGGTGACCCCGTCCAGGACGCGCCGCACGTCACCGCGCCGCAGCACGCCGCCGCGGGACTGCCCGCGGTCGCCCACACCATGAAGGCGGCCCGCGCCCAGATGGGCGCCCGCCGCACCGCGCTGACCCTGCTGCGCGTCAACCAGAAGCAGGGCTTCGACTGCCCCGGCTGCGCCTGGCCCGAGGGCGACCACCGGCACACCTTCGAATTCTGCGAGAACGGCGCCAAGGCCGTCGCGGAAGAGGCGACGCTGCGCCGCGTCACCCCGGAGTTCTTCGCCGAACACCCGGTGGCCGACCTCGCCCGCCGCAGCGGCTACTGGCTCGGCCAGCAGGGCCGCATCACCCAGCCCGTGTACCTCGCCGACGGCGCCGAGCACTACCAGGCCATCCCCTGGGAGCGCGCCTTCGAACTGATCGCCGAGGAGCTCAACGCCCTCGACACCCCCGACCAGGCCGTCTTCTACACCTCCGGGCGCACCAGCAACGAAGCCGCCTTCCTCTTCCAGCTCTTCGCCCGCGAGTTCGGCACCAACAACCTCCCCGACTGCTCCAACATGTGCCACGAGTCCTCGGGCTCCGCGCTCACCGAGACCCTCGGCGTCGGCAAGGGCAGCGTGCTGCTCGACGACCTGCACCAGGCCGAACTGATCATCGTCGCCGGCCAGAACCCCGGCACCAACCACCCGCGGATGCTGTCCGCGCTGGAGAAGGCCAAGCGCGGCGGCGCCCGCATCGTCAGCGTCAACCCGCTGCCCGAGGCCGGCCTCGAACGGTTCAAGAACCCGCAGACCGCCACCGGGCTCGCCGGCCCCGGCACCCCGCTCGCCGACCTCCACCTGCCCATCCGGCTCGGCGGCGACCAGGCGCTGTTCCGCGCCCTCGGCCGCCTCCTGCTCGAAGCCGACGCCGTCGACCACGACTTCATCGCCGAGCACACCCACGGCTTCGACGCCTACCGGGCCGCCGCACGCGCCGCCGACTGGGACGAGACCGAACGCGCCACCGGCCTCACCCGCGCCGAGATCGACCGGCTCTTCGCCCTCGTCGCCGCCTCACGGCGCACCGTCGTCTGCTGGGCGATGGGCCTGACCCAGCACAAGCACGCCGTGGCCACCATCCGCGAAGTCGTCAACTTCCTGCTGCTGCAAGGGAACGTCGGCCGGCCGGGCGCCGGCGTCTGCCCGGTGCGCGGCCACTCCAACGTCCAGGGCGACCGCACCATGGGCATCTTCGAACGGCCCGCGCCCGCCTTCCTCGACGCGCTGCGCGACGAGTTCGGCTTCGAACCCCCGCGCGAGCACGGCCTCGACGTGGTCCGCGCGATCCGCGCCCTGCGCGACGGCCGGGCCCACGTCTTCTTCGCCATGGGCGGCAACTTCGTCGCGGCCACCCCCGACACCGACGTCACCGAGGCCGCCGTGCGCCGCGCCCGGCTCACCGTCCACGTGTCCACCAAGCTCAACCGCTCGCACGCCGTCACCGGCGCCCGCGCGCTGATCCTGCCCACCCTCGGCCGCACCGAGAAGGACCGGCAGGCCGCCGGCGAGCAGTTCGTCACCGTCGAGGACTCCATGGGCATGGTGCACGCCTCCCGCGGCAACCTCGCCCCCGCCTCCCCGCACCTGCTCTCCGAGCCGGCCATCGTCAGCCGCCTGGCCCGCGCGGTGCTCGGCCCGCACAGCACCGTGCCCTGGGCCGACTTCGAGCACGACTACGACCTGATCCGCGACCGCATCGCCCGCGTGGTGCCCGGCTTCGACGACTTCAACGCCAAGGTGCGCCGCCCCGGCGGCTTCACCCTGCCGCACGCGCCGCGCGACAGCCGCACCTTCCCCACCGCCACCGGCAAGGCCAACTTCACCGCCGCGCCCGTGGAGTACCCGAAGGTGCCGCAGGGGCGGCTGCTGCTCCAGACGCTGCGCTCGCACGACCAGTACAACACCACGATCTACGGCCTCGACGACCGCTACCGCGGCATCAGGAACGGCCGCCGGGTGGTCCTCGTCCACCCCGACGACGCGGCCGCCGCCGGTCTGGCCGACGGCGACTACGCCGACCTGGTCAGCGAGTGGACGGACGGCAGCGAACGCCGCGCGCCGGGCTTCCGCGTCGTCCCCTACCCCACGCCGCGCGGCTGCGCGGCGGCGTACTACCCCGAGACCAACGTCCTGATCCCGCTGGACCACACCGCGGACACCAGCAACACCCCGGCAGCCAAGTCCGTGGTCATCCGCCTGGAGCGCACCGCGGCCGCCGGACGCAACAGCACCTGAACGAAACGGAGCACTACCGCATGGTCGAGCAGACCACAGTCATCCTCCCGCCGGAGATCCTGGAGCAGTACGCCGGCATCGGCCTCGACCTCCAGGCGCTGTTCTCGGCCGGCGCGCTCGGGGTGCGGATGGGCATCCGCGTCCTGGAGGCGTCGCCGGAGAAGGTGGTCGGGGTCATGCCCGTCGAGGGCAACACCCAGCCGTACGGGCTGCTGCACGGCGGCGCCTCCGCGGTCCTCGCGGAGACCCTCGGGTCGGTCGGCGCGATGCTGCACGGCGGGCCCGGCAAGATCGCGGTCGGCGTCGACCTCAACGCCACGCACCACCGCGGTCTGAGCAGCGGGACGGTCACCGGGACCGCGGTCCCCGTCCACCGCGGCCGCTCCTCCGCCACCTACGAGGTGGCGATCACCGACGACGCGACCGGCCGCCGGATCTGCACCGCCCGCCTCACCTGCATGCTGCGCCCGGCGACGCCTCCGACGCCGCCGGCCTGACGCACAAGGGAGTTGTGGTGCCCCGGGTCGGACTCGAACCGACACTGTATGGGTTTTGAATCCATTGCCTCATGCCAATTGGGCTACCGGGGCGGGCCCACCTGCCGAAGGGTCCGAAGATCCTCCGCGCCAACGATACAGGAGCTGGGTAGGCTCTAGATGCACGTCCCGCCTAACCGAGGAGCACCGTGAGCGGCCCCGAAGAGACACCGCGTCGTCAGGATGACCAGCCTCGGGAGGAGGCGGAGGCGCATGTGCCGCCGCTGACGACGCGCGTCGTCCTCGCGGAGGACGAGGCGCTGATCCGGCTGGATCTGAAGGAGATGCTGGAGGAGGAGGGCTACTCCGTGGTCGGCGAGGCCGGCGACGGGGAGACCGCGGTGAAGCTCGCCGAGGAGCTGCGGCCGGATCTGGTGATCCTGGACGTGAAGATGCCGGTGCTCGACGGCATCTCCGCGGCGGAGCGGATCGCCGGTGAGAAGATCGCCCCGGTGCTGATGCTGACCGCGTTCTCGCAGCGTGAGCTGGTGGAGCGGGCCAGGGACGCGGGCGCGATGGCGTATCTGGTGAAGCCGTTCAGCAAGAGCGACGTGGTGCCGGCGATCGAGATGGCGGTGAGCCGGTTCCAGGAGCTGCGGGCGCTGGAGGCGGAGATCGCCGACCTGTCGCAGCGGCTGGAGACGCGCAAGCTGGTGGACCGGGCGAAGAGCGTGCTGCAGACGAAGTACGGGCTGACGGAGCCGGCGGCGTTCCGGTGGATCCAGAAGACGTCGATGGACCGGCGGATGTCGATGCAGGCGGTGGCGCAGGCGGTCATCGAAGAGGTCGCGGAGAAGTAGCCGTCCGCCCGCCGTACCCGGGAGGGGCCCGCACCGAGGTCGGTGCGGGCCCCTCCCGTGTACGGCCGCGGACGCGATGCGGCCGGTGGTGTCAGTCCTCGCCGAGGTAGGTCTTGCGGACGCCCTCGTCGTGGAGGAGTTCCTGCCCGGTGCCGGACAGCTTGATCGTGCCGATCTCCATCACGTGGGCCTGGTCGGCGAGCGAGAGCGCGGCCTGCGCGTTCTGCTCGACCAGCAGGATGGTGGTGCCCTGGGCCTTCAGCTCCACGATGGTGGACATGATCTTCTGCATCATGATCGGCGAGAGTCCCATGGAGGGTTCGTCGAGCATGAGCAGCTTGGGCTGGGACATCAGGGCGCGTCCCATGGCGAGCATCTGCTGCTCACCGCCTGACATGGTTCCGGCGGCCTGCTTGCGGCGTTCCCCGAGGATGGGGAAGAGGTCGTAGGCGCGCTGGATGTCCTTGGCGATGCCGGCGGCGTCCTTGCGGAGGTACGCGCCGAGCTTGAGGTTCTCCTCGATGGTGAGCCGGGGGAAGATGTGCCGGCCCTCGGGCGAGTGCGCGAGTCCGAGCGCGACGATCTTGTGCGCGGGGACGCGGGCGAGCGGCCTGCCGTCGAAGACGATACGGCCGCCGATGGGCTTGAGCAGTCCCGACAGGGTGCGCAGGGTGGTGGTCTTGCCGGCGCCGTTGGTGCCGATCAGGGTGACGACCTGGCCGGCCTCGACGGAGAAGGAGATGCCTTTGACGGCCTCGATCTTGCCGTAGGCGACCCGGAGGTCCTCGACTTCCAGGAGTGCGGTCATCGGTCGTTCTCCTGCCCGGGCTGTTCCTGCTGTTCCTGCGGCTCCGGTTGTTCCCGCTGCTCCGGCTGCTCGGGCCGGCCCGACTGCTCCGGCTGCTCCGCCAGTTCCTGCCGGACCTCCGCGTCGGCGTCGTCGGCGGGGGCGCCCTCGAAGGGCTCGCCGAGGTAGGCGGCGATGACCCGTTCGTCGTTCTGTACGACGTCGGAGGTGCCCTCGACCAGTTTCTCGCCCTGGACGAGGACGGCGACGCGGTCGCAGAGGTTGAAGATGAACCGCATGTCGTGCTCGATGACCAGGACGGCGATGCCCTGGTCGCGGATGGCGAAGACGAGTTCCTCGGTGGCCCTGGTCTCCTGCGGGTTCATGCCGGCGGTCGGCTCGTCGAGCAGCAGCAGTCCTGGCTCGCTGGCCAGCGCGCGGGCGATCTCCAGCTTGCGCTGTTCGCCGTAGGGCAGGTTGCGGGCCAGGTGCTCGGCCTTGTCGGCCAGGCCGGTGAACTCCAGGAGTTCCATGGCCCGGGCCCGGGAGGCGGCTTCGGCCTTGTGGTAGCCGGGGCCGCGGACGAGCGCGGACAGCAGGCCCTGCTTGGTGCGGGTGTGCCGGCCGACCAGGACGTTCTCCAGCACCGTCATGTTGGCGAAGAGCCGGATGTTCTGGAAGGTGCGGGCGATGCCGGCCTTGGTGACCAGGTGCGGCTTGGGCGGGAGCACGGTGCCGCGGTAGGTGACGGTGCCCTCGGTGGGCACGTACAGGCCGGTGAGGCAGTTGAAGAAGGTCGTCTTGCCGGCGCCGTTGGGGCCGATGAGGCCGACGATCTCGCCGCTGCCGACGGTCAGGGAGACGTCGCGGACGGCGGTGAGGCCGCCGAAGCGCATGATGACGCCGCTGGCCTGGAGCAGGGCGGACGGCTCGGCGGCCGGGACCGGTCCTGGCTGGTGTGTGGTGGTGGTCATGGTGTCTTTCACGCCCCTGCCGTGCCGGCTGCCGGGACCGTGTCGTCGCCCATCGGGCGCTGGTCGGGTGCGGTGGCCTCGTCCTGGTGGAACTCCAGCTGCCGGCGCTTGTTCGCGATGATGCCCTCGGGCCGGAAGCGCATGATCAGGATCAGCGCGAGACCGAAGGCGAACAGCTCGTAGCGGGACAGGAAGTCCAGCTTCTGCGGGATCAGGTAGAGCAGGGCGGCGCCCAGGATCGGGCCGCTGACCGTGCCCATGCCGCCGAGGACGACGGCGGCGAGCAGGAAGGCGGAGTTGGGCGGCTCGGCGCCGGAGAACTGGTACGGGCTGGGCACCACGCTGTAGGTGACGTGGGCGCTGACCGTTCCGGCCAGGCCGGCCAGGGAGGCGCCGAGGGCGAAGGCGACGAGCTTGACGCGGAAGCCGTTGATGCCCATGGCGGTGGCGGCGGTCTCGTCCTCGCGGATGGCGATCCAGGACCGGCCGATGCGGGAGTCGGCGGCGCGGGTGAAGACCAGCACCACGATGACGGTGATGAGCAGCATCAGCAGGTAGTAGTTGCCGTAGCGGCCGAGGGTGACGGAGCCCACCTCGTGGGAGTCGCCGAGGTTGTACCCGAAGATCGACAGGTCGGGGATCTGGGAGATGCCGTTGGGGCCGTTGGTGACCTTGGGGCCGCTGACGCCGTCGAGGTTGTTGACGACGATGCGGAAGATCTCTCCGAAGCCGAGGGTGACGATGGCCAGGTAGTCGCCGCGCAGCCGCAGGGTCGGGGCGCCGATGAGGACGCCGAAGACGAGGGCGGCGGCCATGCCGGTGAGTGCGGCGGCCCAGAACGGGAACTGCACACCGGACCAGATGGAGAACTGGGAGCCGGAGACCAGGGCGGCGGCGTAGGCGCCGACGCCGAGGAAGGCGACGTATCCGAGGTCGAGCAGACCGGTGAGGCCGACGACGATGTTGAGGCCGAGGGCGACGGTGCCGAAGATGAGGATGTTGACGCCGAGGTTGGCCCAGTGCTCGTTGTTCTGGGCGAACGGGTAGGCGATGGCGGCGAGGACGCCGACGACACCGGCGAACGCCCGGTTGTCCTGGGTGATCTGGCGGAACTGCCGGGTCAGGCCGGCCGCGCCGAGGCCCAGGAAGCTGAACGTGACGATGATCAGGTAGCCGATGAAGATGTCGCTGTAGTCGGTGGCCAGGCCGTAGGTGAAGACCTTCACGCCGACGGCGAAGACGACGACGATGGCGAGCCACTGCAGCGCGCGGGGCAGCTTGCGCGGGTCGGAGACCGGCAGGTCGGCGTGGGCGAGGCGCATTTCGCGCAGCAGCCGCCAGCCGCGTGCGGTCAGGCCGAAGGTGGCGAACCGGCCCAGCTCGTAGTACTCGTGGTCGTCGGGGTCCTTGGGCTGCCGGGTGATGGGCAGGGCGAGGGCGCCGAGGAAGAGGACGAGGCTGCCGACGGCGGCGACGACGCCGCCGGGGTCGAGGTTGGCGAAGCCGCCGAGCTTGGCGGCGATGTCGATGACCGTGTACCAGGTGGTGCCGATGGTGCCGAGCGCCAGCAGCAGGACGGAGTTGTTGCTGCGGCTGGGGTTGAGCCAGCGCAGGCCCTTGGTGCCGAAGGCGCCGAGGGCGACGACCCCGGTGAGGATGCCGCCGATGAGGGTGAGGATCTGCAGGCCGCCGGGGTAGCCGCTGACCGTCAGGTCGCCGGGGAACTCGGTGGTGTAGGTCCAGGACATGAAGGTCGAGGCGATCGTGGCGACCGCGCCGACGACGACGGCGATACGGGCGGCGTTCGTGGGCAGCGGGATGAAGGGGGCGTTCCTGCGGCCCCCGACGGCTGCTTCGCCCACGGCTTCGGCGGTGGCGAGGGGGATGTCGGTCATCGCGATCACGCCCTGTCCGCGACGCGCTCGCCGAGCAGGCCCTGGGGCCGGACGAGCAGCACGATGATGAGGAGTACGAAGGCCCACACGTTGGCCCATCCCTGGCCGCCGAGCTGCTGCATGCCGGGGATGTCGGAGATGTAGGCGGAGGCGCAGGCCTCGGCGATGCCGAGGACGAGGCCGCCGAGCATGGCGCCGTAGATGTTGCCGATGCCGCCGAGCACGGCGGCGGTGAACGCCTTCAGACCGGCCTGGAAGCCGATGTCGTATTTGATCTGGCCGTATTTGAGGCCGGACGCGAGGCCGGCGACGGCGGCGAACAGGCCGCCGATGGCGAAGGCGATGATGATGATCCGGTTGGTGTCGACGCCCATGAGCTGTGCGGTGTCCGGGTCCTGCGCGGTGGCCTGCATGGCGCGGCCGGTGCGGCTGGTGCGGACGAAGGCGGCCAGCGCGATCATGCAGACGATGGCGGCGACGAGCAGGAAGATGTCGCCGGTCTGGATGTCGATGTCGCCGACGTGGTACGGGCCGCCGGGCAGCTGGGGGAACTTCTTGCCGCTGGTGGCGTCGGGGTACCACAGGAAGACGGCCTGCTGGAGAGCGAGCGAGAGGCCGATGGCGGTGATCAGTGGTGCCAGGCGGGGGGCGTTGCGCAGTGGCCGGTAGGCCAGCCGCTCGGCGCCCACGGCTATCAGGACGGACACGACGGCGCCGCCTGCCAGCATCAGTGGCAGTGCGGCCCAGATGGACATGCCGTCGGGGAGATTGGTGTAGACGGCCAGCGCGCCGAAGGCGCCGGTCATGTAGATCTCGCCGTGGGCGAAGTTGATGAGCTGGACGATGCCGTACACCATCGTGTAGCCGATGGCGATGAGCCCGTACATCGAGCCGATGAACAGCCCGTTGGCCAGCTGTTGCGGCAGGGTGTGCACCGCATGGCCTCCATGTCGCTGGGAGCAGTGGGGAGTGGGGACAGTGGGTCG
>JAJSZB010000181.1:0-435 GCA_050613715.1 Streptomyces sp. IBSBF 3018
CGCTCCAGCCCCGCCCCCTCCGCGAACGACCAGATGAGAGGTGCCGGGGACGAGTTGTCCACAGGCGCACTGACGCAGTCTCAGCCGGTCCGCTACGTTTGGTGACCACGTGATGCGCGTAGCCGGATCGGCGGACGGGCAGGACGGACGGGCGGGAACGGACGGAACGGGCGGGGACGGACAGGACGGGCGGTGGGGGCCGTGGACAGGGAGAGCGCCGCGCTGAGCGACACGTCGGTGGTACGTGTCCTGGACGCTCAGGGATTCCCGGTCGGCGCGGGGTTCCTGACAGGTGATCGGGACGTCGTCACCTGCGCGCATGTCGTGACGGCCGCGCTCGAACCCGGCCCTGCGGTCGGCGTCGCCGCCGGCGGGGGCGGGGCCCGCCCCCCCCCCGGCGCCGGCAACCCACCCCGCCGGGCCGAGCCGCACAAC
>JAJSZB010000181.1:445-13424 GCA_050613715.1 Streptomyces sp. IBSBF 3018
GGGGGGGGGGGGGGGGGGGGGGGGGGGGGGGGGGGGGTCTGGGGTTTGGGCGGGGGGGGCCCCCGAGCCGCAGACGCCCACCGCGACGCTGCGGCTGGACTTCCCGCTGGTCGCGCCCGGCCGGCCGCTGACCGCGTCCGTCGCCGTGTGGATTCCGATCCGGCCGGACGGCACCGGCGACATCGCCGTCCTGCGGCTGGCCGATCCGCCGCCCGAGGGGAGCACGCTGGCCCGGCTGGTGGAGGACGGCGCCCGGCCCGAGCTCCCCGTCCGGACCGTCGGCTTCCCGGCGGACGCCGACGCCGGGGCCCACAGCACGGGCGTCCTGCGCGGCCGGCAGGCGACCGGCTGGTTCCAGTACGACACCGATCCGGCCAGCCAGTACTCGGTGGTGCGCGGCTTCTCCGGGGCGCCGGTGTGGGACAGGGAGCTGGGCGGCGTGGTCGGCATGGTCGTCGCCGCGAGGGCGGAACGGGACAGGCGCACGGCGTATGTCGTCCCGACCGAGACGCTGTGCCTCGCGTGGCCCGCGCTGCGCCGCGCCGCCAAGGCTCGCAGCCCCTTCCGCGACCTGCGCCCGTTCCAGGAGAACGACGCCGCCGTCTTCCACGGCCGCGACGACGTCGCCCGCCGGATCGCCGACCGGATGGCCGTGGGCTCCGGCGTCACCGTCGTGGGCGCGTCGGGAAGCGGCAAGTCGTCCCTCCTCAACGCGGGGATCATCCCCCGCTTACGGCCCCGCGACGACCTCGCGATCGCCGTTCTGCGGCCCGGGCGGGCGCCGTTGGAGGCGCTGGTCCTGGCGCTGCTGCCGCTGCTGGAGCCCGACGCGTCCGCGACGGTCCGGATGGCCGCCGAGCCCCAGCTGATGACGATGCTGCGCGAGGGCCGCATCGGGGGACTCGTCGACCGCGTACTGGCCGTGCAGCGCAAGCAGGGGCTCCTGCTGGTGGTGGACCAGTTCGAGGAGAGCCTGGTCGACCCGCTCGAACCCGAACTGCAGTCCTTCGCCGCCGCCTTGAACCACTGCACCGCTCCCGGCTCGCGGATGCAGGTGCTCATGGCCCTGCGCGCCGACTTCCTGGGCGCCGCGCTGCGCCGGCCCGCCGTGCTCCCACTGGTCGACGACAGCCGGCTCTTCCCGCTGGGACCGATGTCCGCCGACGAACTGCGGGCCGCGGTGGAGCGCCCGCTGGCCGGCCTGGCGGTGCGCTACGAACACGGGCTGGTGGACCGGCTGCTGGCCGACCTGGGACCGGACCCGACCCGGCTGCCGCTGCTGCAGTTCACTTTGACCCGTCTGTGGGACAAGCAGCAGGACAAGAACGGTGTGATCAGCCACGCGCACTACGACGCGCTGGGCGGCGTGGGCGCCACGCTGGCGAAACAGGCCGAGCGCGCGTGGACGGCACTGCCGGCCCAGCAGCGTGTGCACGCGCGCAGCGTGCTGGTCCAACTGGTCCACCCCGGCGGCCCGGCCTCCTCGCCGACCCGGCGCGTGGTGACACGCACCGACCTCACCCCGGCGCAGTGGCACGTCGCCGAGCGGCTGATGACCTCACGGCTGCTGGCGCCCACCGAGGTGCACCGCGCCGGTGGCGCGCCCGTGGAGGCCGTCGAGCTGGCCCACGAGACGCTCCTCGTGCAGTGGCAGCGGTTACGTGACTTCGTCACGCAGGACGCCGCGTTCCGCACCTGGCAGGAGGGGGTGCGTCAGCGCATCGCGCAGTGGGAGCGGGAAGGGCGCTCCGGCGGACGCCGGATGACCGGCTCGGACCTGCGGGAGGCACGCGGCTGGCGCACCGCGCGCCCGGACGAACTCAGCGCCGTCGAGCACGAGTTCATCCGGTTCAGCGAGGCGCAGACGCGCCGGCGGCGCCTCGTCGTCACCGCCGTGACCGCGGCGATGGCACTGGTCGCCGCGACCGGCACGTACCTGTGGCGCTTCCAGGCGGAGGACAGGAACCGGCACGCGGCCAGTGCCACCGCGGCCGCCGTGCTGGCGCAGCAGTCCCGCGACGCCGCCCAGAGCACCGATCAGGGCGGCCAGTACAACGCGCTGCTGCTGGCGCTGCGCGCCTACCGCACCCAGCACACCGCGGCGACCCGCGACCTGCTCGCCGCCTCGTACGCGCGCTACCAGTTCGCCGACCTGCTGGTGCCCTACTACATCACGCCCACCGACATCTCCACCCTGGCCCCGGTCGCCGAGCCGGCGGTCAGCGCCGACGGGACGACGGTCGTCTCCCGCGTCGCCACGGGTGAACAGGTGGTGTGGCGGACCGGGGAGCAGGGCGGGCCCCTGCACACCCGGCGTCACGAGGACCTCGTCGCGGTGTCCCCCGACGGCTCCCTGATCGCCATGACCGATCCGCCGCGGCTGCCCACCGTCTCGCAGCCCGGTCTCGGCGGCCCGCCGGTCGTGCTGGTCGACGCCCGGACCGGCCGGGTCGTCCGCACCCTCCAGTCCCCCACGACCGGCGACATGCCACCGGACCTGGCCGATGACGTCCTGGGCCTGCCGTCGCTCGGCCCGCTGCCCGACACGCCGATACCCACCTCGTACGCGGCGCTGGCCTACGACCCCACCGGCCGGCACATAGCCGCGGTCACCGGAGTCCTCGGCATGGGCGGCAGAGTCATCCTCTGGAACGCGGCGAGCGGGAAGATCGAGAGGATCCTCCACGGCCCGCCGGAGATGCTCGACTCGTTCCAGTTCACCTCGGGCGGTCGCGGGCTCGTCGCGATCACCCAGGACCTGGGCAACGCCGGCGAGGGCAGGACGAGCGGTTCGCTGTCCTCCCAGGTGACGACGTACATCGACACCTGGGATCTGCGGCAGACGTCACCGGACGTGCGCCGGCTCCGCGAGCTGTCCTGGCAGCAGGGCCAGCAACTCGTCGACGTCAGCCCGGACGGCGGCGTCCTCGCGGCGGCCGACAGCAGACCCACGGCGAAGACCCTGGACACGTCCGTCGATGTGTATCGGCTGCCGGGGGGAGCCGCGGCCGGGCCCCGGCGGTGGCTGCGGCACAACGCCCTCGTCACCGGCATCACGGTCACCGCCGGCGGCGCGCACGTGTTCGCGTACAACGGCGACAACAACGTTCTCGCGCAGTACCGGCAGTCCGTGCCCGGCGTCCTCGAACTTCCGGGCACCTGGCAGAGGTTCGACACCTACTCCCTCTCCCGCGCCGTCACCGGGCTGCTGGCGAACCAGGGGATGGACGCGGTGGTCGAAGCGGACGACGACACCGCACTGTTCCGGCGCCTCGCCGCGGTCCCCGACACCACCAGTTCCTCGCCGGCCGGAACCCCGCAGCAGTGGTTCGCCGCCCTGTGCCGAAAGATCGGCGACACGACCCTGCCGACCGCCGTCGAGCAGAAGATGCCGCCCGGCGCCTACCGCGGGCCGCTGTGCCCCTGACCGAGACGGTCGACCGAGACCTCGGCCGAGACACGCGACCAAGACGGACGACCGATACACGTGACCGAGACAGACGACAGACGACAGGCGGAGCGCCATGCCCGACACCCGTATCGTCCGTGTCCCGCTCCACTCCTCGGGCGGCGACGACGCAGCCCCCGGAGTGCTCGTGGAGCTGGACGCCGCGCAGTCAGGCGTGGTGCGCGCCGCCAGGCCGGGAGCGGTGGCCGCCACCGCCGCCCACTCGCTGGGCGAGACCTTCGACCAGGTGCGGGCGGCTGCCGAGGTGGCCCTGGCACGGCTCACCTCGCTCAGCGTCCAGCCGAAGACCGTGGAGCTGGAACTCGGTGTGAAGATCAGCGCGGAGGCCGGCGCGGTGATCGCCAGAACGGCCGCGGAGGGGAACATCACGCTGCGGCTCACCTGGGAGCGGCCGATCGGCGAGCCGCCGGCCCGGCCCGACGGCCCCGCGGGCGGCGCCCCCACGCCCTGACGGCTTGCCGGCGCAGGGACGCCCGCTCGCGAGCCCCCGGGCCACCGCACCCGGCCGCGGGGCGATCAGCCGCGGTCAGCCGGGATCAGCCGCGCCCGGCCGGCTGCCAGGAGTGCGGCCCGGGGTGCTCGGCGAAGTGCCCGCACGGGACGCGGTCCTCGGGGGAACGCGCCGGGCAGTCCGGCCGCAGCAGGATCACCCGCGGCACGTCGTCCGACCACCGCGTCCACAGCGCCCCCGCGTCCGGCCCGGGCAGGTGGTCGTACAGGATCGCGAAGTGGTCGCCGTCCTCGTGCGCCGCCAGATGGCACATCAGGTCGTCCGCGACCAGCTCCGCCCGCACATCCGGGTAGCTGGCCAGCAACTCCGCCCGCAGCGCCGGCGTCAGGAACGCCGACGCCTCGCACGCCTCCGCCGCGCCGCTCAGCTCGCGCCCCTGCTCCTGGCCCTGCTCCTGCCCCTGCTCCCTGTCCTGCTCCTCGCCCTGCTCGTGCTGTAACGCGTTCATCGTCAGCGATCGCCTTTCTGTACCGAATTTTACGAAATAGGTCGGATCTAACAGTGCGCCAACTGGTCCAGCAGCACCCCCAAGGCCGTGAATCCCGAGGTGAGTACGCCGAGGTACAGCACGTCGGCGTGCCGGCCGATGACGCGGAGCAGCCTCAACGGGTCAGCTCCGCCCACACCGTCTTGCCGTCCGCCGCGGCCTCGACGCCCCAGCGGTGGCAGGTGAGTTCGTCGACCAGATGCAGTCCGCGACCGCCGAAGTCCTCCGCGGTCATGGGCCGCACGCGCGGCCGCCGCAGCGAATCGCCGTCACGCACCTCGACCCGTACGCATCGGCCGCCCGACAGCAGCCGGTAGGTCGTCCCGATCACGCCGTCGAGGCCGCGCGAGTGCTGGACCGCGTTGGTCATCAACTCCGAGACGACGAGCTCCAGTTCGTCCACCAGGTCACCCCGGCCCCACAGCGCCAGCGTGACGCGAAGTACGCGGCGCGCCTGACCCACGGACGCGGCGGCCTGCGGCCACGAATGCGTCACCGGGTCGGCGACCGCGACGCCCGCGCCGATACCGACCGTCATCCCGCCCACCGCCAACATCCCTTGTCGTAGGCCATGTCCGCCTTCGCTTTCACTCCGTGTGACGCTTGCCACGCAACCGTCTGTGCCCGACCCCTCACACTGTGGCCGATTGGCTACTAGCCTCGGAAGCGTCAGTGGCTCTACAAGCACAGAGCAGAGATGGCAGGTAGTACGCGATGGCCGAACCGAAGCTCCTCGATCCGTTCCAGAGCCCGGATGCCTACTACGGCTCGGAGTTACGACGTCTGCGCGAGGCGGCCGGGCTGGCCCAGGAGCGGCTGGGCGCGATGGTGTTCGTGAGCGGCGCGTACATCGGCCAGATCGAGACGGCCATCCGCCGCCCACGCCTGGAGCTGTCCATCCGCTTCGACGCGGCGCTGAACTCCGGCCAGCACCTGGAGGGCCTGTGCCGGATAGCGCACAAGTCCAAGCCGCTCCACACGAACGGCCACACCACCTACTTCGCCGAGGCCGCCTATCACGAGGCGCGCGCGTCGGCGATCTGCGAGTACGCCTCGACGCTGGTGCCTGGACTGCTCCAGACCGAGGACTACATCCGGGCAGTCATCAAAGCCACCAATCCGCTGGCCTCGCAGAGCAGTACGGACGAGTGGGTCGCGGCTCGACTCAAGCGAGCTGAGCGTCTGAACCACCCAACAAAGCCCGAGTTTTGGGCCATCCTGCACGAGAACGTGCTGCGTATCCCCGTTGGCGGCCCGTCGGTCATGGCGGCGCAATTGCGCTCAATCGCCGACCGGGCCCGAGCCGGACGCATCATCGTGCAGGTGCTCCAGTACGCCGACGGTGCACATCCGATGATGGCGGGAGGCATGGTCAGCCTGATGTCCTTTGACGGCGCACCCGATCTGGCGTACACAGAGAGCGCGCATTCGGGGCAAATCCTGGACGAGGCAGAGCCGGTGGCGTTGTACTGGAAGTCGTACGATCTCGCCAGGGCCGTCGCGGCGTCGCCGGAGGCGTCCCTAGCCCTGTTGGACTCGGTGGCGGAGGAATACACGCATGCACAACAGCCCTGACCTGAGCACTGCTTGCTGGCGCAAGTCGTCCTACAGCAACGGGGAAGGCGGCAGCTGCGTCGAGGTCGCTGACGGCTACACCGGCGTGCAGCCCGTCCGCGACAGCAAAGACCCCGAAGGCCCGGCCCTCGTCTTCGACGCAAGCGCCTGGACCGCATTCATCACCGACGTGAAGGCGGGCCGCTACCCGGCCGTCTGAACCCCGAGCACGACCGGCCCCGCCACCAACGCACCAACGTGGCGGGGCCGTTCCACGTGCCGCCGCCCAACGGCCATTGGCTCATTGTGCGTTCTTGCAGCAGTCGGCTCCCCGAGAACACTGAAGGGAAAGCCCCTGCCCGAGGAGCCCACCGATGCCCACCCCCGAGCCCGACCTGACCACCGCCCACTGGCGAAAGTCCTCCCACAGCAACGGAGACGGCGGCAGCTGCGTCGAAGTCGCAGACGGCTACACCGACATCCAGCCCGTCCGCGACTCCAAAGACCCCGAAGGCCCCACCCTCACCTTCACTGCCCACGCCTGGGCAGCCTTCATCACCGACATCAAGGCCGGCCGCTACCCCCACTGACCTGACGACCGAGGAGACGCGTATGCCGAACAGCACCGGCCCGAGCGCCATGCGCTGGCGCAAGTCGTCGTACTCCGACGGAAACGGCGGCAGCTGCGTCGAAGTGGCGGACGGCTACACCGGCATCCAACCCGTCCGCGACAGCAAAGACCCCGAAGGCCCCGCCCTCGTCTTCACCGCTGACGCCTGGGCAGCCTTCATCACCGACATCAAGGAAGGGCGCTACTCCGCACTTTGAGCCACGTCGACGCAGGGCTCGACCGCTGCCCGACGACTGTCGCACCAGGCCCCAAAACCTTCGGCTGATCCGCGAAGTACGAGGTTGCGCGCCGAGTCCGGTGATACTCTGGTCGCACACTGAGTCGTTGCTCCATCAGACCTTGCCGCCCGGGGGAGGCGTCCCAGATGCGAAGTCCGTTTCCCCGCAGCGGCGGTGAACGCTTGGCACTCACGGACTACTACGCCGACTTCGAGAAACACTTTTGGAGTTGCGGCGATCTGGGGTTCTGGAAGCTCGAGCGGCAGCAGACGTTCAAGGAACCTGGTTACGACAGCTGGGAAGCGTTCTGGCGCGGTGACTGGGATGAGGCTCTGCGTCTGCTGGACGCCGGCCGTGCAGACATGGCGGAGTACCACCGCAAGGTCGAGACGCATGGATTCGCGGCCCGGCGGGCCCGCGTCGTCCAGGAGCCGCTCAGCGCATACATGCAATGGGAGATGCACGCCCTGCTCGTGCGCGACCAGTGCGGCGGCCCTGTGCATGTCGCCCGCGCAGACAACGTGGCCTCGTACGAGGAAGACGGTCCGCTCCCGGAGATCTGCACGCTCGGCAACCGGGTGATGTATCAGGCGCTTTACGACGATCAAGGCGTCCTGGCCGGCGCGGTCAAATTCATCGACCCCCGACTTGTGCTGCGCTGCCGGGAATTCATCGAGAGCGTGTACAACGCAGGCGAGCCCCTGGCCGAATGGTTCGGCGGGCATGTGGCCCACCTTCCGCCGCCCGCGCGCCAAGCGCCCGAGTGAGCAGAGGCCCGGACAACCCACCCGGGACGCGCGGAACCCCGGCAGGTGGGCCCTGCCGGGGTTCCGGGTGGTGCGGGGCGGCGCTGCGCCGGGGGGCCTCGTCGGCCCGGTGAAGGCTCGGCGCCGGCGACTCAGCGGACGTCTACGTAGATGTCCTTCGTGTCGCTCGTGAAGTGCGTCGAGTCCGCGTCGAGGTACGCGGCCCAGGTGCCGTCGCCGTAGGCCGGGGTGGTGAAGGTGTAGCGGCCCGCGGAGTTGGTGTAGCCCTTCTGGACCCAGTACCACTGGGAGTCGCCCTTGGGGCGGTACACCAGCACCACGTGCGCGTGGTTGTAGTGCACCCACCCGGAGGACACGCGGGCGATCACGACGCCGCTGAAGGTGACCTTCGACGTGGCGCTCGCCGGACGGGTGGTGCTGGCCGCGATCGACATCTGCGTGTCGGTGCGGTGCAGCCGGTGCGCGGGCTCGGTGTAGCCGAGCAGCTGCGGGCTCTCGAAGTGGACCACCCGGTAGTAGCCGTCGATGTAGCCGTACGCCTGCATGACGAACGAGCAGTAGCTGCCGTTGCCGTAATTGGTGGTGATGTGCGACAGGTTGAGCCAGTTGGACCGGCCGTTGGGCGAGTACTGCAGCCACAGCGACTGGTTGCCGCACTGCGCGCCGGTCAGCCGGCCGGTGGTCTTCACCGTGCCGTACTGGTCGAGCGAGAACGCCGGCAGCGTCACGCTCGTGGCGACCGGCACGGTCACCGTGCTCTGCGCCTGCTGGATGTTCGGCAGGTACGGCGACGGCGCGAGGTAGGTCTGCAGCGTCGTCGTCGCGTTCGCGGTGATGCTGTAGGAGAAGCTGCCGTCCGCCGCGGTGGTCGCTCCGGCCAGGCGGTGCGGGACGGTGTAGTAGTAGTAATCGGGCTCGGCCGCGGTGGTCACCACGGGGGCGCCGGCGAACGGCACGTAGCCGCCGGTCGCGGCGTCGTACCGGGTCACCTTGCCCTTGACCGTGATGCTCTGGCCCTTGTGCACGCTGGCCGGCGTCGACGTCGCGGTGATCTGGTACGTCTCGGACTGCACCTGGACGGTGGGCACGGCGGCCGGGCTGATCGTCGGCGCGATGTCGTCGCCGGCGACCACCTGCGCGGTGCCGCTCTCCAGCGTGCCGCCCGGCGTCACCGGCAGGGTGAACGTGCCGGCGTCGTCGGTGTCGACGGTCTGCGTGTGCTGTACCCGCGAGGCGGGCGCGACATCGTCCCACCAGGTCAGCTTGACCGGGGTGTCGGCCGGCGCGGGCGCGGTGACGCCGGTGGCCGGGTCGAGCACGTCGACGTGGCCGCCGAGGGTGACGCTGCGGTGCGCGAAGTCGGTGACCGTGCGGTCGGCCGTCACGTTCGGGATCGAGGCGTGCTTGCGGTAGTTGAGCGTGCCGGCGTCGCCCGCGTGCTCCTGCGTGCCGTCGCCCAGCTGCCAGTCGACGTCGACCGGGTAGTCGCCGTACGCGGTGCCGGCCGGCAGCCGCACGGTGTCGTTGGTGTGCCCGGCGGTGAAGCCGTCGACGACGGCCAGCACGGGCGCGTCCGCCGCGGTGGACGCGCGGACGCTCAACCGGAGCGAGCCGGTGGCGACTTCGCCGGTGATGTACACGGTCACGGTGCCGTCGTCCTGGGTGACGACGTTGTACACCGAGCCCGGTGTCGAGTCCGCGGACGCGGCCGGCGCCAGGGCGACGCCGAGCGCTGCGGACAAGGAGACGGCGGTCGTGCCGATCAGGGCACGCCGCCGGGTGCGCGATATGCGCATGGTGTGGACCCCCCACAGGTCATGTGACAGCGCCCGCGAGGTGCGCGGCAGCGCTGGAGGGCAGACGGTAGCCCGCCCGAACCCCCGGGAGGCGTACGGCAGATGGCCAGTCGGCGACAAGATCCGGAGCAGTGCGCTCCACAACGGGTCCCCACGCCGCGGCGGCCCCCGCGCCGCCCGCTACTTGATGCCCGTCGTCGCGATGCCCTGCGTGACCTGCCGCTGGAAGACCAGGAACACCGCGATCAGCGGGAGGAAGCCCAGCACCGAGGAGGCCATCACCTCCGCGTACTGGATGTTGCTGTTGCTGACCAGCGAGGACAGACCGACCGGGATCGTCTGGGACTTGGTCTGGTTCAGCACCAGCAGCGGCCACAGGAAGGCGTTCCAGGAGTTGATGAACGTCAGGATCGCGACCGTCGCCGCCGCCGGGCGGCTGATCGGCATGCACACCGACGCGTAGACCCGCCACCAGCTCGCGCCGTCGATCCGCGCGGCCTCGATCAGCGGCGTGGGGATGCCGCGGAAGAAGGCGTGGAAGACGAAGACGGAGACCGGCGCCGCCACCGACGGCAGCACCAGCGCCCAGTACGTGCCGAGCAGGTGCATCGAGCGGTACTCGATGAACTGCGGCAGCACCAGCGCCTCGGTGGGCAGCATCAGCCCCGCGGTGACCAGCGCCATCACCACCGCGCGGCCGCGGAAGCGCAGGAACGCCAGCGCGAACGCGGCCATCGAGCAGAAGCCGACGGTGAAGACCACCGCGAGCACCGAGATCAGCAGGCTGTTCAGGTACCACCAGCCGATCGGGTAGTTGTCCCAGGCGTAGGAGTACGCGTGGAACGACCAGCCGCCGGCGAACGGCGACACCGGGTGCTGGGTGATCGAGCCGTCGGAGCGCAGCGAGGTGGCGAGCGCCCAGAAGAACGGCACCAGCCAGATCAGCGCGAACAGCGTCAGGCACACCGCGCACAGCCGGTTGAACAGCTTCGCACCGTTCACCGGGCTCGCCGCGCCGCCGCGGTCGCGAGGGGCGGCGCTCAGGTCGGTGGAGAGGGTCGTCGAGGTCACGGTGGTCTCCGCTCAGGCCGCGGTGCTGGTCGCGCGCCACCGGCGCAGCCCGTACCAGGCTGCCGAGACCGCGACGATGATGACGAAATAGACCATGGTCGCGGCGGCGCCGTACCCGCCGCGGTAGGAGGTGAAGCCGGTGTCGTAGATGTACTCGATGACCGGCCGGGTGGACTGGTTCGGGCCGCCGCCCAGCAGCAGGTAGATCTGGTCGAAGACCTTCAGCGAGGCGAGGATCTGCAGGATCAGCACCAGGCTGGTGGTCGGCGCCAGCAACGGCACGGTGATCAGCCGGATCTGCTGCCACGGGCCGGCGCCGTCGATCGCCGCCGCCTCGTAGACGTCCGGCGACACGTCCTGCAATGCGGCCGTGTAGAGCACGAAGTTGAAGCCGAAGGTCCACCACAGGGTCATCAGCACCACCGCGGTCCAGCCGCCCGAGGTGCTGCCCAGGAAGTCCGGCACCGGCAGCCCCAGGCCGCTGAACAGCTTGGTGATCAGGCCGACTTGGGGGGTGTACATCCACAGGAAGATCAGCGCGACGACCGACGAGGGCACCACGTAGGGCGCGAAGAACGCCACCCGGTAGAACACCCGGCCGCGCGGCATCCGGTGCGCCAGCACCGCCGCGGCCAGCGCCAGGATCACCAGCGGCGGCGTGGTGAACAGCGTGAAGAGCACCGAGTGCCACATCGCGTCCCAGAACAGGCTGTCCTGGAGCACCTTGGAGTAGTTCGACACCCCCACCCAGCCGCCCAGGCCGCTCTTGACGGTGGTGGTGTTGAAGAAGCTCAGCACGATGCCGACCACCAGCGGGCCGGCCAGGAAGAGCAGGTAGACGATCAGGAAGGGGGCGCTCAGCAGCAGCCCGGCCCGGCGCTCGGAGCCCGGCGGCGGCGCGGACGCGGCGGCCGGGGCGAGGGGTTCGGGGGCCGGCCGCGGCGCGGCGACGGTCGTCATGGCGGGTCAGCCTCCTACTTCATCGTGACCGGCGGTCGGGCCGTGGTGTACCGCTTGAGGTCCGCGCGCATCGCCGCGGTCGCCTTCTTCGGGCTCGTCCGCCCGGACAGCGCCTCGATGATCGTGGCGCCCACGGTGTTCTGGAAGTCCGAGCCGGCGCCGGTGTACCAGGCGGGCGGGTCGTACTGCGCGGTGAACGCGGCCTGGACGTAGTTGCGTTGCGGCGACTGGTCGAGGAACGCCTTGCTGCGCTGGGTCGGCAGCCAGGCCGGCACATGGCCGCCGTGCGCCCACACCGCGCTGTCGTCCAGCAGGCTCTTGACGAACTGCGCGGCGTGCCGGGTGCGGCTCGCCGAGCGGTTCGGGTTGTGCGGGATCACCAGCGCGTGCGAGTCCGCGTACGCCACCGGCTTCGGGCCGAGCAGCGCGGGGAACGGCACCACGTTGAAGTGGAAGTCCTTCACCAGCCGGTACGACGGGATCTGCCACTCGCCGTCGAAGAGGAAGCCCGCCTTGCCGGTGCTGAACAGGGCGTTGGCGCCGGACCCGTTGAGCACGCTGGGCATCAGGCCGCCCTTGGTCAGGCTCTGCAGGAACGCGAACGCCTCCTGCATCGCCGCGTCGTCCACCGAGATCCTCGTGCCCGAGTCGGTGACCACCGGGCCGGCCAGCCCCGAGTACACCATGCTGAAGTAGCGCCAGGCGGTGGACGGGTCGGCGGTGATCGACATGACCGCGCCGTACTGGCCGCTGGCGTCCTTCATCGCCCTGACCGCGTCGGTGAAGTCCGCGGCGTCGCTCATCGGCTTCAGGCCGTCGCCGGCCGCGTTGAGCAGGCCGGCCTTGCGGGCCAGGTCCACGTTGTAGAAGAGCACGAAGGGGTGGGTGTCCAGCGGCACCGCGTACGTCGTGCCGCCGACGGTCGCCTTCTGCCACGCGGCGGGGGTGAAGCGGTCGGGCGTCACGCCGAGGTCGGCCAGGCCCGTCTCGGAGACCGGGGTCAGCAGGCCGGCCGCGGCCAGCAGCGGCAGCCGCGACAGGTGCGAGATGCCGACGTCCGGGGGCGTACCGCTCGCGGTGGCCAGCGCGAGCTTGGTGTAGTACGGGTTTCCCCAGCTCAGGATGGTCGCCTCGACGCTGACGCCGGGGTGGGACTTACGGAAGTCCTGCTCCATCAGCACCATGTTGGCGCCGTCGCCGCCGGTGAACAGGTTCCAGAAGATCACGTCGGCGGTGTCCGGCTGCGCGCCGGCCAGACCGCTGGCCAGCGGGGAGGAGCACGCAGCCAGCCCGGCGCCCAGCACCGCGCCGGCGCCGAGGCCGAGGAACCGCCGGCGCGCCATCGCTCCGCTCATGGAGGCATTCACCCCGTTACATCGTTGTGAACCGGATGGCCGGAACCCTGGCATACGATTTGCAACGATGCAATAGCCGGGGCGGAACCGGGGTGGAAACGGGTGGGGTGAGCGGTGCGGCGGGGGCGCTTCCGCGGCGGCGCGGGGTGGGGTGGGCGGG
>JAJSZB010000182.1:0-13325 GCA_050613715.1 Streptomyces sp. IBSBF 3018
CGGCCGGGCACGGCCTCACCGGGATGCGCGAGCGCGCCGCGCTGTTCGGCGGCCGGCGGGCCCGCTCCGTCGTCGCAGACGCTGATGTCGACGCGGGTGGGGGTCGACCGGACGTCCACCGTCACGTGGCGGGCCCGGCGGGCGTGCTTGAGGACATTGGTGAGGGACTCCTGCACGATCCGGTACACGGCCAGCTGCGCGCTGGGACCTATCTCCTCCAGGCCGTCCGGCAGGCTCAGACTGACCTCCGGGCCCGCGGAGCGCACCGCGGCGACCAGGGACGCCAGTTCGCGCACGCCCGGCTGCGGGGCCCGCTCGGCGTGGCCGGCGGCCGGCCCGTCGCCGGTGCGCAGCACGCCGAGCATGCGGTGCATCTCGTCGAGCGCCTGCCGGCCGACCTCCGACGCCTGCGCGATCGTGTCCCGCTGCCTGCCCGGCGGCCCGATGGCCACGGCCGCGTCGTTGAGGGTGATCATGACCGAGATGCTGTGCGCGACCACGTCGTGCATCTCCCGGGCGATGCGCGCGCGTTCGACGGCCACGGCGAACCGGGCGCGCGCGTCGCGGTCGCGCTCCGCGCTCTCCGCCCGCTCGCGCATCGAGGCGGTGTACGCGCGCCGGGTCCTGGTGTAGACGCCCAGCAGCCAGGACGCGGTGACCGTGCCGCTGAGCATGAAGCCCGTGACCCAGGCGTTGTCCGGGTGCCACCGGACGGTGGCCAGCACCACCCCGGCCTGCGCGCCGCACACCAGCACCGCGAGCACCGGCACCCGGCGCTCGCGCAGGCCGAGGGCGTACAGCGCGACCAGGACGGCCAGGTCGCCGATCGCCGGTATCCCGTACAGCCACTGCGCGAAGGTCACCCCGCCGAGGAGCAGTACGGCCGCGGCCGGCCGGCGGCGGCACAGCACCAGGGGCGCGGCCAGCGCGAGATGCCACGCGGCGGCGGCCGCCGCCCTGCTCCCGAACGCGCCGCCGTGCGCGCTGTCCGCGAGCCAGGTCACGGCCGCGAAGGCGCAGGCCAGCGCCAGGTCCACGGACAGCGAGCCGCGGTCGAACCGGCGCCGCACCCCCGCGGGCGCCCGGAGCGGCAGGCGCAGCCGTGGCGGCGTGCGCAGCGGCAGGGACGGCGTCATGGCGGCCCTTCCCTACACGTCGCGTCGCCGCAGCAGGACCGCGGCGCACGCCACGGCCGCCGCCACCCACGCCAGGAGGACGACCAGCCCCGCCCCGGTGGACAGCGTATGGGGCTGGTGCAGACCGGTGACGAAGCTCTGCCCGGCCTCGCTGGGCAGGAACTGTGCCACGTCCTTGCCCCAGTTCCCCAGGAGGTTGCCGAACAGGACGGGCACGACGAGGACCAGTCCGAGGAAGCTGACCAGCGCCCCCGGGGTGTTGCGCACGATCCAGCCGACCGCGCCGCCGAGCACCCCGATGGCGGTCAGGTACAGGGCGGTCCCCAGCACCGCCCGCGGCACGCCGGGGTCCGCCAGGGAGTAACCGGCGCGGTAGTGCGACAGCAGGCCCTGGGCGGACAGGAACGTCACCAGTGACGCCACGACCGTGGTCACGCCCACCACCGCGACGAACACCAGGCCCTTGGCCCAGACCGTGGGCAGCCGCCTGGGCACGGCCGCGAACGTCGAGCGGATCATGCCCGTGCCGTACTCGCCGGAGACGACCAGCACGCCCAGCGCGCCGATCAGCAACTGGCCCAGCAGGAAGCCCTGCATCGTCGCCGAGGGCGCCAGGTCCTCCGGGTCGATGCTCGCCGTCACGTGCCGCGTGTTGTAGGCGACGATCAGGCCGATGCCCACCAGGCCGACCACGGTCGCCGCCAGGATCGCCCAGCTCGACCGGAGCGTACGGAACTTGATCCACTCGGAGACCACCGCCCGCCGCAGCGAGACGGGCTCGCTGTGCACCTCCGCGCGCGCCGGCCGCCGCGCCGGCCCCCCGACCGTCCCGGCGAGCACCGCCGGCCCGCCCGCACCGCCAGGACCGCTCGTGCCGCTCATACTGCTGACGCCGCTCATGCCGCTGCCGTCTCCTTCGCCCGGTACTCCACGGCGTCCTCGGTCAGCGCCATGTAAGCCTCTTCCAACGACCCCGTGAGCAGGGCCAGTTCGTACAGCGTGAGACCGGCCTGGCGGGCGAGCGTCCCGATCTGCTCGCTGCTCAGCCCGTCGACCTCGAACGCCGCCGCGGGGTCGGCCGGGCCGTGCCCCGGGGCGTCCGCCTCGTGCACCGTCCCGCCCTCCCGCACCAGGACCTCGCGCAGGGCGTCCGGCTCGGGCGTCCTGACCCGGACCCGCGCGGCGCCCGCGTCGGCGATGAACGAGGCCATCGACTGGTCGCGCAGCAGCCGCCCGCGGCCCATCACGATGACGTGGTCGGCGGTCAGCGCCATCTCGCTCATCAGATGGGACGAGAGCAGGACCGTCCGCCCCTCGGCCGCCAGCTCCCGCAGCAGCAGCCGGATCCAGCGGATGCCGTCGGGGTCGAGGCCGTTGACCGGCTCGTCGAGGATGAGGATCTCCGGGTCGGCCAGGAGCGCCGAGGCGATGCCCAGCCGCTGGCCCATGCCCAGCGAGAAGCGGCCGGCCCGCCGCCCCGCCGCCTCCGTCAGCCCCACCATCGCGATGACCTCGTCCACCCGCCGCCGCCCGATCCCGGCGGTCGCCGCCTGCGCGAGCAGATGGCCGCGGGCCGAGCGGCCGGGATGGATCGCACGCGCCTCAAGCAGCGCGCCGACCGTCTTCAGGGGCCGCTCGTGCCGGGCGAACGGCAGCCCGTTCACGGTCACCGACCCGGAGGTCGGCGCGTCCATGCCCATGATCAACCGCATGGTGGTGGACTTCCCGGCCCCGTTGGGCCCCAGGAACCCGGTGACGACGCCGGGCCGCACCGTGAACGTCAGGTCCTCCACGGCCGCCTTGTCGCCGTAGCGCTTGGTCAGCGCCCTCGCCTCGATCATCTGGTCCTCGCCTTCTCGCAGTGGGACCACGCTATGAGCGCGAGGGGCCGCGCCGCGTCCCTCACCTGGTGCTTCTTCCGGGCCCCGCACCTCATCCGGTGGGATGACCGGCGTACGACGCCAGTAGCCCCCCACCGCGTCCGGCATCACACGAGGCGCGTACACGACGCCCGGAGCGGCCGGTCCGCCAGAGAGGGCCGACCGTGGAATTCGTCTTGCCTCAGACTATCCGAGGTCATACGATCCCCCGCATGCACTCCCTTCCCCAGCCCCCCGCCTGGACGGGCCCGCTGCCCGAGGCCGATCCGCCGGCGGGCATGACCCTCCACCAACTGCCCACCGGCACGTACGAGACCCGGGCGGCCTTCGCGGTCCGCGGCGGGTCCTTCCGGGACCGACGCCACTTCGCCGCGACCGCGGTGCTGGTCCGCCACCCCGAGGGCGACCTGCTGATCGACGCCGGTTTCGGCGACGGCGTCGCCGCGCACATCGCGAGCCTGCCGCGGATCGCGCGCTCCCCCTACCGGGCGGAGGCGACGGTGAGCCGCCAGCTCGACGCGGCCGGCTACGACCGCACCCGGCTGCGGGGCGTGCTCGTCACCCACAGCCACTGGGATCACGTGAGCGGCCTGGACGGGCTGCGGGTGCCGGTCTGGATGACCGCGGGCGAGCGGCGGTACGCCGCCGGGGACCCCGACGGCAAGGTGTTCCGCGCGGTCTGCGCCGACCACGAGATCCACGAGTACGCCATCGACGGGCCGCCGTACCTCGGCTTCCCGGCCGGCCACGACGTGTACGGCGACGGCTCGGTGGTCGTCGTGCCCGCCGCGGGCCACACCACCGGCTCGGTGATCGTCTTCGTGACCCTGCCGTCCGGCCGGCGGTACGCCTTCGTCGGCGATCTGACCTGGCAGCTCGACGGCATCCGGCGCCGCGTCGAACGGCCCTGGCTGATGCGCGCACTGGCCGACAGCGATCCCGCCCAGGTGCGGCGGGACCTGCTCCGGATGATCGCGCTGGCGGACCTGGTGCGGATCGTGCCCGCCCACGACCGCGACGCCTACGAGGGCATCCCGCGGCTGCCCGCCCGGCCGGAGCCCGCCGAGGACGGGGAGGCGGCCGCCCGGCGGCGCTGAGCGCCTGCCGTCCGATCGCACCGAGCGCCCGGCGCCCGGCCGCGGAAGGAGCGTACGGTTCCCTCATGCACAGTCCCACGCCCACGACCGGTACCCCGCCGGAGCGTACGCCGTCCGGCGGGGCGGCCGACGGCCCCACGGTCGACTCGGAGATCACCTGGCTCCTGCACCGCGCCGCGCAGCGGATGCGCGGCGCGACCGGCGAGCAGGCGGAGAAGTACGGGCTGCAGCTGCGCGACTACATCGTGCTGAGCGCTCTCGACAAGACCCCGGACCTCACCCAGGGCGAGCTGGCGAGGACCCTCGGGCTGGACAAGACCACGCTCATGAGCCAGCTGGACCGGCTGGAGGGCAAGGGCCTGGTCGTGCGGCGCACGGACCCGCGCGACCGCCGCGCGCGCATACCGGAGATCACCCCGGCCGGGAACGACCTGCGCGCGGCGGTGGCGGCCGCCTGTGACGAGGCCGAGGAGGCTGCCCTGGGCGGGTTCCCCCGCGACCAGGTACAGCTCCTGCGGCGGATGCTCTTCGGCATCATCGGCGACAGCGAGGACCGCGGGTCCTGCCTGTGACCTGCTGACGCGGATGCGGGCCCGCGTGGTCGGCTCTCCACGTGGGCCCGCATCGGTCGTTTCCGCCCGGTCAGTTCTGTGCGGTCAGTTCTGTGCCAGCAGGCCCGCCCGCAGCTTGGCGATGGTCCGGCTCAGCAGCCGCGACACGTGCATCTGCGAGTACCCCATCACCTCGCCGATCTGCGCCTGCGTCATCTCCTCCGCGAACCGCATCCGCAGCAGCTCGCGGTCCCGCTCGGGCAGCTGCGCGACGAGCGGCGCCAGGCTGTGGAAGTCCTCGACGAGTTCCAGCGCCGGATCGCAGGCGCCGAAGGTGTCGGCCAGCGTGCGGCCCTCGCCGTCGGCGCTGCTCTCGGCGTCGTTGTACGGGGTGTCCAGGGAGCCCGCGGTGTAGCCGTTGGCGGCGACCAGGCCCTCCAGCACCTCCTGCTCGGTCAGTTCGAGGTGCTCGGCCAGCTCGGCGACCGTGGGGTCGCGGTCGAGCAGCACCGCCAGGTGCTCCTTCGCCTTGCTCAGCTCGACCCGCAGCTCCTGGAGCCTGCGCGGCACGTGCACCGCCCACGAGGTGTCACGGAAGAACCGCTTCATCTCGCCGACGATGTAGGGCAGCGCGAAGGTGGTGAACTCCGTCTCGCGCGACAGGTCGAACCGGTCGATGGCCTTGATCAGACCGATCGTGCCGACCTGCACGATCTCCTCGCGGTCGGTGTCCGGCCGGTTGCGGTACCGGCCGGCCGCGAAGTGCACCAGTGCCAGGTTCATCTCGATCAGGGTGTTGCGTGCGTAGGAGTAGCCGGGCGTCCCCTCCTCCAGCTCCTGGAGCCGGTCGAAGAACAGCTTCGACAGCGCGCGGGCGTCCTTCGGCGCAATCTGCGACGCGTCATCGATCAGCGGAAGTCCGCCGGTGGTCTCCAACGATCCCTCGGGCAGGGCCGCCTGTCCGGCCGTAGCGGTCGCGGTGCCCGCCGTCACGCCCGTGCTTTCCGACTGCTCAACCATCGTGGTCACGTCATCGCCTCGCACTCGTCCGACTTTACGTCGGGCGTCTGCCCCGCCTCCGGCGAGGTATTCCACATTCGTTCGCGAATTGTGGTTCGTGTGTGCCGGGCACGTCCGCGGGCGCCCGTGACCGGCCCGTGACCCGTTCACGACCCGTCCGCGGACGGCGCCGGACGCCGCCAAGTGCCAAGTGTTCCCCCGTTGTTCCCCCGTCGGGCCGGTTCCCGCGTCGCCGTCCTAGCGCGCGGGCCCGCTACCGCCTGCGGGCCGACCGCGCTCGGGGTCGGTGGTGCAGCCGCCCTTGCGGCAGTTCACGTCGGGGCAGGACATCTGGGATCACCTTCTCTTGCCGGGTTCTGATCATCTGACGGTCCAGCCCGTCGTTTTGGTTCCCTCTTTGCTTCACAGGTTGGCATGCTGTGGCCAGGACATTTCGACCAAAAGCCCTCAATGGTGCTGTTCCGGGCGGGAATCGGCCCTTCGGGAGCCCGGCCGGTCACCGTCCAGGACGGGCGCCGCAGCCGTCCGGGGGCGGACCCCGCGGAGGAGTTCGACCTGATCGCCTCCGGTCGGGGTAGGGCGGCCGGGAACGGGGAAGGCAGGAGGCACGCGAGCACGTCGTACACGATCGTCGACCCCGGGAGGGCCCTGGTGAAGGTCGGACTGCTGACCCGGGAGTACCCGCCGGACGTCTACGGCGGCGCCGGCGTCCACGTCGAGTTCCTCGCCAGGGAGCTGCGGTCGCTGGTCGACCTCCAGGTGCACTGCTGGGGGGAGGGCACCGCGGGCGGCGCGGTCCGCCACCGCGCGCCCACCACCCTGGACGGCGCCAACGACGCGCTGCGCACCTTCGCCGTCGACCTCGCGATGGCCGCCGCCGTCCAGGACCGCGACCTGGTGCACTCCCACACCTGGTACGCCAACCTGGCCGGCCACGTTGCCAAGCTGCTGCACGGCATCCCGCACGTGCTCACCGCGCACTCCCTGGAGCCGCTGCGGCCCTGGAAGGCCGAGCAGCTCGGCGGCGGCTACGCGCTGTCCGGCTGGGCCGAGCGCACCGCGATGGAGTCCGCGGACGCGGTCGTCGCCGTCTCCGACGGGATGCGCCGGGACATCCTGGGCTGCTACCCGGCGCTCGACCCCGAGCGCGTCCGTGTGATCCGCAACGGCATCGACACCGTCGCCTACCGCCCCGACCCCCGCACCGACGCCCTGACCAGGATCGGCGTGGACCCGGACCGGCCGTACGTGCTGTTCGTCGGCCGCATCACCCGGCAGAAGGGCGTGCCGCACCTGCTGCGCGCCGCCCGCGCCTTCGACCCGGCGGTGCAGGTCGTGCTCTGCGCCGGAGCGCCCGACACCCCCGCGCTCGACCGGGAGTTCCGCGGCCTGTTCGACGAGCTGAACGCGGTGCGCGACGGCGTGCACTGGATCCCCGCGATGCTGCCCCGCCCGGTCGTCGTCCAGTTGCTCACCCACGCCGCGGTGTTCGTCTGCCCGTCGGTGTACGAGCCGCTGGGCATCGTCAACCTGGAGGCCATGGCCTGCGGCACCGCGGTCGTCGCCTCCGCGGTCGGCGGCATCCCCGAGGTGGTCGAGGACGGCGTCACCGGCCTGCTCGTGCCGTACGCCGAGGAGCGCGCCGAGGAGTTCGAGGCGGGGCTCGCGGCGGCGGTCGGCCGGCTGACCGCCGATCCCGCGACCGCGACCGCGATGGGCGAGGCCGGCCGGGACCGCGCGGTGCGCGAGTTCGGCTGGGACACCGTCGCCCGCCGCACCGCCGACCTGTACGCCTCCCTGACCAAGCCCGGCTGACGGCCGGCTGCGACCGTTGCGGAGCGCGGGCCCCGGGCGGGCCATTGACAGGGACAGGCGCGGACAGTGTGATCAGGTGCGGACACGGACCCTAGGGGGTGCCTCATGCGCGGTGGACCTTCGGTACTGGGCATAGTGCTGGCCGGCGGCGCCGGCAAACGACTGATGCCGCTCACCGCCGACCGGGCGAAGCCCGCGGTGACCTTCGGCGGCACGTACCGCCTGGTGGACTTCGTGCTGTCCAACCTGGTCAACGGCGACGTGATGAAGGTGTGCGTGCTCACGCAGTACAAGTCGCACTCGCTGGACCGGCACATCACCACCACCTGGCGGATGTCCAGCCTGCTGGGCAACTACGTCACCCCGGTGCCGGCGCAGCAGCGGCTCGGGCCGCGCTGGTTCCTCGGCAGCGCCGACGCGATCCTGCAGTCGCTGAATCTGGTGCACGACGAACAGCCCGACTACATCGCGGTGTTCGGCGCCGACCACGTCTACCGGATGGACCCGCGGCAGATGCTCGCGCAGCACATCGAGCACGGCGCGGGCGTCACCGTCGCCGGGATCAAGGTGCCCAGATCCGACGCCGCCGGCTTCGGCGTGATCACCCCGGCGGCCGACGGCGTCCAGGTCGAGCGCTTCCTGGAGAAGCCGGCCGACCCGCCGGGGCTGCCCGGCGACCCCGCGCACGTCTTCGCCTCCATGGGCAACTACCTGTTCACCACCAAGACGCTGCTGGACGCACTGCACGAGGACGCCGAGGACAGCCAGTCGGTGCACGACATGGGCGGCAGCATCCTGCCGCGGCTGACCGAGAAGGGCGTCGCCCAGGTCTACGACTTCGACACCAACCACGTGCCCGGCGAGACCGCCAACGACCACGGTTACTGGCGGGACGTCGGCACCGTCGACGCCTACTACGAGGCGCACATGGACCTGGTGTCCGACCAGCCCGCCTTCAGCCTGTACAACCGCCGCTGGCCGATCTACACCCACCCCGGGCAGCTGCCGCCGGCCAAGATCGCGGCCGGCGGCATCGTCGGCGAGTCCGTGGTCAGCCCCGGCTGCGTGATCCGCGGCCAGGTCACCCGCTCGGTGCTCTCGCCCGGCGTGGTGGTGGACGCGGGCGCGGTGGTGCAGGGCTCGGTGCTGCACGACAACGTCCGGGTGGGCCGCGGGGCCATCGTCCGCGGGGCGGTGCTGGACAAGAACGTCGACGTGCCGCCCGGCGCCACGATAGGCGTCAACCCCGACCGCGACCGCGAGCTGTACACGGTCTCCGCGGGCGGGGTCATCGCGCTGGGCAAGGCCCAGCGGGTGGTGTGAGGGGCCCGGCGGGGCCCCTCACACATGCCGTGGCCGGCCGCCGCTAGCTGCCGTAGACCTCCAGCTCGTAGATCCGGGCGGCCGGGTCGGAGTTCTGGGTCGGGGTGATCACGCTCAGCCGCACGTAGCGGCCGCTCGTGCTCACCTGGTGGGTGGTGGTGTCGGCGGTGTTGCCGCGGACCTGGGCGACGGTGGTCCAGGTCGAGCCGTCCGCCGAGACCGCGAGGTCGAAGTCCTTGGTGTCCCAGGCGGAGTCCTCGCCGCCGGCGCCCGCGTGGCGGACCACCAGGGAGCTGAGCGCGTGGGAGGCGCCGAGGTCGACGGTCAGCGTCTTGGTGCCGTCCACCTTGGAGCACCACTTGTCGGTGGTGCCGCCGGTGTAGCTGCCGTTGACCGCCTTGTCGGGGGTCTCGGTGCTCGCGCACGCGTCGGAGCCGGTGGCCGTGCGGCCGACCGCGAGGTCCGCGGAGCCGCCGCCGTACACCTCCAGTTCGTAGACGCGGGCGGCGTCGGTGCCGTTGCCCGAGGTGTTGGCCGGGGTGTTCACCACCAGCCGGACGTAGCGGGCCTGGCGCGGCGACACCGCGTTGTAGGTGCGGCTGGCCCGCGATCCGGTCACGGTGGCCGCGGTGGACCAGGTGCTGTTGTCGGTGCTGGTCTGCAGCTGGAAAGCGCCGGTGTTCCAGGCGGTGGTCTCGCCGCCGAGCCCGGCGTGGTCGACCACGAACGACGAGACGGTCTGCGCGCTGCCGAGGTCGACGGTCAGCGTGGCGTTCGCGGTCTTCGAGCACCACTTGCTGTTGTTCTTCAGCGAGCCGTCGACGGCCTTGTCACCGGACTCCGCGGTCGCGCACGGCGCGGACGCCGTCACCGGCCTGCCCTGCGCCAGGTTCGTGCCGAGCTCCGGAGGGGCCGGCACCGTGCTCGCGCCGTCGGTGAAGGACGGCGGCACGTCGCCCGCGCCGGTGCCCCAGCCGGCGCTGGGCGTGGCTCCCATGGTGAAGTTCACCGTGCCGCCGGCCGCGATGTCCGGGTAGCGCAGGTAACTGTGGCTGGTCGCCGTGCCGTTGACCGACATGCCCTGCACGTACGAGCCGCTGCCCGAGGAGTTGACGGTGATGTCGCCGCCGGGCCGTTGGATCAGCACCGAGGGGAACGACGGGCCGTTGACCGCGAGGGTGTCGGCGCCCGGCGTCGCCGGGTACATCCCCAGCGCCGCCCACACGTACCAGGCCGAGGTCGCGCCCAGGTCGTCGTTGCCCGGCAGGCCGCCCGCGCCCGCGGTGTAGGACTCCGACATCACCTTGCGCACCGCGTCCGACGCGCCCGCCGGGTCGCGCGCGAAGTCGTACGCCCACGGCACGCCGTGCTCGGGCTCGTTGCCGATGTAGTAGTACGGCAGCGTCTGGCCGGCGTTGACCTGCGTGAAGTGGTGGTCCAGGCGCTGCACCGCGGTGTGCCGGCCGCCCATGTCGTTGATCAGGTCGGCGAAGTCGTACGGCACCATCCAGGTGTACTGGGCGGCGTTGCCCTCGGTGAAGTTCGACTGGCTCGCCGGGTCGATCGGCCACACCCAGCTGCCGTCGGAGTTGCGCGGCTGCACATAGCCCGAGTCGGTGCCGTAGGTGTTGCGCCACCACTGGGCGCGCGTCATATGGGTGGAGTAACTGCTCGTGTTCCCCAGCGCCTTGGCGAACTGCGCCACCGCGAAGTCCGAGGCCGAGTACTCAAGGGAGTCCGAGGGCGCGCCCGGCAGGTAGTGCAGGCTGGTGTACGTGCCCTGGTTGCCGCGGATCGCCGAGCCCTGGGCGGTGCCGCCGTTGGACGCCTTCTCCATCAGCGACAGCGCCGCCGCGGTGTCGAAGTTCCGCACCCCGAAGGCGTACATGCTGGAGACGATGATCGGGCCGGGGTCGCCGGTCATCACGAAGTCCTCGTTCGTCTGCTGCGACCACTTGGGCAGCAGCCCGCCCTGCTGGCCGTCCAGGACCATCGAGTTGGCGATGTCCGCGGCCTCGTTCGGGGCGACCAGGGCGATCAGCGCGGCCCAGGAGCGGTAGATGTCCCAGCCGGAGTAGTTCTGGTAGACCGGCCGCGCCGAGTTGTGCACCGCGTTGTCGAAGCCCCGGTAGTCGCCGTTGACGTCGCTGGAGATGTTGGGGCTCTGGAAGACGTGGTAGAGCGCGGTGTAGAACTTCTTCAGGTCGGCCGCGGCGCCGCCGGTGACCTGGACCCGGTTGAGGATCTGGTTCCAGGAGGTGGCGGCGGCGGTGCGCACCGCGTCGAAGTCCCAGCCGTTGTTCTCCGAGGTCACGTTCGCCTGGGCGTTGGCGACGCTGACGTAGGACAGGCCGATCTTCGCCTGCACGGTGCGGGCGGAGCTCGCGTCGAAGGTGACGTACGCGCCGGTGTTCGTGCCGCTCGCGCTGGTCGACCCGGCCGAGACGCTGCCGCCGGACCAGGTGCCGAAGCCGCTGGGCGCGCGGTCGAAGCGGATGTCGAAGTAGATCTGGTAGGTCTTGGACGAGCCGCAGAAGCCGCCCGCGGTGACGCTGCCGGTGACCTCCGAGCCGCTGACCTTCACCGAGCCGCTGCGGTTGCCGGTCGCGCTGCGGCTGGTGTTGATCAGCAGCCCCGCGCTGCCCGTCGAGGGGTACGTCAGCCGGGCCATGCCGGTGCGGGTGGTCGCGGTCAGCTCCACGTCCGTGCCGTACTTGTCCAGCCGGTTCTTGTAACTGCCGGGCGAGGCGGACTCGTTGGACTTGGTGTACGCGGACGCGTAGGAGGTCCAGCTGCTGCCGGGTGAGGTGCTCACCGAGCCGGTGATCGGCATCAGCGGCAGGTCCTCGTTGTTCGGGCAGCCCGCGCCGTCGAAGTGGGTGAGGCTGAAGTCCTCGATCGAGGTGTCGGAGTAGCGGTAGCCGGACGGCGAGGCGGTCGGCGTGTCCGGGCTGAACTGCACCCCGCCGAAGGGCACCACGGCGCCGGGGTACGTACTGCCGCCCGCGCCGCCGGGCACCGGGTTCGGGGCGTTGCTGTCGTCGGTGCCGACGAACGGGTCGGCGTACTGGGTCAGGTCCGAGGTCGCGGCGTGGGCCGGGGCGGAGGCCAGGCCCCCGACGCCGAGCGCGGCCAGCAACAGGGCGCTCAGCGCGCCGAGGGCGCGGGAGCGCAAGAGGCCCCCGGGGCGGGAGCGGGACAGGTCAGGGCGCACGGAGGACCACCTTCTCGTGGAGGCGGGCCCGCGCCGGCGCGGCGCGCCGCCTCGGGGGGCACGGAGCGGCTCTTGGGGGCTGTGAACGTTACCAACCGACGTGGCATTGTTGATGTGTACCTGACGCTGTGTCAAGGCTGTGAACGTTCCCGGCGCGGCCGCCCGCGCGGGCCCCCGACTCCCGTGCCGTGCAAGGGTGGTGGCGGTCGCCGCACGGCAGCGGGACGGCCGCGGGGAACGGCGGACGGAGGCAAGTGAAGCGCCCCACGATGAAAGACGTGGCCAGGGCCGCCGGGGTCAGCCCGATGACGGTCTCCCGGGTGGTGGCCGGCGAGGCGGGCGTCGCGCCCGGCACCGCGGCCCGGGTCGAGCGCGCGGTGCGCAGCCTCGGCTACCAGCGCAACGACAACGCCCGCAGCCTGCGCCAGAAGAACCTGGGCACCTCCGCGATCGGCCTGGTCGTGGACGACCTCGCGCACCCCTTCTACGCGCTGATGGCCCGCTCGGTCGAGGACGAGGCGCACCGCCGCGGCTACGTCGTCCTGGTCGGCAGCACCAATGACGACCCGCGCCGCGAGCGCGAGGTGGTCGCCGCGTTCACCGCGCGGCAGGTCGACGGCCTGATCCTGGTGCCGACGATCGGCGGCCACGCCTTCCTGGAACGCCCCATGGGCAGCGGCACCCGCGTGGTCTGCGTCGACCGGCCCGCACCCGGGCTGGACGTCGACACCGTCACCGTCGACAACCGGGCGGGCGCCCGCCGCGCCGTCACCCACCTGCTGGCCCGCGGCCACACCCGGATCGCCTACCTCGGCGACCGCTACGACATCTGGACCCAGGCCGAGCGGCACGCGGGATACGCCGAGGCGCTCGCCGCGCACGGCGTGCCCGCCGACCCCGCGCTGGTCCGGCACGGGCTGCGCTCGCACGCCGACACCCACGCGGCGCTGCGCGAGCTGGGTGGTCTCGACCGGCCGCCGACCGCGCTGTTCACCACCAGCGACCTGATCACGCTCGGCGTGCTGGACGCCCCGGAGGGACCGAGGTCGCCGACCGTCGTGGGCTTCGACGACCTGCCGCTGGCCGCGCGCCTCGACCCGCCGCTGACCGTCGTCAGCCAGGACCCGCACGCGCTCGGCGCGACCGCCGCGAGCCTCCTCTTCTCCCGCATCGACGGCGACCGCTCGGCGCCGCGCGACGTCGTGCTGCTCACGCGGCTGCTGGTACGGGACGGACCGGGGGCGCCGCGACGGGCGGACCGGGGTGACGGGCCGGGGGAGTAGCGCGGG